>JAPYRG010000005.1:112830-114739 GCA_029936965.1 Fidelibacterota bacterium
GGAGATAACCCTCAAAACTTGACCCGTATTTATGATCGATATGAAGTAGGAGAAAACCGTTATATTGATTATAAAAACTGGCGCACCACGCCTATTTATCATGATTTCTTTGTAAAAATTGGACAACCGGATGCTATCCCAGAAGACACGATGGCGGTAGATGTATTTGTTGCAACGCCTTATGATACAAATTTTGTATCAGCAGAGCTTTCGTTTGGAGGATATTCCGGCAAGATGAATTTTGTTTCAGTAGACACATCCAATACGATGGCCGGTGATTATAACTGGATGGTGTTAGCCAATGAAACTTCCAGCGAAGGATTGCAGTTAGTAATTACAGCTGCAGCTGGAGCCAATGCCATTAGTGGTGAAGGCGTATTCTTTCGATTAAATTTTGCTATACCGGATACTGCCAATGATGAACTCATTCCTATTACACTTGATGATGCGGAATTTAATAATGGTGGACTAGCCGTAAATTATGAAAATGGTGGAATTGAAGTCTTGCCTTTACATATTGGTGATGTAGACTGGAATGGACATGTGCAAGCAGTAGATGGTGGATGGATCCTAAAGCATCTTGTCGGTTCAGCAACATTAGATAATCGAGGTCTCGCCGTTGCTGATGTAACTGCGGATGAATCGTTGTCTGCCTTGGATGCAACAACCATTCTTGATTATGTGGTCGGTCTTATTGATTCATTACCTCATGAAGATGATGGTCATTTGAACGCAACGGGATCTATTGGGGTCGAAAATGCCTATGTAGAACCAAATCAGATTATCGATATTCCTATTCAGATTCAAAATCCAAGTAATGTGCGTTCTTTTGAAGGAGAGCTTAGTATTGATAGCGATTTGATCGCATTTGCTGGAATGTCCTGGTCGGATGCAACAGCTGGATTTATGAAGCAATACCAAATGGATGATGAAAACATTCGTTTTGCAGCAGCTGGTGGGTTGATCGAGAATCAAGATGAAGTATTAGTTACCTTACATATAGAGGTAAGTGAGGACTTTGTTGATTCCATGCAGACAGAGATTGCTATTGATTATTTACGCTGGAATGAAGAATTCCCGGTTGTGAATGGTTCGATTGAAGTGCTGCATATGTCTCTATTTGCAGGAGAAGAGACATTATTACCGGTTGTGTTTGCATTGCATCAGAATTATCCCAACCCATTTAATCCATCGACCAGAATTCGGTTCGATATTCCGGATAAGTCTTTTGTCCAATTAGCAGTGTATGACATTTTGGGAAGGCAGGTACGAATGCTTGTCGAAAGGGATCACAATCCCGGATTTCACGAGGTCCTTTGGGACGGCAGGGATGACTTTGGTCGAGAGATGTCTTCTGGTGTGTATTTTTACCAGATTCATGCAGGTGCCTTTCATAAAAACGCTAAAATGATTGTGGTGAAATAGGAGGGTATGAAAATGAAAAAAATATATACAAATAGTTTAATATCTTTACTTGCTTTTTTCACGATTGTAAATAACGATCTCATTGCAAAAGAAATTGATGAATCGGCAGAAATTGTCCATGTGGCAAATTTTCAATATACACCGAATACATCGCAAGTGGTTTCTAGAACACTAATGGATACTCTTATCCATGGATATGAAGGATGGGGTAGCTATTTTTCAATGTCACCAGGGGATATGATGATAACCGTGTATCAAGCAGAAACAGATGGAATCCTTAAAGGAGTAAATGTTCCAGTTGCTCATTGGGGTAGTAGCAGTGATGATCTCACAATTTCGATTCATAAGACATCCTATCCTTTTAATACTAATGAAAATGAATATGATCAATCATTGGTTAATGGTGCTGGATGGTTAGGTGGATATGATGATAATAATGATGGAATTCTAGAACTAACTGGTAGTAATTGGATTGATGGTGATG
>JAPYRG010000005.1:114839-127998 GCA_029936965.1 Fidelibacterota bacterium
CAATTTTCAGTTACAGGTTGAATATACTTCTGACCGAGGTCCACATTTTTTAGAAAGCAGCGCCAATGACCATGCTTATTTCAACGAGAACATTCCGATTGCATCACGTATAACCGATGATAATCCTAGTGATGGTTCCGCTGGAGTTGCATCCGCGACCATCTACTATTCTTTGGATGATTGGGCAACGGAGATGACTGTATCCATGTCCATGGAAAGTGGTACGTCTACCGATGGGCAATGGGTTGGGGAGATCCCCGCTCAGTCGAATGGTAACTCACTTAGCTATTATATGGAAGCAGAGGATGTGAATGGCAATTCCAATAGTTCCCCTGACTATACAATAATGCTAATAAACGGTTCTGCTAGAAATGCTTTATTTATTAATAATTCCATAAACTACCACTCCGAAACAATCGTGGATTCATATTTATCAACACTGGGTGTGGATGTGGATTATATAGACACCAAAATAGCAGATGCGCCAGATCTTGATCTATTAAGGGAATATTCCTTGATAATAGAAGTTACTGGGGAATTTTTTCACTTGAACATATCTGAAAATATTCGCCAATGGTACGAGGATGGTAACCGGCGCTATGTGGTTTGCGGACAGGACTATTTATGGCAATTTCAGCCACAAAGCGGACAGACTTTTTATTATGAAGAGTCATTTGCATATGATATTCTAGGCTTAACTGAAAGTTTTCAAGAGTTTTATTGGAATACGAATGAAAACAGTAGGCTTGTTGCGCTGGAGGACAATTTTATTTCCGGTGATTTATATGAATTAGTTCAAAATGGTAATTACTTTTTGAATTATGCACCACAGTATGAACAAAATCATAATAACTACATTGATGGTCTTGTTCTGGGTGCAAATGCAGAGCCTCTTATCAATGTATACGAAGGATCATTTGGGGGGTTAGAAGATGGTGATCCCTCATCCAATATCATGCCTGCAGGATTGTATAATGAATCGTATGGCAGCAAGGTCATATTCTTTGCGTTTAATCCTTTGGGAGTAAACGTATATAATAGTAATTCTGATCCTTATTATATCCAAATAGGGCAAAGTGAATACGGGCTGCTACAGCATGCCGTAGAATTCATGCTACCAGGTGTTTCTGCGGATCTGAGCGATGAAAATGCCTTTATTGGTGATACGGTTTGGGTGGATTTAGATGTTAGTATGACAGACGACACCAGTTATTTTGCGTTTGAAGGAACATTCTCCGGTTTTGATGAAGGTATGGAATTTTTGGGGTTTGACACGGCGGGAACCTTAATGGGTGAGGCTGGTTGGTATTATACATTTAATACGAGTGACGATACGAGTGAAATATATTTTGCTGCTACTGGTGATGAAGATGTGGTTGCCGATGGAACGTTATTAACCTTGGTCTTTTTGGCTACAGATGTAATGGAAGATTTTCATGTTCATTTAAGTAATGCAGTATTTAATGCAGATATGTTACCTCAGGTAGGTTCTGGAAGCATAACAGTGCTTGCACTCAATTATGGGGATGTGAATTTTAATGATAATGTGCAGGCGTATGATGCATCGTTGATATTACAGTATTTAATGAATTATATTGAATTTGACTGGGCGCAGGAGCGCCTTGCGGATGTTACGCTGGATTCAACTATTTCTGCGCTGGATGCATCGGTTATATTGCAGTATATAGTAGAATTGGTTGATTCATTACCTTATGATGACACTCTAAACGCCTTGGTTGCGACAGGGAATACATGGATGGAAGATATGCAAGTTCACATAGGGCAAGAATATCAGTTAGCCGTTGCAATGGAAGAGGCAAATAATATCTATTCCATTGAAGGTGCAATTGAATTTGATCCAAATGCAATACAGGTTAATGATTTGCTATGGAACCAGTCCTTTGGAAATTTCTTCATTGAAGAAGAAAGTACTGATGGTTTGATTCGATTTGTTGTGGCTGGAATAAATCCAGTTGGTGGAATAAATGAATTATTCAAAGTGAACCTGGAAGTCCTGAATGGATTTTCGGATGCAACATCTATTAATCTTATTAATCTTCGATTAAATGAAAGTTCTATAATTGATTTGGCCTCATCATCTGAATTAAGCCAGTCGGTATTGAGTGCAGAGGATGAAATACCATATCAATTTACTCTACATAATAATTATCCAAATCCATTCAACCCCGAGACAAATATCCAGTTTGATATTCCAGAGCACTTGCCAGTTAAATTGGCTATTTATGATCTTTCTGGTAAAGAAGTAAATATTCTGGTTCAGGATACATTTGCTCCTGGAAAATATAAAGTGATGTGGAATGGGAAGGATCAGTATGGGCAACCTGTGAGTGCCGGTATGTATATATGCCAGATTGAAGCAGGAAATTTTCGCAATACAAAGAAACTGATTCTATTGAAATAGAGATCCATATGAAGTACGCGGTAAAACAGTCGATTATTGTAATGGGATTTATACCATTTTTGTTTGGACAAGGATATTCTCTTGAATTCAATGGTTCCACAGATTATGTGGAGATCGCGCATAGTAGTGACTTAAATCTTGCTGGAAGTCAAGGTACAATTATGGTCCGTATCAAGATTAATGACATATATGAGGATAGTTATAATAGAATTGTATCTAAAAAATCATTTTGGAATGATCCGGAAGGATATGAACTCGAGGTGAATCCAGGACAAAATATTATTACTCTTGTTGCTGGAAATGATAATTTTGCTAGAGCTTCCTTTACTCCCACGGAGGATTGGATGCACGTAGTAGCAACGTTTGGTGATTCAACCGCAAGAATATTTGTGGATGGCGAGGATATGACAACGGATGATCATATTGATGCATTCCAGAGTAATAACCTACCTCTATATATAGGTAATATAACTGGTTCAGATGGAGATTCTTTAGCCGCAGGATTTAACGGCCGTATTCATGAAATAGTTATCTTAAATGATGAACTTTCTCAAGCGGAAGTTCAAGAGATTATGAATAATGGTATTAATTCAAGTATCACTGCTGCCTTTTGGGGTTTTGATGAAGGTGCTGGAAATATATTATATGATGCAAGTGGAAATAATCATCATGGCACAATACATGGACCAAGATGGTGGTTTAACGATAATCCATTAGTAGATCCAGTGCATTTTGAACTTAGTTCCGTGGACGCAAGAACTGGAGATACAACAGTAGTGGAGTTGCATATAGATGAATTACACGATATATCGGTTATGAGTTTGGAATTTGATTTATCAACAAACGTAGATTCCATAGAATTAATAGGGTTAGATCTTTCTCCTGGAATTGATGGATGGAGTTATGAATTTAATCAAGTAGATACTTCCATTATGATTGCCATGGCAGGATCTGATCCTGTGGGATCTAATGGTGTATTATGTGAGTTAATATTTGTTGTCCCTTTTGGCCTTTCTACAGATTACTATCCATTGCAGTTTGAGTCCATTATTATTAATAATGGTAATATTGGAAGCGTTTCTTACAACGGTGGATTGGATGTATTGGATAAACACCCGCCATATCCATTTAGTTTGCAATCACCAAGTGATGAAACGGTTATTAATATTACTGATGCTTCTATCGGCTTGAATTTAATTGCCCAATGGGAAGAAACAACTGATATGGATAATGATACTTTGTATTATTACTTATCCCTTCGACTAGAATCCAATGAATTTGAAATAGGGCTGGTTCTCGATGCTACTGCCGCTCTTATTCCGTATCAGACTATTTATGATACAATGTATTATTATGGATTAACTGGTGGTACTATTTTATGGGATGTCGCAGCATTTGATCCGTACGATATAACTTGGTCAGATAATGGTCCTTGGAGTCTATCTATTGATGTATCTTCTCTACATACTGATTTTAATGTGTCCACACCAAATAACTATACATTAAGTGAAAACTATCCTAATCCATTTAATCCTGTAACGCAATTCAATTATGATTTGCCTAAACAAAGTATGGTTGCAATTATTGTATATGATATCCAAGGACGTGAAATACGTTCATTGTTTCAGGGGTTGAAAGAATCAGGTCAGTATTCTATCACTTGGGATGCATTGGATAATTATGGAAATCCAGTTAGCGCAGGAGTGTATTTATACCATATCCAGACGGAACACTTCTCACAAAGTAAGAAAATGATACTCTTGAAGTAATTTTTCTTCTTTTTTAATAGATTTTTACATTTTCAATCAAATTCTCTATGTGTGAGAGAGCTCACATGCTCTAGGAACATATTTTAGTTTTAACGTTCAAAGAGTAACTTCCGTTGTTGTTGTGTGTCGTTGTAGAAATTGAAAATGGACTTTAAAGAGAAATATACGAAAATTTTTATCTTTTTATGCCTTTTAGGTGTACAGGATCTCTACGCCCAAACAGGTGCGAATCAAATTCTTCCTCCACAGCTTGCAGAAGTATCCATCACATCAAGCGGTTATAATAGCAGTTTGGCAAGAGCAGGAGATTCCGTTTATGTAAATTTTTCTGTTTCTGAACCAGTAAATCCTATGGGAGTCCGCGTCGAAATTCTTGGCCGTGATGCGGTAATGTCAACAAATGAAGGCTTTCAACATTTTAGTTATTATATAGTAGTAACTGATGATACTCCAGAAGACGTAATTGGCTTTACTGTATCCAACTATATGGGATTTTCTGGTAAGACGGGTGAACCGGTTAGTCAGGTAACAGATGGAACTAGTGTAACCTTTGTAATAAGCAAAGATATTATGATGATGATCAGTAATGTTACTGCAACTGGGGGCATGGTTATTTCTCCCTATTTTAATAATACAAATAAAGGTATTGAGTTTACCATTCCTATACCGAATGATGAATCTGTAATCAATAACTCTATCACAATTTTATCCAAAGTCAACGGCAATGAAACGGGACCAATGGCTACCTTTGTTATTGATAGTTCTACAATAGGAAAGGACAAGACAGTTGCTGCGTTAAATAATGCAGATCTGAATCCATTAATGAGCTCATTTGAAGAAGGAAGTGAAATTAGTTTTTATGGTACTGTAACAGATGTTACGGGTAATGTAACACCTATTTCCGAATCGGTATCAAAAGTAATCGTAGACCAGAATGGACCTGTTATCGATAGTATTATAATTTATTCCACAAATGAAATACCCACCAAAGCAGTAGTAGATGATACGATATACATTGAATTTTCTGCAAATGAAGGGATTGATACTGTTGGAGGGATGATAGGAGGGAATCCTACTGATGGTTTTGAAAAGATAGAAGGTTCCCGGATACGGTTGTGGAAAAAAATGATGAACAATGATCGAGAAGGGATCGTTGCATTTATGTTTGCAGGCGGGGATAAAGCCCGCAATCGGGGAGAAACTATTACAAGTGTTAGTGACACTAGCCAGGTAGAATTTATATCTGCCGGACTATCCATATTATCAGTCAATATATCATCCAACAACAGCTACAGCGACACACTGTTTAGCATTGGAGATTCTGTAAATGTTGAAATACAGATGGATGGACCAATGACGATCAATGATGCCATGATTAATAATCGAATGGCATCATTGGTACAATTGGAAGATCATCGGTACATTTTCTCTATTGTTGTTGGAGACGATAAGGATAGTCTGGCGAACCTTTCTATTGCCTATACAGATGAAAATGGGCTAATCTATAATGATATTATCGCGACGACGGACAGCAGTTTTTTACTATTATATAAGATTATTCCTGTTTTTCCTGAAGTAGCGATTTCTTCTTCAAAGGGAGACTCTTCCATTGTTGTATTAAATGATACGATATATCTAACATTCCGCGTCCAAGAGGCGCAGTTCGATTCCATGCTTACCATGATGAGTCAAACAGCGCTGTCCATTGATAGTATTGGGGACGGTTTGTACCAAGCAAGGTATGTCCTTACAGAGGAGGATGAAGAAGGAGCGGTAACCTTTCAAATTGAAGCGATCAATATGGCCGGTGATACAGTAGGCATCGACAGCACCACCAATCGTTCTCAATTAGTTTATGATCTTTCCCCTCCGGCAGAGTTTACTCTAGGTGAAGTTGTGGTAACCGGCGGGATGGCTGTAGAAAATTTCTGGAATATGTCTAATCAATATTTATCGGTCCATATCCCCATTGATGATGACTATAGTTTAATTGATGGCAATGTGCAAGTTCTCGTTCGATTTGATGCTACGGACACCCTTCTTTCCATAGGGAATGAAATTGCAATTAGTGATACCAGCATTGGTGATACACTCCAAGTGAACATAGGTAAAATGGAGTTTGAGAGTATTCCTAATTTTACCATTGGTTCGAAGGCAATTTTTACTGCACGTATTAACGATTTTGCTGGATACAGTCGGGTCGGTACTCCTAGCGCAAATCAAATCCAAATAACAGACACGACAAGTATTATTGAAAATATTGCGATTACTTCTAGCAATAAAAAGAATTCTAAGACTGCCAAGACCGGTGACTTAATCTCAATTATTCTCCAGGCAAAAGAGGCTGTGATGCGTCCAGTGGTTCTTGTAGCAGGCGACACGGCAGAAGTTGTTGGCTTTGGGAATAATTGGTTTGCCAATAAGATGCTGAACCCGGAGGATGCGCAAGGGATGGTATCATTATTTTATGTTCCGCTAGACATGGATGGAAATCCACGTGGTTTTTATACCAGCAGCACCGATGGTTCTGAGGTAATGTTTGATGATCTTGCACCAGTAATTGATCATATTTATGAGGGTAGTTTTACGGAGGATAGAGAAAATATTCTTGCAGTGGATTCATTATATCTAGGCATGTCCGTCACTGATAATGCTTCTGGAATAGCTGAATTTTACTTTGCAGTGGGAACTGCTCCTAAATCAGGGAATATTGTGCCATGGACGCTGGGAACAGGTGAGGGCAATATGGATACATTGCTTACCGGTTTATCTCTAGAAAACAATGTCCGCTATTTCGCAAGTGCCGTTGCAATTGATCAGGTGGGGAATGCATCGGACACATTGAGTGGAAATGGATTTATGGTAAATAGTATCTCTATGGATACAGGGTTGGCAACAGCAGTACCAGCACCTACAGTGCAAGAACCAAAGTTTAAACCAACGGTCGCAATTTTAGATTTTGAAGGGAAAGGTATCAGTGTTCAGGAAGTACAAACACTCACGGAACGGATGCGTACAGAAATTGGAAATACAAACGCAGTTCGATTAATTGAACGAAAAGCGATTGAAAGTATTATGTCTGAGCAGGGTCTTGCTCAGTCTGGATGTGTGAGCGATGAATGTGCTGCAGAAGTTGGTGAGCTACTTGGTGTGCAATTTATGATTAATGGTCTATTAGGGAAGATGGGTGATAGTTATACCATTGATGCCAAAATGTTTTCTGTTGAGACAGGAGAAACTGTCGAATCAGTAAATACTACCTACGAAGGGGAAATTCAAGGATTGCTATTAGAAATGCAGATATTATCCTGGGAAATCGTAGGACTTAATGTTCCTCCAAGATTAAAACTACAGCGTGCCGGCGAAACGGACAAACCAACGGTTGCCGTATTGGACTTTGAAGGACGGGGTATATCCATTCTCGAATCGCAAACGTTAACGGATCGCTTTACCACGGAGTTGTCCAATACGGATAGAGTACGAATGGTGGATCGGAATACCATGACGGATGTATTGGTAGAGCAAGGTTTTTCTTCTGGAGAATGTACCAGCCAAGAATGTGCTGCAGAAGTGGGAGCTGCATTGGGTGTAGAGTTTATGATCAACGGAACCATTGGTTTAATTGGGAATACTTACACCATTGATTGTAAGATGTTTTCTGTAGCGACAGGTGCGGCGGAAAAAATGAAAAATGTTTCTTATCAAGGGGAAGTAGACGGATTAATTACAGAAATGGAAATTTTAGCCTGGGATATTCTGGATGTTCCTGTTCCTCAACAATTAGTAAAAAAACGTCAAATGGGTATGGCTGCATTTATGGAGAACCAAGCATTTGCAGTACCAAAGACAAAGATACAGTCTTTGATACGTTCTGCTGCGTTTCCAGGTCTCGGTCAATTGTACAATGACAAAAAGCTTGAGGGATATGTGTTTGCTGGTTCCGCTGCATTATTTGGTGCCCTTGCAATGGCTAGTAATTCTGGATTTGCCAAAGCGCAGTCCGATTATAATGCCAATCTAGATTTATATAGTACGGCAAGTAGTGTGGATGAAATTGCCAGTTACCGTGCAAAAGTGGAGCAGGCAGACCAGGAAATGTCTTCCAAGAATACCAACCTGATGATTTTTTCTGGAATGTATATCGGTGTATGGCTCGGAAATGTGGTTCACGCCTACTTGACCTGGCTTGATGATGATGATGAGGCTTCCTTGCCCGTTCGTTTAGCGTATGATCCCAACCGTCAAATGGCCTTACTGCGCTGGGAGTTTGAATTGTAATGCGGTATCTATTATACATCATTTTTTCATTGACGCTTCTGTTCACTTCTTGTTCAAAGGATGTGGCAGGAACATCGAATGTATTTTCCAATCCATTGGATCCAGTTACAGCGGAAGAAGTAGGGTTTCTAACGCCAGCTATCGTTTTCTTTCCATCGGAAGTAACGGTTGCTGAAGTATATGAAGAGGTAACACTGGATGTCCATGCCATGGAGGTCCCGAATCTAGGGGGTGCCCATATCCAGGTTAGTTACAATAAGCAAAAACTTTCTTTACAGAATTTATCCTTGGGAAGCTTCTTTGAAGCAACAGAAGGATTGATTTATCATGAAGATAATACGGATTTTGGTCTCATCGATATTTATATAGGATTTTTGGGTACCGATTCATCGGAAGTAACAGGTACGGGACAGTTAGCTATTCTGCAGTTTCAGGCTATTGCTGGTGGAGCGTCTACAGTAGCCTTCACGGATTATAGTGAATTTGTAGACCACGAGGATAATGATATTGCCATATTGGGCAAAGGAACATGTGTTGTAACGGTGGGGAATTAAGACGGCGTATGAATAAAACTATCCAGAAATATTTCTTCATTATGTTGGCTGCAGTTTTGCTACATCCACTGGTTCTTGCCCAGACCACCGTAACCTTTACCAATGCTGCTGCAACTGAAAGATATGGTCCTACGCAGGCCCAGGTGAACACGGCCTATGACGGTACCACCCTGGATGACGCCGTTACGATCAATACCCAAGGCATCCAGGAATGGACTGTTCCAGGCACGGGTTTGTATACGATTGAAGTGTGGGGTGCTGCAGGCGGAGGGTCTAACTCTACTGGTGGATACGGAGCTAGAATGAAAGGCGATTTTACCTTGACCCAGGGAACAGTTTTAAAAATTCTTGTTGGTCAGATGGGGACGTGGTCTAGTACAGGAGGAGGAGGAGGAGGAACATTTGTAGTACAAAGTAATAATACTCCAATAATTATTGCAGGTGGTGGATCTGGTAGGTGGAGTGGTTATAACGATGTTATGCATGGTTCAGTATCCGAAAGTGGAAATAGTCCTTCCGATCCATCCAGCGGCTCAGGCGGTATTAATGGTGGTGGTGGTGGTGGTGCTCGAAGCGGTACCGCAGGTAATGGAAGTACAGCTGGTGGTAACGGAACATCCTGCTCCTATGCGCCTGGTGGTGGTGGTTTATTAAGTGATGGTGGTAAAAATTGCAGTGGCGGCGGTTCTGGTCAAGGCTTATCATTTGTTAATGGTGGGGTTGGTGGTAACGGTAACGATGATTCTGGATATAGCGGAAATCATGGTGGATTTGGTGGCGGTGGATCTGGTGGACATAGAGGCGGTGGCGGTGGCGGTTACTCTGGTGGGGGTGGTTGCGCTGATAATTATGGTGGTGGTGGTGGTTCCTACAATAATGGCACAAACCAAAGTAACACGGCGGGAACAAACGATGGGCACGGAGAGGTCGTAATCACCTATTGTACTGGTATGTGCTTTGAATCTGCGGCAATGGTGGCAAATAATAATTATGTAGACATTACATTTACTGCAGGAGCCTATAATACCAATGGCGGCAGCGGTGCCCTAGAGGCTGCCGATTTTTCCCTAACATTTGCCAGTAATGGCGGACCTGCAAGTGCGGCATCCATCAGCAGTGTCAAGAAAAATAATAATGCTTCCGAAGGAAGCGCCAGTGCGCTCTCTGGCGGGGAAACGGTCGTACGCATGTTTCTTAATATTACTGGATCTGCTGCAGGAATAGAAACTCTCTTAATAAAAGCTGCAAATGGCAGTAGTATTTATAATAGTAGTGGGACCGCAATGAATGCGGCATCAGGGGTGACTGCTACCTTAAATGATGTGACGGGTCCCTATTTTACAGGCACAACATTGCATGATATTGGACTCCATAGCGATTTGAATGAGACGGTGAAAGTCACCCTTAGTGAGACGGCATATAATACCAATGGCGGTAGCGGTGCCTTGCAGGCCAATGATTTTGCGCTATCGATTAGTGGCGGAGCGGCCACATTATCTAGCGCTACCCCAACCAGTATTTCTGTTAGTAGCAATACGTACACACTGGGCGTTGGCATTTCCGGAACAGCAAATGGCCTGGAGACCCTGACCGTAAGTTCTGTTGCCAATTCGATCTATGACGCCAGCGGAAATGCGTCGGCTACATCGCAGAACAATAATACAGTGACACTGATGGATGCACGATTAGCTATCAAACAATCTTTTGAACATGATAATGCCCATGGAGCATTTCATTCTCTATGTAAAGTGGACGCGGATACCTATCTATTGGCTTATACGGGCCCTAGTAGTTATGGTTACATGTCTACCTTTACTGTGGATGCGGATGGTGATCCCATTACGGAAGTAGCCAGTATGCAGTTCACTGGCAACTCAAGGATGGACTGGCCTTCCCTGGTGCAGTTGAATGAATCGACCTACGCCCTGGCTTATTATGGGTATAATAGCGGAAAAGATTACAATGGGACGGACATTACCAATCAAACTGGTCAATGGATTTCCATATTTACAGTACCTTCAGATGGTTCGTCTATTACCGAAGTCGCAGCTTTCCGCCATGACACCCATAATCATATAAATCCGTATTCATCCTTAATCAAAGTAGATGATAATACGGTTGCCTTGGCCTATCAGGGGGTTAATTATGGTCCGTCTGGTGGAGGTAGTTGGGGAGGATGGATAAAAACATTTACGGTGTCAGGTAATACAATTTCCCAAGCAAGCCAATTGCGTCATTTAACTTATCAATCCTACTACCATTCCTTTGCTAAAGCCGATGCAAACACCTTTGTCTTAGCCTGGAGCGATAATGCCTACGATGGAAAAGTGACTACATTCACTATTCCAGCGGACGGCTCCAGTATTACCGAAGTTGCAGAACTGGAATATGATACAGATAATGCTACATATCAAAATATCGTAAAATTAGATGCAAACACCTATGTGGTAGCGGATCAGACCACCGGCAGCACAGGACAAATGACCACATTTACCATACCCGATGATGGTAGTACGATCACGAAAGTGGCCCAGATTACGCATTCCTCTTCTTTTGGATTCTGGAATTCCATGATTCCCATTGATAAGGATAAGGTGCTTCTAGCATATTCCGGAAACAGTACAGACGGATATATTAAAGTATTTGAGATTCCTGAGGATGGATCCTCTATAACGGAAACCATAGGATACGAGCATGCGACCGCAGATGGATCCTATCACTCACTTGTTGCGCTTGACTACGACACCTATGTGTTGGCACTTTCTGGACAACATGGGGATGGATGGATACGTACCTTTGATTATACTCGGGCTGCCAATACGGTAACCCCTAGAATTTCATCCGCAGTTGTTGCAGCAGATAATGCCACGATTGCGGTCACCATGAATGAAACGGTCTTTAATGCGACGGGCGGCAGCGGCAACTTGGAAGCCAGCGATTTTGCTCTGACTCTTTCCGGCGGAGCGGCAACGCTGGGAAGCTCTACCCCAACCAGTATTTCCAAAAGCGGCAATGTCTATACACTGGGAATGAATATTAGCGGAACACCTACTGGTTTTGAAGAGATCACGGTAATCCCGGTAGATAATTCTATTTATGATGCCAGTAATAATGAAGCATCTACCAACCAGGTGATGAATCAGGACTATTTAACGGATAAAGTTGGGCCAACCATTTATTCCACGGTAGTAGGTGCAAATAACAGCAATGTGGTGGTGACATTTTCGGATGCTGTATTTAATTCTAGCAGTGGAAGTGGTGCCCTAGAAGCAAGTGATTTTACTGTTTCCGTAAGCGGCGGCACAGCCTCAGGAGTTGCTATTAGCAGTGTTTCCGTAAGCGGTACAGCAGTCACACTGGGAATAACGATTACAGGTATTGCCAATGGCAGTGAGACACTCACAGTAAATGCAGCTGCGAACTCTGTGTATGATAATTTTGGAAATGCAGCAGGAACCAGCCAGAGCAATAATACCGCTACCTTAAAAGATGGGAGAATTCTTGTAACCAATGGCCTCATGCATCACGGTTCCCAGGGCTATGAAAACAGAATCGTACGCATGAACAAGGATCGGTATTTACTAGCCTATAAGAATAATGGGTATTTACAGACGTTTACCATATCCGAGGATGGAGCCACCATCACGGAGGTGGCGAATCTATACCATGCAACGAGTAGCGTATATCAGCAGGACCTGCTACAGATTAATTCGGATACCTATATATTGGCCTATGGGGGCTATGATGCCCAGACAGGTTGGGGACAGCATGTTAAAACCTTCAAGGTCAAGCCGGATGGAACCTCCATCGTAGAAATCGGCGATTTGGTCCATGATACCTATTATAGTGTTAATAATCAGGTATCTATGGTACGGGTGGATCATGATACCTATGCCATCGCCTACTATGGCTATAATCAACCCACGGATAACAGCTGGGGCGGCTATATCAAAACATTTACAGTCAACGGCGGAACCATCACCGAAGTTGCCAAATTGAAACATGAAGCCACTACCGTGTACGATAATTCCTTTATTCAAGTCGATGAAAACACCTTTGCCTTAGCCTGGAGCGATGCCAGCCAAGATGGTTTGATTACTACGTTTACCATTCCAGCGGATGGGTCCACGATCACC
>JAPYRG010000006.1:0-29457 GCA_029936965.1 Fidelibacterota bacterium
TAGCAGCATTATCATATGCTGATTGATCCTTATCTAGAAAATCTACACTTGCCAGTCCATCGGCATCGGTGTAAGTAGAATTGATATTGAATTTTCCGAAACTTTCTCCACCAACTGTTGCTGAAAACTCAATTAATTTATTGGGTAACACATTTCCTGTAGAGTCTTTTAAAATAAAATCTATCCTAGTTTTTACAAAATCACCTATAATATCTTCTCCTACAATTACATCATTACCTCCAAGATCCGTTGCGAATGGCTGAGCAGCAATTTCTAAAGTATAATTTGAACTCGAAGTAGAACCAGTATTTGATTTTGTTGGAGTTCGATCATCGCACCCAAGTAGAAGCAATGTGAAACCAATAGTTAATAATAATTTTTTATTATATAAGAGATTAATTATCATTATTCTTTCCTTTCTGTTCTTCTTCAGTCTTTTCTTCAGTTTCTTCTTCATCTGTCTCAATAATTGACCTCTCTAAATCAAACATTGCTTTCGTTTTTGTAATTCCTGCGACTTCGTCTTTGACTACTGAAGGTGTAATTTGGATAATCAAATTCATTTTCTTTTCTAAAATATCTTTACTTGTAAATAATTTTTCGCCTAAAACTGGAATTTTATGCAATAATGGAACTTTATATTCTGTATTTTTTCGATCTCGGCTGATTAATCCACCTATAACAATTGTCTCACCATCCTTTACTCGAATAACCGTTGAAGAGGATCTTCTTTTTACTCTTGGAATATTCTTGTCTGGACCGATAAACTCAAAAATCGAAGAAACCTCTGGTTCTACTTTTACAGTAATGTCTCCATCCATATTAACAGAAGGATGTACACGCATTTTTATACCTACCTCCTCTTTTTGAACTTGCACCTGACCACCAACTCCACCTGAACTCAATATGTATGGAACTACATCAACCATTTCAATATAAGCCTCTCTCCCATTTAGCGTAACTAACTTAGAATCAGCCAATATTTCAGCTTGATTATCTTTCAAGAGCAGGTCAACTGTAAAATCAAATGCTGTCATCTGCCTACTAAACTTATTTGGGAATATATTACTTCCACTTAAACGATTAAATATCATTTCAGTTGGCTTTTCTTCAAAAGGAAGACCAGCATAAGTTTCAACTACACCGTCTCCTGCCTCATTAGCATTTTGCGTAAGCCCTGGCACTGAACTACCTGCACCTGCTAATCCGGAGGGCGCATTACCATTTTCTGCAAAAATATTTGTGTAGTGTGCGAGCTTAGACCAATCAATTCCCAATTTTTCCTCCGCATCAACAGCTACTTCTATTAAACGGACTTCTAGAAGTATTTGCAAAGCAGGGACATCTATTTCTTTAATCGCATCTTCTATTTCAGAAATTCGTTTTGGCGAAGCATTGATTAATAATTTATTTCCTGAGACATCAACTTGAATCTTATCTGAGAGATCCTGTAAAAGATTTTTTATTTCCATAGCATCCGCATATTTTAATTCAATAACATGTGATGTGATTCCAACCTCTTCTGCAAGTTTTTTAGGTTCAGCAATCAAAAAAGAATTTCCTACAATCTCATAACTCAAGCCTACAGCTCGAACGACTAAATTTATAGCTTGCTGAATTGGTACATCATCCAGATGGATCGTCAATTGCTCTTGTCGGTTCACATTTGGATCAGTAACAATGTTATACCCGCTTTCCCTAGCCAATATTGATAAGATGCTTGGTAAATAGGCATCTTCAGCATGAACAGTAACAAGCTTCTCTTCATTTTTATTATCTACATTAAGATCATCAGCCCCTTGAGATATAGCTATTTGGTTCGAAATCAATATAGAAAAAATAAAAATTATTAAATTTCTCATCTTTAATTCTCTCTCCTTCTTTCATTATTACTTGCAGACTTATCTTCCTCGATTTCTAGTCCAGCAACAGGATAATGAAATTCTTTATCTTTCTTGGCTATAATAATTTCTGTGGGATCAATCAATACAACTTTTCCCCCTGCAATTGAATCACCAATAACAACTGTATAATTTTTATCCTTATAGTTAATACCAGCATATTTTTGAATGCCATCAATAATATGAGTTACTCTAAGCTTTCCGCGATTACGATAGCGAAGAGAACGGCCCTTAGAATCTGTAAGATAAAGGACGTTCGTTAAACGCATTGGCTCTTCCTCTAGAATAAATTGATAATTATCACGATCTTTAATACGAATTTCAAGATATTCAATAACACCTTCTAATTCTTTATCAGTTCCAAATCGAATATTATTGGCGCGATCCTTTGCATTAGACCACTCTTTGTTTGCGGGAAATAGCTTAATACCTGCTGCAATAATTGATACCAAAGAAGATAGGATTAATAAAACCCAAATTGTATTTTGTCTAGAATTCATGCAGGAACCTTTATTTTAGATTTAATCATCGTTAATGTTGATAAATGTATTTCTATAATTTGTTCACGTAAGTCCATCTCAGTTGCATTACTTTTAATCCTTTCAATACCGTTTTTTACATTAAACGCATCAATGGTCACAAGCCTTGGAGACTTTTCTAAGTCAGACATAAATTTTCCTAATTGTTCATAGCTACACTGCATAATTATTTCATAAGGTGCAGCAATATACTTTGTTTTTTCAACTCTAGGTTTAGGTTTAATATTTAATAGAGTTATACCATGTATATTTACCATCTCCATTAAATTTTTCATAAATGGTAAACTAGCGTCATCTGCTAACGAATCTTGTTTTGAAAGAGCAAGATTTTTTTCAAATAATGTATAAACTTTTTCTACTCTACTTGCTAGAATCTGAGCACTTATTAGCTGTTCGTTTAATTCAATTAATTCATCCTCTAAATCAAGAAGACCATTAGGCTTGTCACTAATCATCCATGCATCATTTCCCCAAAAACCAACAGTTAGCATGATAGTTAATAAAGCAAGAATCCCATTCCTTTTAGCCATCATAATTTTTTATTCCTTTTCTTTTTAGGACTAGGTTTTAAAGCTGCTTCTACTTCAAAATGAACGATTTTCTGACCACGAATTTTTTTTAATGAACCCTGTCGAAATTTTATTTTTGGAAATTTTTTCGAGAACAAATAATTACGTTTCATCCTATTGATATAATCATGAACAACTTCGTATTCTTCTTCATCTTTATAGACAACGGAAATCCCTTCAATATATAATTTTTTGTTCCTTTTATTGAATTTCAAACCGGTCAACGCCATGTCATCTGGTGTCATCTTACCAAGCAATTCAAAATTCTTTGCCCATAAAGTTCTACCTGATTCTAAATCAGCAAATGACATTATATCTTGTTTAGATAAATTCTTTCCTTTTGCCTGCAAGTCGAATATTTGTTTTTTTACATTAGAAATCTCTTTTCTCTTTTGCTCTATTAAACTGCTGTAGCCTGAACCAATCAACAAGATTGTAACGTTTGCAGTAAATAAGCATAGAATAATTACTGAAAATATTGCCCAACGACCTCTTTCTTTCCAGCGTTGAGTTCTAACTTCTTTACTATCCGTCTTGTTAAGGTTAATTTTTATAAATTTCTTCATTCGTCCAAAAATCCCCTAACTGCTAACCCAGTTGAAATAGCATATTGTTCTGGGTTTGAAATATCAATATTTTCGAATCCAGCAAGCGATTGAAATGGATTAAATAATTCTGTACTAAGACTAAGTTTTTGCTCAATCATTTCTTTTAATCCTGAAGTACTTGCTCCACCGCCGCTTATCATTATTTTTGTAAAAAAACTTTGATTCGTTGTTTTTGCATAGTACCGAAGAGATCTTCGAACATCCTCTATTAGGTTATCAAATACATTCCTCTCTGCAACAGATATATCATTTATATCATTATCAATGCTACTTTGAAAACTATTTATTCCATCTTTCATCATCTTATCCTCAGCTGATACATAATCCATATCTAGTTTCTCTGATAAAGATGAAATAAAATGATATCCTCCAATAGGTATGTCTCTAGTAAAGAATTGATCTTTTCGACCCCATACGACCAAAGATGAAGAAATAGAACCAATATCAAGTAAGACAACAGCTCCTTCTTCAGGAAATTCTTTTGAATTTCCAAATGCATTGGAAAGCGCAATAGGGTCAGCATCAATAATACCTGGGGTAAAACCAATCTCTTTTAATAATTCAAGATGAGCATTTGACACTTTTTTTGTACATGCGACCAATCCAATATCTATTTTATCTACTTCTTTAGGATTTGGACCAAAAACCTGAAAATCGATAACCGCATCTGATCCATCCATAGGAATATGCTTCCTTGCTTCAAAAGTCATCGATGAAAACAGTTCATCTTCTGGCATATCCATAGTTGTAATTTGTTTTACACTTACATTTGTTCCATTCAAACTACTAACTAAATTTTTTACTCTCTTTGGATTTATATTCATTTCACGCATTAGTTCTCGAACCGCCATTACCCACATGGGTTTAGTTATTGATTCTGGATCATAAGTCTTATTTTGATCTGGAACGAGACGTATACCGTTATTTACAATTTTTGTACCGCCACGATTTTTCTCTAAAAGCACTGCTTTAACAAATTGCCTGCCAATATCTAATCCAAGATTCATTTTGATTCCTTTAATGTTATGTGGTCTAATTCTCCATATGATTTTATAATCAAAATTGCTCCACCCGTTGAACTGCTGCTGGTAGGATACATAGGAGGAGGGCCGAAATCACTAAAATTGTAATCATAATGATAATCTTTATCATAACCTATTCCTGGAGATACTGGATATGGACCAGGAGCGTTTCTTTTCATATAGCCCCTCTTATTTTGTGTTACAGATCCCCAAAGCACCATTTGTCCTCTAATATCACTATTGCCAGTAACCTGTGGAAAAGCAGATGTAGGATTTCGGAATGGCCCTCTTCCATCTGCTTTTGAATTCACTGGACTGGAAAATTCTGGTCCATTTAATGAATTATTACTAATAGAATTCTGCCAATAATGGGCAACAAATGAATCATTCATGGCTAAAAGCGCTCCGTTAATAATTATATCAGATCCATTTGACTGATTTTTTCCACCATTTTCTGCTGTATTAGCGATAATAATATTAGCTCCAGAGATAAGTCCTAATCTATTCCTCGTTCCATAAACAATCTCTCCTGTTATAGGGTTAGAATCCTCATATAAAACATCGTCCATCAACCAAATATTTCCCCATACTCTATCAACGATAGAAATATCATCGTGTCTTCTGTATTCAGTATAATTATCAGTTACAATGCTAAATTTTCCATCGACTGTTCCTCGAACTCTAACCTGTCCTCCTTTTACATAAATAACTGCAAAATCAGTGAAAAAGGTAGTGGGAGGAAGAATGTCTGGAGTGTTATTTATAGGTTCAAAATCAAAATGGTGGAAGCCACTTGATTCACAAACACTTGTCCCATTATTTGGATGATTATGATAATTTGCAAAATTATTAAAAAGGACTGTATTATCTAAACCTCCTTGGAAAGCTAGCGTGATTTCTTCACCAGATGTAAAAGGATTTTCAAAAGTTTGACCTAAGCTTTGAACACCAAAAACAAAAATTCCATTTATCTGATCTGTAGAATTCATTACACCTACCCACCCTTTATTGGAATCAGGATCAGCAGATCTTACTAATACAGTATCTCCAATATCATACATTTCTAGTGTATTAGTTGCATCATTTCCTTCTATATCTTCTGAATCAACAAATAATGTATCCATAAAATATACCTGCAGAGTGGAATCAAACGGACCGTCAAAAGCAATGCTTTCATTGCTTAATTGCTCAAAATTAAAATCTGTATCCCAGCGAAAGTTTGTTGGGGGCGGCCCTGACTCTCCAACAGGTGGAATTAAATAAGTCCACTGCGAAAGAATAAAACCTCCATTAATAAATTCAATCTCGGTCATAATCAGAGTATCTTTACCAGTACTACGCCATAGCATATCGTCTGCAGTAAATACATAATTAGCATTTTCTTTTGCACGTTCTGTAGCATCATATGGTGGATATACCCTTACTTCAGCTGAATCATCTACAGAGGCCCAGTTTTGATCATTACAATTATTTAAATTGATTCCTTGAGATGCGGATATGTTAGCCTGCGTAAAGTCTGGACAACCAAATTGACTCATCGTCATCTGACCATTTGTGTGAACAACTCCCTCAAGAATATCACTGCTACCAAATGAAACATAGCTACCAAGTTGTGGCCCACCTCCTGGCTCTTCTGAATTTGTAAAATACATAAATTTTGAAAAGTCTTCTGCAACTAACTTCATCTCAGCCATACGTTCTATTCGAACTGGCTTTCCTAGAGTATTACGAAACTCACTAACTCCTGATCCTCTTGCATAAAAAATTGTCCGACCATCTTCTTGATTAACAAATGTTGAACAAATTATATTACGATAAAAGCCCATTCCCTCTAATAAAACCCCATCCGCAGCTAAGACTACTGACTGATCAACTAACTTTGGTAAAACAGGCAAAGCTTCCGTATTTATACCTGTTTCAGCCATGAGCAATGCTTTCGCTTCTTCAAAACGGTATTTTTGAGTTACAGATGCTGACATAGCATATTTCAAATAACCTGCAGTAATGAACATACTTACCATTGTAAAAATCACTGCCGTTGGAGTAGCCATCCCTTTAAAAGATTTCTTCATTAACTACCTACCTGATTACTTACTAATGATCTTGGGCTTATATAACGATTAGGCATAAAAGCTATCCGTTGAAATTGTACTAATTCTTTTATAGATCCTCCTGGGGAAACAAAAGACTCTACCTCGATATCCATATTAATTTCCCAAGTTGAATTAGCATATCTAGCCAAATTGGGCCTAATAAATTCAACTTCTTCAGCGTAAAAATCTTTTAACGTAATAATACGTTGATTATTATTTCTAAAACGTCCTTTGGTTGGAAAACGCAAATTTCCATCTAAAGGATTTTGATAATTGAACAAGATACCTTCCGATGCATTTGCAGTAATTACTGTTGATGTCTCATTGCCAAAAGTATCATATTTCTTTAAGGATATTCTTGAATAACCATTGATCTGTTCTTTATTGATTATTCTAGCTAAACTAATTTCTTTCATTATTTCACGCATAACAGCATTACCATAATTATGAACTTCAAGAAGAACACTGTCATCCTGATAATGATGTGTAACTGTTCGCAAACTAAGACCCAATCCAATCATTATTATTCCTAAGATCACTATTGTAGTAACCAACTCTATTAATGTTAATCCAGGAGACCATCTTGAAACTTTAGCTACCATTTTCATAATGGAAACTCCATCATGACCATTTTAATATCTTCTCTCTTAACGACTTTCTGCGAGGGAGTAGAAAAGTCTTCCCACTCTATCCAGGATTTTAATAAATAACGATCTACATTACTTGTTGAATCAGTTAATAACTTTGTAACTGGTTCATAAAATATCTTTGCAGCAAGCTTTGTTTGGCTATGTTGATTCCCAAAAAGATAGATTGTTTCTCCCTGCAAATTACCTGACCTTTCTATAATCGATAATTTTCCATCCGCTATTCTTCCTTTCATACTTTCAACAAAACTTAATAATTCTTCTGTCGCTCTTTCTTTTACAGCAATTGCACGTAATTCACCACGAGCATGCGTCGCTCCTACCACCATTCCATACGCTGCAATACTTACGATAAGAACCCCAATCATCACTTCAATAAATGAAAAACCAGACTGAGAATTATTTGTAAAATTTTTAGAGAACATTACTACCAAATAATTTGGGGTTTTCTGCAATCTTAGCCGCTGCACTACGTTGAATTTTGCCTTGAGAAACCAAACGTTGTAAGTCTTGATCCAAGGTTTGCATCCCTTCCACTCCACCTGCCTGCATTACAGAGGGTATTTGATAAATACGATCCTCACGAATTAAGTTTCTAATAGCTGTAGTTGCAATCATAGTCTCTAGAGCAGGTATCCTAGTCTTCTTATCTTTTGTTTGAAGTAGTTTCTGCGCAATAACCGCCTCTAAACTTTCCGACATCATTGAACGTATCTGCCCTTTCTGACTTGATGGAAAAATATCAATAATTCGATCAACAGCCTTTACAGCACTTGAAGTATGTAACGTTGAAAGTACTAAATGCCCTGTCTCAGCAGCAGTAAGCGCTAAAGAGATCGTCTCTAAATCCCTCATCTCACCAACAAGAATCACATCTGGATCCTCGCGGAGCGCAGAGCGAAGAGCATTTGCAAAACTGTGTGTTGATGCGCCTAATTCACGTTGGTTAATCATACATTGATTGGATGTATGAAAATATTCAACTGGGTCTTCAATTGTAATAATATGGCATTCTCTATTTTGATTAATATGATCAACCATTGCAGCAAGCGTTGTGCTCTTACCCGAACCAGTAGGCCCTGTTAACAATACTAATCCTCTATCAAGCATAGACAAATTTTCCAAGACTGGTGGTAAACCAAGCTCATCAAAACCTTTAGGTATCTCAGGAATGGCCCGAAAGACCCCAGCTAGTCCACGAATCTGTTGGAAAAAGTTTACTCTAAACCTTCCCTTACCTTCTAAGCGACTACTAAAGTCAATCTCTTTTTTTTCATGAAAACTTTCTATCTGATCTTCATTCATTACTTGAGGTAAAATAGAGTTCATATCCTCATCTGTTGTGGATGACATATTTAATGGTTTCATAAAACCATTAATTCGGACCATTGGAATAGAGCCTGAACTTAAGTGCAAATCAGAAGCGCCTGATTCAAGTGCATAAGATAATAGTTTATTTATATCCATTAACCTTCTCTTTCAGCAGTTCCATAACCTCTATAAGATCCAGATTCTCTATCAAATTCAACTACTCGCCCTTCACCACCATTCATATCACCCGTGCTGGTTGCAATAATTCTACCACCTTGATCTGATAATTGGAGCTCAAAAATCCATTTACGCTTTGTCGATCTATCTAATTCAAGCTGACCTGAATTCTCAAGTTCTTCAACATCGGTTGGCCATTCACCATAGGTTTGATAATACATTTTTGCAGCATTATCAATATTACCAATGACACTTTTGGCTTCAGATGCCCTTGCGCTCTCTACATATCGTACATATGTAGGAACAGCAATTGCTGCTAGAATTGCAACTATAACTACTACAACCATGATTTCGATCATTGTAAAACCAGATGATTGTCTTTTTATCTTGTTTCGATTCATGAATAATCTCTCCATTAATTATTAATCCAGTGAAATTGATTTTATACCCAATTTTCCTCTGCAAAACCAATACTAAATGATGGAAAACTAGTCTTCTTAATTAAATTATCACCCAAAGCAATTTATGCTCTATATAAAAAAAACGTTTTATTGAGGGATATTACTTACAAAAAAAAATAGAGAATAATAGGGAGTTTTGGAGGGGCTATTTTAGCTCAGATACAAGCTTTGAAACAGTGTCTTTTGCGTCACCAAAAATCATAATCGTATTATCTTTATAAAATAACTCATTTTCAATACCAGCAAAACCAGGGTTCATGGTTCGTTTTAAGACAAACACCGTTTGACTTTTATCCACATCAAGAATAGGCATACCAAAAATTGGACTATTCGTATCATGTCTAGCAGCCGGGTTTACAACATCATTTGCGCCAATAACTAAGGTCACATCAGTTTCTTCAAATTCTGGATTAATTTGATCAAGATCATAAAGACTATCATAGGGAATATTTGCTTCTGCAAGTAACACATTCATATGCCCAGGCATTCTCCCAGCAACAGGATGAATTGCATATTTTACAACAACACCTTTCCCCTCTAATAATTTTTGTAATTCATGAACCATATGTTGGGCTTGCGCAACAGCAAGTCCATAACCTGGTACAATGACTACTTGTTTTGCATTTTCAAAAATTACAACTGTATCTTCAGGTTCATATGATTTTATAGATTTCATAGGGTCTACCTGCAGATTATCTGTAATAGCATTAGTAGAGCCAACCCCAGCAAATAATACATTCCAAATTGTACGATTCATGCCTTTACACATAATATCAGTTAATATTATTCCACTTGCACCAACAAGGGATCCGCTTATAATAAGAGCATCATTTTGAATCACAAATCCAGTAGCACACGCAGCAAGCCCAGAAAATGAGTTTAATAGAGAAATAACAACTGGCATATCTGCTCCACCAATTGGCAAAACAAAAAGAATTCCTAATAGCAATGAAACCCCAATAATTATTAAAAACATAGAGCTGAAAGGATTTAATAGACCATATATTGATGATATAATTACAAGGACTACCAATAATCCATTAAAAGCATGTTGACCTTTAAACTGTATCGGCGCACCTTTCATAATTCCCTGTAATTTTAAAAACGCAATAAAACTCCCAGAAAACGTTACAGAACCAATTAAGATACTAAGCACGATAGTAAAGAAAATAAATATTGGAAAAGCACCTACACGATAAAATTCTGCAGTAGCCACCAATAATGATGCGGCACCACCTAAACCATTAAATAATGCAACTAACTGAGGCATGGAAGTCATTTCTACTTGTTTTGCTAGAATAGCTCCTATCGCGCTTCCAATTAAGATCGCAATAAATATAGATTGAAAATCAAGTATTTGATTATTTAATAGAGTGGCAACAATTGCAAGGAGCATCCCTATAGATGCTGTTCTATTTCCTTTAAGAGCTGTCCTTGGATGCGAAAGCTGTCTTAAACCAAGGATAAAAAATACTGCAGAAAAAAGATAAATTATTGGTATAACTAAATCTTGCAAAACAATACTACTTCTTAAACATTCTTAACATTCTACCGGTAACCATAAATCCTCCAACTACATTTATCATAGCCAAAATGATTGCTATCATGCCTAAAGTTGCGCTTATAGTCCCAGGCATTGATCCAGTTGCTAATATTGCACCTACTATCGTAATCCCTGATATTGCATTTGATCCAGACATAAGAGGGGTATGTAGTGTTGGTGGTACTTTTGATATGACTTCAAACCCAACAAATAGTGCTAGGACTAAAACATAAATTTCTATTAATAATTGTCCAGACATCACTTCTCCTCCTTTTCCCTATCTAGTAAGTCAATAACATGTTGATTCAAAATCTTTCCTTCATGAGTTAAAATAGTCCCTGAGACAACTTCATCCTCAAGATCAATATTAAGTTCACCTGCATCAAGCATTTCACTCAATAATGCTGTAACGTTTCTGCTAAACATTTCACTTGTATGATATGACAAACTTGATGGTAAATCAAGAGGAGATAAAATATTAACACCATGTCGCTCAACATCCTTTCCCGGAACACTAAGTTCACAATTTCCACCTTGTTCGGCTGCAAGATCTACAATAACCGAACCATAACGCATCGATTGAACCATTTCCTCAGTAATGAGCAATGGCGCCCTCTTACCAAAAATTTGTGCAGTTGTTATAATAACATCAGTTGTTGGTAGATGCTCGCCAAGAATTGCATGCTCGTGCTGATAAAAATCTTCAGACATTTCTTCTGCATATCCACCACTTGTTTGAGCTTCATCACTTGTTTCCAAAGAAACGAATTCTGCACCTAAGCTCTCAACTTGTTCTTTTACAATAGGCCTTGTATCAAAAGCCTTCACTCTAGCTCCAAGCCTTTTTGCAGTTGCAATCGCTTGTAACCCTGCCACACCTGCGCCTATAACGAGAACGTTTGCTGGGGAAATCGTTCCTGCTGCAGTCATCATTAAAGGAAAAAATTTGTTTAAAGTACTGGCAGCTAACAATACTGCTTTATAACCAGCCGCAGAACTCATGGCGCTTAATGCATCCATACGCTGTGCGCGTGAAATACGGGGAACTAGTTCCATTGAGAATGAAGAAAGTTCTCTATCAGCAAGAGATTGAATGTTATGGATATATTTAAAAGGACTCATGAATCCTATTATAACAGATCCTTTTTTAATAGGATCTACAAGTTCTAACATCCCATCTTGAAGACAAACAACTTGTATTTTTAAAAATACATTCCCCTCATTAAATAATTCATTATAATCAGAAATTATAGCAGCACCTGCTGCTTCATAATCACTCGGTTTAAAACCAGCTTCAACTCCAACGCCTTCTTGAACAAGAATCGAAACGCCTTGTTTAGCCAGTCGTTTAACGCTTTCTGGGACTAAGGCAACTCTTTTCTCACCCTCAACAGATTCTTTTAAAACACTTATTGTTAACATCTTATATCAAATTTACTGTTTTTAATTTTGCGAAATTACAATACAAATCAGTTAAACCAATATCAATTGAATAATTATATTAATTGGTATATTTACTAGTTGTAATAATATGATTATACACCTTAAATGAGAAATAATATAATATTAATATTTAGTTTATTCATTTCTATTCTATATGGAGAAAGATCAATGAAAGAAATACAAAAAGCAACATTTGGCGCTGGATGTTTTTGGTGCGTTGAAGCAGTATTTGAACGGTTAGACGGTGTTGTTGATGTTATTCCCGGTTATTCTGGTGGACATAAAAAGAACCCCACTTACAGAGAAATATGCACTGGAAGGACAGGTCATGCCGAAGTTGCTCAGATAACTTTTGATACAAGGATAATTACGTTTAATAAACTTTTGAATATGTTTTGGAAATCTCATGATCCAACTACACGTAATAAACAAGGGAATGATATTGGCACTCAATATAGATCAGCTATTTTTTACCATAATGATGAACAAAAAACAATAGCTAAAAAATCTAAGAATAAGGTTGACAATTCTAATGTGTTTTTAAATCCTGTTGTTACGGAAATCACTAAACTGGATAAATTCTGGCCTGCGGAAGATTATCATAATAATTACTATAATAACAATATGGATCAGCCATATTGCAGAGTTATTATTAAACCAAAACTCGATAAACTATTTAAATAATTTATTTAGAATGCAGTGATTCATAATCCTGCATAGCTGCAACCAAAGTATCTATGCCATCCAAAGGCATTGCATTATAAATTGAAGCACGAAAACCGCCAACCGATCTATGACCTTTTAGAGCAATTAACCCTCTATCAGAACAAAATCCTAAAAATTCGTTTTCGTCACCATCCTCAATGAAAATGAATGGTACATTCATTTGAGATCTATCTTCTTCATAAACAGGACATGTAAAAATAGAATTTCTTTCTATCTCCCGATATAATTTTTCTGCCTTAATTTTATTTCTATCTTCTATCATAGCCACGCCTCCTAATCCCTTTAACCAACTTAAGGTTTTATTAACCACAAATATTGCTGATACGGGAGGAGTATTAAATGCTGATTTTTTACTAATATGCGTACTATAGTCAAGCATAGTAGGAATATGACGATTAATTTTACCAATAATATTATCCCGAATAATTACCATCGTTACCCCCGCAGGACCCATATTTTTTTGAGCACCAGCATAGATTAACCCAAATGAGTTAAAATCAATTTTTCTACTAAATATATCCGATGACATGTCCGCAACAATATATGCTTCAGGATTCAATGTTTTTGGAAATGACTTCCACTGTGTTCCATAGATAGTATTGTTACTTGTAATATGTAAATAAGTAGCATTAGGTGTTTGATATAAATCCTTATATATATGATTATACATACTTTCTTTAGTAGAAGAAGCAACATTTACTTTGCAAAATTCTTTTGCCTCCTTAATAGCCTTTGCTGCCCAAAAGCCAGTATCTGTATAATCGGCTGTTTGATCATTAGAAAGTAAATTCATCGGAATCATGGAAAATTGCGTAGAAGCTCCTCCTTGCAACCATAAGATATGAAAATTATCTGGAACTGATAATAGCTCTCTAGCTAAGTCGGTAGTATTGTTCATTAAATCAACGATTGGTTGTGATCGATGGCTCATCTCAAGAATGCTCATCCCATTGTTCTCATAATCTAACACTGCATGAGAAGTAGCATCTAGCGCATCTTGAGGGAGCGTTCCAGGACCAGCACTAAAATTATATATTTTTTTCATACGTTTTTTAATTAATAATGGAATAGAAGTTATCTATAAATAATTGTTTTCGACAAACAACAAAAAATGCCCGATAATTATCGGGCATTTAAAAATTACTGATATTCAAATTTTTACCATCGTTTACGTTTCCCTTTAAATCCGCCCATATTCTTTCCGCGCTTACGCTGATCTCGCATCCTTTCTTTAGCTTCTCCCAGCATTTCTCTACCAAAAACATGATATAGTACAATCTGTTCATTATTAAGGACATCATTGAGACTCTTAGAAAACTTCTCTTTTTCAGAAATAGCTTTTTTCTCTATGGACTTATCTTTATTTAAAACTTCTTGTAATTCATTATCGCTAATTGCTTCTCCTTTTTTAGCCTTAGCCACAATATCTTTCCAATTCCCCCTTCTATCCCTTTGAATACCTCTCATTTTATTTTTATGAGCATTTAGTTTTGGGAAAAAACCCTCCGCTTGCTTCTCATTAAGATTAAGAGTTTCTGTAAGCTTCCAAATTGCATACATCTCCATTCTTCCTCGATCTTCATCTTCCTTATCCCAACGACCAGGCTGAGCAAATAAAACACCACTTATCATGACGCTTATTATAAAAAAGTTAGTTATTCTCATGACTCTTCCTCCATATAGTTAATAAAATTATCATATTCTATTTCATCTAAAAATGAAAAAGCTGTCCAAATATCATCTTCCTCTTCAATGATATAAATAGCTAGATCATCAATATAATAATCATTATTTAAATTATATTCATCAAAATCTGAATTAGAAATATTGCTATCACTAAAATAAAAATTTCCTCCCGAATAAATTGCACCTTGATCTAGCTCAAAATAACTAGCTATACCAACAATAATAATCAAACATATAGCTAAAATGCCTGAAATAGCCTGACTGCGCTTTAATTTCTGCTTGTACCTGGCTTCAGTTAGATTATTAATAAATTGTTCTTTATCGATAGTTCTATCTGAATCAGATATAGTTTGTCGAATTTTTGATTCAAAATTCATTCAACTATACCTAATAATACTTTTATACGTTTGACACCATGGTGAAAATTAACTTTAGCTGTGCCTTCAGACATATGAAGAATATTTCCAATATCCTTAAAAGGCAGCATTTCTGAAATTCTCATCATAACCACTAATCGTTGTTTTTTTGGCAATTTACTAATGGCATTCCATAACTCTTCTTTCTTCCATTCTCTATCCTGCTGATTGTCTACGTATGATGGCTCATCTGTTTGGTCCAGATGTAGAATGTTCCTCCATTTATTCCTTTTAAAGTAGGTATTTGCAGTATTTGCGTTCACGCGATATAAATAAGTATTGAATTCTGATTCAAAACGAAACCTCTTAAGTGATTTAAATAATTTAATAAATACATTTTGAGCCAAATCCTCTGCTTCCATTTCATCATTAGTAATTTTTTGAAAAAATCCATGAACTAAATCTAAATATCTACGAACAAGTTCATTAAATGCCTCTTCATCTCCATTTTGAAATTCTTGTATTAGTTCTCGATCCTTTTTCATTCATTATTACCATTTTAGACGCTAATAATCATTAAAGGTTAAATAATAAAATACGAAACTTGTTCACTGATATTAACCAGATTCATGTCTAATTTTATATATGAAATCAAGCGCTGTTTCATTTAATCCAAATATAGCTCAAAAAGAAGCTATTTTACACAAACCGTCTCCATTAATGATCCTTGCTGGAGCAGGAACTGGAAAAACTACAACATTACTTAACCGCATACTCTATTTAGTTCAAAAGGAAGGTGTTCCACCAGAAAATATTCTACTTCTTACTTTTACAGATAAAACCACATCAGAAATAACAAGAAGAATTAAAGAATTAATTGGTAGTTCAGCAGATAAAATCACCATTAGTACATTCCATGGTTTTTGTAATGCATTAGTGCGCGAGCAAAACATTAGTCCTAATGCAGAAAAAATTCTTTGGAAAAAAGATGATATTATATACTTTTTTATTAATCATTTTGATGAATTAAAATTTATTAGCTCCTCTTCTTTTCTAACCTCTCCTTATACCTCTATTACAAAATCTTTTATACCATTTATTGATCGTATACGTGATGAACTACTTACACCTGATCAACTAAATGATCTTTATCAATCAACAAATATTATTGAAAATAATTTCCATGAACTTTTTCCAAATATGCATAAAGATTGCGATTACGTTGATTGTATAAATCAACTTTCCGATTTAATAAAGATTTTCGATTATTTTCAGAAAGAAAAGAATAAAATGGGAGTTGTAGATTATGGTGACATGATTCTTGACTGTTGGAATATGCTTAATTCCAGTTCTACAGTATTAAATAATACCAGAAAAAAATATAAACATATTTTTATTGATGAGTACCAGGATAATAATTACGCACTTAACAAAATAATAAATTTTATTGCAGGTAATAAACCAAGCATTACGGTCGTTGGGGACGAGGACCAATGTATATATAGTTTTCGGGGAGCTAATTATTACAATATTAAAGATTTTGAAAAAAGATATTCTTCTTTTCCCAATTATAAAATGGTAAAGCTAGTTGAAAACTATCGATCATCCAGTGAGATACTTGACTTAGCAAATGCATCAATAAAACACAACACTCAAAGAGAAAAAAAATCGCTTATTCGACCTAAAAAACTTCCAAAAACTGGGCCCAAGCCTAAATGGTATGTTTCTGAATCTAAAGAGAGCATGAATCAGATTCCGCAATTAATACATGATAGGGTAGAAACGAATAATCGTGTATTTGGAGATATAGCTATTATATGTAGATCATGGGGCCATATAAAAAACCTTGTTTCTGTTTTACAAAAATCAGCAATACCAGTAGATATTCATATTGAGAAATTTTTCAATGTTCCTATTGTAAAAGATGTGTTGGCTTGGGGTCATTTAGTAATTGCTGATGAAAGATCTGAAGCAGCATTATTCCGAATTTTGAAAGACAAAATGGGTTATGAATGGACATCAAAATTCTATAGTGAGCTTAACAGAACATCCATAGATGAGCGATTAAATGCATTAGAAAAATTATCAATAAAATTTCCAGATATTTTATGGGTCTTATCTACAAGAGAAAAAATATTAAGATCTTATAAGAAGAAACAAAGTCCTGATGAAATAGTTTGGGATATTCTAAAACATTTAAAAGACACACCTGAAATTCAACATTTGCGAAAGAATTATCGATATAAACAACGTCTAAACTTGGCAAATATGGCGAAATTAATGTTAATTGCTGAACGATTTAATGCGATAGAAGAAAATCCTACTTTAAAAAGCTGGCTACAATATATGAATATTCTACAAAGAAATATGAATATTGAAGCGGCCCAACCAGAAGAATATAATAAAAATGCTGCAGTACAAATCTTAACAGCGCATCAATCAAAAGGGTTAGAATTTCCTATAGTAATTATTCCTTTCTTAAGATCTGGCAGTTTTCCTATTCGTTTTAATAAAACAAAAATTATAGATGAACTACCTATAAAATGGAAACACTGGTTTAATGAGAACCCCATATCTGTAGAAGAATTTCATATTCAGGAAGAAAGGAGAATATTTCATGTTGCATGCACTAGGGCTAAGGATGAGTTATATTTATTTGGACCGTCCAAAGCTCAATCTATTTTTACAAAAGAATTAGATAGTTTAGAACCAAAAATAATGGAGAATTCTATTATGAAAATCAGTGATGAAGCTGTAATACAGCCTGAATTGAATTCAGAAAAACAACAACTACTTGTTGATCTTAGTCACGAAATAGCTGCTAATCATTATGATAATGCCAGTGAAATCTTATCTAAGATGAAAAATTTAAATGAAAACCCGACAAAAGAAGACTCTAATAAATTAGATCCAAGATATCTATTAAAATTATCAGCGAGCAGTATCAACGACTATGAAAGTTGTCCATATAAATATCGTCTTAAACATATTGATAAAGTTCCTGAAAGAAAAACACGTGCTACAATGGAATTTGGAATAATTATCCATAATGTCTTAGATGAATTTCATGGTAAGGGTAACCAAAGTCTTAAACAAATGATGGATTTGTTAGATAAACATTGGAGGAAAGATGCATTTGAATATTTATTACGGGAAGAAGAGTTTAAAAAACAAGCTATAGAGCTGGTCGAAGCATATTTTAATTATAATAAAGAACATCCTTCTATAGTTGTTGCTCGGGAGAAAATGTTCAACTTCACTATTGATGAATTGCAAGTGGTAATATCGGGTAAAATCGATCGTATTGATCAGGAAGGCGATTCTTTATCTGTAATTGATTATAAGACTAGTAAAAATAAAGAAAAGGCAAAAGGCAATCTTCAACTCGCTCTATATACGGAAGCACTTAAGAGAGATGCCGTTGAAGACGTGAAAGGGGATCCTGGCACTACAATTCTTCATTTTTTGCGTCATTATGAAGATCCTCTTGAAAGCCATACGTTTACATCTGATGATCTAAATAAAGAATTAGAAAAAGTTTCTAAAGTAGCCGAAGGAATAAGGAAAAATGAATTCCAAACTAAGCCAGGAGACTTTAATTGTCAAAATTGTGATTACAGGCAGTTCTTATGCCCAGCCTGGGAGGAAGATTAGATCAGAGTTGCATTCTTTCGTTATGAAGTACTTACTAAGATAGCACCAGATAATGCACAACAAACAGCAAACCACTTCCTTTTATTCATTCTCTCTTTCAAAAATAAAGCAGCCATTAAAATAATTAGTATTGTTGATAATTGATTGTAAATAGCTGCACGACCTGCTAAAGTGTATTTATAACCAGCAAGCCAAAAGATTACAGAAAGAAAAGTCCCAAAAAAAGCTCCAAGAACCAAAGGCATATGACTAAACCCTTTTTTATATGTCTTAATTAAGTTGCTACCCCCTTCCATATAATATAGAAATAGGATCCCTAATAGGGTTCCAATACCAAATCGAATCAAGGCAATTGGGACCACTGGATGCACTGCCATCACTGGCTTGATCATTAACACAGAAAAGGCTGTAAGAACCTGAGCAATAAGTCCAAAGATTATTCCCTGAGTTATATCCTTTCTACTTTTGTTTTTGGGTATTTCTACCGTTGCAATAACAATACCGCTTATTACCAAAACCCCACCAAAATACCCTCGCAAAGCAATAACTTCTCCAAACATAAGATATGATAGAATAAAAATTGAAAGTGAAAATGTTGTACCAATAATCGCATTCAACCCAGCCCCAAGGTTTCGTAATGCAGATAAAAAAAAATAATCTCCAATTGCAACGCCCAAAACAGCGCTAATTGAAAGAATCATCATTTCATCATAAGTAAAAACTGGAAATCTATTTCCTTGAATTATTAGGAATAAAATAAAACCAATTACGCCAATAGTATTTTTGATAACATTTATATGCATGCTCCCAAGTATTCGTCCTGAAACTTGGAACAAGATTACTCCTGAGGCCCAACAAAAAGACGTTAGGATAGCATATAAATCTCCTGTATTTAATTGAAATTCCAAGGCTACTATTTTAGTTGAAATTATTGTTTAATGATTTGAAAATCGACCACACCATTAAATTGCGTACCTATAGCATTGATTTTTTCTGGATAGCTTAAGGGATCCCCTGACATGGTATCAGTTCGAGTATACACACTATTTCCTAACACCAAATACCAATATAGAGTAGAGTCTAAACTATTATTAACAAAAATTGATGTGGTATCATTTCCTGAAAATTCATTGATAATTAATGTTGTTAATAAAACAGAATTAGAATCTAAAAAAAATGAAAGATCATATGATTCATTAAAATCATACTTGTCACCTCTTAGAGAAAAACTAAATACATCTGATGTATTAATAATCGCAGGCAAGTTATCAATAAGGCCATCTTCTGGATCAGGTGGACCTACACATTGAAATAATACAAAAAGAATAATAACTAAATATTTCTTCATGCTGCATCATTCTCTATCTGGTCATTATCGCTGTTATTCAATTCTAAATCAATAATCTTATCCATTGGTTTCTCTAATTGACGTACTCTTGGGCCACTTAAATCATCATAATGTTTTTGTATTGTACCAATACTCTTACCGAGCGCATTTAACTTTTCTACAAATTTTTCCCATTGTTCCTTGAAAGCGCTTACCATAGCCTGCATATCCCCTGCTCTTTGCTCTAAGGAAAAGTTAGAGACTGCCTGCCGAATCAAGGAAAGAATAGCATATAGCGTAATCGGTGAGCAAAGTAGGATCCTTTTGGATAGGGAAAAATCAATCAGATCCTTGTCCTCCTGGTTTAGGAATGAATAAATACTTTCATTGGGAATAAACATCAACACATAATCAACTGTACCCGCTTGCGGGTTGATGTAATTACGTTTAGCAATTTCTTTGATATGATTACGTACGTCGGAGAGAAAGGCCTTCTTTTCACTTTTCTGATCATTTTCATTTTCAGCAGCAAGAAAACCCTCATAATGACTAAGAGGAAACTTTACATCCATATTTATATGTCGATCCTTGGGCAAATAAAATGTGAAGTCTGGTCGATCTCCACCTTCCTGGATCTGTTTAGCATAATTAACGCCTTCCACAAGACCGATAAAATTCAATATATCTTCCACCATTCGTTCGCCCCATTGACCCCGAGCTTGGGAACTAGAAAGAATTTGCCTTAATTGTGAGGTTGTGTCTGATAATTCAGCAATACCTTTTTGAGAAGCTTCCATCTGACCTTTCAGTTCAGAGGTTTGTTTACCAAGTCCTTCCAACTGATTTTTCATTTCCTTGATACTGACGTCAATGAGCTTCTTCTTTTCATCCAGTTGCACATCAGAGGATTTCAATAGTTCTCCAAACTTGCTTTCCGATAGTTTCAGAAATGTTTCGATATTCTGATCTAACGCTTGCCGCGATATATTGCCAAAAATTTCTTTTAGGCCATCCTCTCCTAATCGAGCAGAATCTAATTCTTTTTGGCGCATGAACCAGACGATTGTTGATCCAACAGCAAACCCAATCAGAAAAAGTACAATACCGCTAAAAAATTCCATGGTTAAAAATACGGTAAAATTTTGTTTGCATTTACTATAACATTTATCTTTAATAAAAAGATTATATTGACCGTCCTAATCCACCATCTACACGAATATTTTGTCCAGTTACATAACTTGATTCATCCGATAATAAAAAAACTACTGTATTTGCTATTTCATTGACCTTTCCTTCTCGTTTCGCTGGGATCATTGAACGAATTTCATCACCAACATCGAAACTATCAATATATCCTGGTAATACATTATTCATACGTATACCATATTTTGCATATTGATCGGCAAATAATTTAACAAAAGCAGAAAGGCCTGCTCGAATTGTAGAAGAAGTTGGAAATAAGATATTTGGATCCTTAGCACTATATGATGATATATTTACTATTGACCCACCATTTTTTTTCATAATAGGGACTGCTAATCTTGAAATACGCACTACATTCAATAATAATAGATCAAAGGCCTCTTTCCATTCGGAATCGGTAATTTTTAAAAGATCCCCTTTAGGAGGATGTCCTGTATTATTTACTATTGCATCTATTTGACCATATGTATCCATTGCGAGATCCATAACTTTACTCAGATCATCTTGCACTGTAACACTACCAACAATTCCAACCGCATCTAAATCATTAGCAAGCTCTAGTACGCTTTCAGTTCTTGACATTAAAACTAGCTTATATTTTTCTTTAAGAAGAGCATGAGCGCATGCAGCACCTATTCCCTTACTGGCAGCGGTTATGATGGCAACTTTATTCAAAAATAATAATCATGCCTCAATTAGATCTAAGACTAATCTAATTATATTTCCTGAGGCCCCTTCCTTTGGAGTATAAGGTTTTTCTCTTACTTTACCTCCACTATCAGTTTCAGAATCATTCCAGGCAGTCCCAGCAATATCAAAATGACACCATGGAATTCCATCCTTGACAAATTCTTTCAGAAAAGCACCTGCTGCAATAGTGCCTGCCTGCATCGGTGCCCCTGTATTTTTCACATCAGCAATCTTTGATCGAATTTGATGACAATATTCTTTCCAAAGAGGAAGTTCCCAGACTTTCTCTGCCGTTGCATTGGAAGAAGATTTAACTCTTTTAATTAACTCATCATCTGTACCCATTATTCCAGTGGCTACATAGCCAAGAGCAACAATAACTGCTCCAGTTAATGTAGCGAAATCAAGGATATATTCAGGGTTATAGTGCTTACTGGCATAAGATAACGCATCTGCTAAAATTAACCTACCTTCTGCATCTGTATTCAACACTTCAATAGTTTTACCATTATAGGCTTTTAATATATCTCCAGGCTTATACGCTTTTGCTCCACTAAGATTTTCTGTAGAAGGTACTATCCCAACAACATTGATTTTTGGTTTTAAATCTGCCAGTGCATGCATTGTTCCTAAAACAACTGCAGAACCACACATATCAAATTTCATTTCATCCATTTTAGCTGCTGGTTTTATAGAAATACCACCGGAATCAAAAGTAAGTCCTTTTCCAACAAGCACTTTGGGCTTCTCCATCTTTTTAGTACCCCAATATTCCATTAGAATAAATTTTGGAGGTTCATCCGTTCCAGCTGCAACGCCAGAAAGTCCCCCCATACCCATTTTGATAATTTTTGTGCGATCAAACACTCGCACACGCATCTTTCCACGTTTTCCTATTTTCCGAGCTTCTTGTGCTAATTTTGTTGGAGTAGCAACATTCCCTGGATGATTTCCAAGATCTCTTGCAAAGCATACAGCATTGGATATCAAAGAACCTTTTCTTAAACCAGACCTATCCCACGTACGAACAATAACCTTTTTCAACATAAAATTATTTTGTTTATTCATCGTTTTGTAATCAAGGAATTGGTAGGAAGCTAAAATAGCGCCCTCTGCTTGTGCCTGGGCTGCACCATCTTTATCTTGAGCGAATTCTTCCATAAATACATTAGCAAGTTTATTTCTTATGGCTGTCTTTACTACTGTACCGCTTGCACGCCTAACTTGCTCTAAATCTAATTTTTTCTTTTCTCCTAATCCAACCGCTAATAAGCGATGTTTCTCACTATAAAAAATCATTGATTCACCTGTGCGACCAGTCATATCGCCATTTTTAACTGCTATTTGCAACTGTCCTCCTAAATTTTCATCAACATCTTTTGCCATTGGGGATAATTCCCCTTTGGAAAATACTCCAACAGCTATTACGTCTGATGGTATTTCAGACCAATTTTTTGTTGTGGCTGAAACTGTCTTTAAGTGTCCCATATAATCCCCTGAATAATAATTTATATTTATTTTTTTCCTTCAATAAGCTCTTCAACAACGCTAGGATCTGCAAGTGTTGATGTATCACCCATGTTTTCCGTATCACCTTCTGCTATCTTTCTTAATATTCGTCGCATAATCTTACCAGAGCGAGTTTTTGGCAAAGCAGGGGTATATTGTATTTTATCTGGTTTTGTATGGGGACCAATAATTTTAGTTACACTATCCATAATTGAATCATTTACATCTGAATTTTCTTCTGCACCCGTCATTAAGGTAACAAATGCATATATACCTTGGCCTTTTATTTCATGAGGAAATCCAACTACAGCAGCTTCTGCAACTCCAGTAGCTTTTCCAATAGCACCTTCAACCTCTGCAGTACCAATCCGATGACCAGAAATATTGAGCACATCATCTACTCTACCAGTGATCCAATAATATCCATCCTTATCTCGACGTGCACCATCACCAGTGAAATAGTAACCAGGTGCTTGTGAAAAATATGTATCAATAAATCGTTGGTGATCACCATAAACCGTTCTCATTTGACCTGGCCAGGATTGTTTAATTGCTAAAAGACCTTGAACCTCATTTCCTTCAATTTCTTCCCCATCTTCTGATAGTAAAACAGGCTCTATACCAAAAAAGGGATTTGTTGCTGATCCAGGCTTGGTAGGTGTTGCACCTGGAAGCGGAGAAATTAATATTCCACCTGTTTCGGTTTGCCACCAAGTATCGACAATTGGACATTTCCCTTTTCCTACAATATTGTGATACCACATCCATTCAGGTTCCTTAATTGGCTCTCCTACCGTACCTAATAATTGTAGACTAGATAGATTCCGAGTTGTTACATGATCATCGCCCTCTTTCATTAATGCTCGTAGTGCAGTTGGAGCTGTATAAAACTGTTTTACTTTATGCTTATCAACTACATCCCAAAACCTTCCATAGTCCGGATAATTAGGAACACCTTCAAACATTATGCTTACTGCTCGATTTGCTAGAGGACCATATACAATGTATGAATGACCTGTGATCCATCCAATATCGGCTGTACACCAATAAATATCACCCGGTTTATAATCAAATATTTTTTCATGCGTAAATGAAGTATAAACAAGGTATCCGCCAGTTGTATGCATTACACCTTTTGGTTTCCCAGTTGAACCAGACGTATATAAGATAAAAAGAGGGTCTTCTGCATTCATCTCTTCGGGGGTGCATTCTAAATCGGCGTTTTCCACCATTTCGTGCCACCATAAATCACGATCACTTTGCATATTTACATCAACACCTGTTCTTTGAACAACAATTACATGTTGAATAGAAGGTGTTTCAGATACCGCTTGGTCAGCATTTGCCTTCATTGGAATATTCTGTTTGGTTCCACGAACTCCTGTATCTTGCGTAATCAATACTTTACAGGAAGAATCATTAATACGATCTCTAAGAGATCCAGGACTAAATGCGCCAAATACAACCGAATGTACTGCCCCTATCCTTGCGCATGCGAGCATCGCAATAGGTAATTGAGGAACCATTTGCATATAAAGACAAACTCTGTCACCCTTTTTTACTCCAATGCTTTTTAAAACATTAGCAAATTTTTTCACCTCAAAAAGCAATTCATTATAAGTAAAGTTCTGGTCTTCTTCAGGGTTATTCCCTTCCCAAATGATAGCAGTTTGATCACCAAATCCATTTTCAACATGACGATCTAAACAATTATAACTAACGTTGAGCTTCGCACCATCAAACCACTTAATTGATCCCCTTACAAAATCGTACTCCCGGACTTGATCCCATTTTTTAAACCAGGTGATCCGATCTGCAATTTCAGCCCAAAAAGTATCTGGGTCTAATATAGATTTTTTATATAAATCGTGGTATTGACCAATAGAATTAATATCTGCATTATCTGAAAATTCTTTGTTAGGAGAAAATAGATTATCTGACATTTCTAGAATTCCTTAAATATTTAATTGTTTATAGCATCCTCCAAAAATCTCTATAAAAGAGATAATACAATTTATATTAAGGAAATTATTATTGAATGGTTTTTTGTCTATTTTAGAAACACTAATTTTCGCGTACTGCTAAAACCATTTGTATCCATACGATATAAATACATGCCAGAAGGGATTGTACGACCAAATGAATCTTTTCCATTCCATATTACTTCATGGTAACCAGCGGTACATATTTCATTCACAAGTTGAATTAGTTCTCTACCTAATAGATCATAAATTGCTATCTGCGTATAAGATTCTTCTGGTAATTCAAACTGGATGGTTGTTGATGGATTAAAAGGGTTTGGATAGTTTTGACCTAATGCATACTGATTAGGTATTGGTGTAATTTTTAGAATAGTAGATCCATGAAGTATTTCTTTCCCATCGTTATCATAAAATCTGACCTGCATATTCTGGTGATAATCTTTTTTTGAATTTAATTTTAAGTTAATCGAGAAAACTGAATCTATATTTTCGCCTAAAGATGCAAAAGTATATGCTTTTATTCGAGCCAAAGAATCTTCATTTACAAAAACAAGATTATTAAATACTGATGAAGCCTCAGATAATTTCATAACTTGATTATCTAAATCAGTAAAAATTATTTGCCCTGCACTAGTGTGTAAAGGCAAATCAATCTGTAATTGTCCATCGCGATATGTCGCATCCAAAAATATTTGATTTCCTGGCTCCAAAAGATTTGCTGGCATATATGTCTTATAATACCAGTTCCACATTCGAGAAAAGACTGCAAGATCTCGTAAATTTGCTTCCCCATCGAGATCTGGATCATAATGCGGTGGATCAAAATTTACTGGAGCAAGATCTATATTTGGCCAGAGACTATTGAAACGTACTACATCAAGCACATCCAAAATTTTATTACTATCCAAATCACCCCATAACATACTATACATGGTAATAGTTTCTGACATAAACAATCGATTATAGCTGGCTACACTGTCAAATTTGAAATAAAGCGTGTCTGCAGTCAACAACTGTTCGCCCAACGAAACAGTAACTGTACTATCAGAATGATTTATAGTGTACGGTATAGTATCAACACCAATATTACTCAGACTAAATTTGAAACCTGTCAGATCTTTATTGAATTTGAAATCAATCGTTTCGATAGAAGATACATCAAGATAATTATTTATTGATGGAGCTATTGTATCAATCTTAGCTGGTAAATTATCAAAATAAATTCCATCTGTACGAACTGAGTCGGATTTATTTCCTGCCATATCTACGGCACGAATGGCTACAAAATATTGCATATGTTTTTTTAAACTCAAATTCGTAATTGTTGTAGAGTCTGATAGAGTATCTACTGAAAACCAATCCACTACCTTCAATGTATCAGATTCATCCAGAATGCTTATCTCATAATTTCCAATAACAAAATTATCATCGAACTCTTTCCAGCGAACATTCAGAGTTGTTGAATCAATTGTCCAGTCAATTGAATCATTACTAACAAAGCCATCGTAGCTGGTATTAATACTCCCAGGAGCAGGGATCGTATTATCAACAATAATACCATCGCCGAAAATTGTATCAGAAATATTGCCCGCCCAATCAACAGAATAGGCGCTTGCGAAATATTGAAAATTTGGTTGTAGCGTTAGTCCTTCTAATAAAGTATCTGCAATACCATTCGTTTCCGCCCAAGGTATTACATTCCCTACACCAGGAAAATCACCAAGAGCAAAACCAAACCGCAATATTCCGGATAGCAGATCTCCACCATCCATCCCTAATCGCAAAGAATCGGTGCTAGGAGTATAGTCTTTATCTTCAATAATACTACCTTCATATAGATAATTAATAAATGGTGCAGAGTTATCAAGGATTACCCTGGATCCGTCAGTTGTTTGTGTACTAGGAGAACCTGGATTCCCTGCTAGATCTTTTGGTGTAAAACTAAAGGTAATAACACCCTCTACATCCGTTACTTGCATCGTTCTTGTAGCAATCCAATTATCTCCAATTTGTGTAACATTATCAGCTGTATCACCAGCAATTAAAATAAACGGAGTCATAATATCTTCCAGAGGACGAAATGTTACTGATACGTCATCAGTATATTTTGCTCCTTGATTAGAATATAGGTTATCTGATTCTATTGCAATACTATCAAGGATAGGCCCTGTTTGATCTACTTTAATTTGATTCGCACTTGGAGTTCCTATTTTAGTATATCCTGCAAAATCATTAATACGAGCAGTGAATAAAGCTAGTGCCCCCTCCGCATAATTTTCTGAATTAATAAATTCTATTCTACTAATTGCAATAGTATCATTTACATTTGATTCTGTAATAATATTTTGGTCTCCTATTTCCAATGTGTCGCTTCCATCAAAACTAACAAGAACTTGTACCGCACCATCTACCAAACTGATATCATTATCAATAGGCACAATAACTAATATTTTTTGGTTTGTACTATTCCAAAACCCATTTACAACGGTACCACCACTACTAATTACCTGCCCTACAGTAAAATTTGCTGGTGGAGTCTGATCAAATAGGACATATGAGTTGTTGGAAGTACTATCAATGCTAGAACTATTTCCAACTAAATCAACAGCATTAATTGTAAAAGGAACTATGCCTTCACTTTCTGCACCAGTTAATCCATATTTTGCACGAAAATAATTATTATTTAAAGCAGAAATTGAATTTACTGGATTATTTAATATCGTTACAGAAGAATTAGAAACAGGCTCATGGATACGAAATGTCAATATTATGGTATCATTTGCACCTGCTATGGATGAATCAGCAGCATTTGATGAAATCGATACCATGGGAAATACTGGATCAGTTCCATCAAATCGCACATAACTCGTATCTGTCGTTGTCGTTATATTTCCATAATCATTCCCGTTTAAATCTGTATAATCTATAACAAATGGAACAATTCCATCTTGATCATCATCCTCGGCAATAATGTGATATAGATAACGATTATTTGCGGGAGATTCATCTGATGCCATTCTAGAATTAATCTCAGAGCTGGTCAAATTAATGGGCATATCTGTTCTTAATTCCACAATGATGGAATCACCCGGCTTTGCCAGAGTATCACCATAAGTACTATTAGACTTTATATTTGATAACAAAATTTCTGGACCTGCAGCACTGAAATCGACACTGCTGCCATCATCAACTTCACTATAATTAGAGCTCATATTCCTAGCTGTATCACCTGCAGCTAAGACAAATGGCAATACACCTTCTGTCTCTGCGCCTGTCATTCGTCTAAAAACTCTTGAAGAAAAACCATTACTATGCTCATATCCATCAAACGACTGCGCTCCAATAGTACCTGATACAGTATCAATGCCCTCTAATTCTCCTGTAAATCGAAGATAAACTGTATCGCCAAGGATCGCCCTCGTAGGATCATTATTTGTGGAAAAAATAGTTTTTCCTATTAATGTGGGGGGGTCTTGATCAATCTTCAAGATCGAAGAGCTAATATCTCCAGTTGTTGAATTACCTGGAGCATCCGAGATGATACTATAGATTTCAACCGATGCATTTTCTGCAAAACCAGTTAATCCTTCATAAACGGAGTCTGGAAAAGTTATTGTATAATCTGTCCCACTATGATTCGCTTCAATATTATAAGCTGGTGGATATAATTGACGTGAAGGTGGTGCATTAAAAATAACATACGGATGCGCAATGCCTTCTATTAGGGTGGGGTCATTATCAATAGGAATAGCAATACTTAGTCCAGTATTCGTACTATTCCAAAAACGTCGAGCAACTGTACCTCCTGTCGGCACCACCAATCCAGTAGTAAACGCTGAAGGATTGGTCGTATCACAAATGACACTAGAACTATTATCAGTTGTCGTTCTTGTAGCTGAATTACCAGCAAAATCCGCATAGTTAAATGAAAAACTTATCGTTCCTTCCTGATCACCACTTTTAATTTCAATACCACCAATAAATGTAGAATCATCATTACTGCTTATTAT
>JAPYRG010000006.1:29557-126347 GCA_029936965.1 Fidelibacterota bacterium
CACTTTTAATTTCAATACCACCAATAAATGTAGAATCATCATTACTGCTTATTATGGAAGGTTGTTTATTTAAAATTGAACCGTTGACTGTAGCATCTCGAAGCTTTTCATCTGACTCGAGTTTAACAAAAACACTATCGCCCAATTTCGCATAACTATTATTATTATTATTAGAATAAATAGTAACAAATAAACTTGGAATCACATCATCATATATTACAGTTGAACTGTTTGTAACATTAATAAGTGTGTCAGGATTGCCAAATGTATCATGATATGGTATGGAAAAGACTACTGGACCATTTGTTTCACCACCAGCAAATGTATAGGACGCAGTATACTCATTTCCACTTATATTTGTAACAGTAGCACTATTCGTTTGGATAGTTGCCGTTGGAGTAAGCACAGTTTCTGCTGTCGTGAAAGATACAGTAACTGCATTACCAATTTTTGCATATGTTGGATCGGAATAATTGGATGAAATCGATATTGGAGTTGCATTATTTAATACCTGTTTGACTAGCAAGGTATCAACAGAACGAGTACCTATGGTTTCATTTCCTGCGTTGTCCGTTAATTTTGTTGTTATTTTTAAACGGGCGCCCTCTACAAATCCAGGAACATTTTCTAAAAAATCTGCACTAGTTATTATACTCATTGAATCCACTAAATCATTGGTAGTAATAGTATGATTCTCACCAAAATCAGTATATGCGCCATCATTAATACTAATCCTCATTTTTACATTCGCTCCTAATAAAGCATTGGGGTCATAAATTGGATCTAGTAGTACCGGGTTAATTAATGTTGCAGGGGCATTATTAACCCATCCTGTGGCATCGCATGTACCGTTACTGTTTCCAGTTGCATCATTTAAGACAGTTCCCGTCCCCTCTCCCATTTTCCAGTAGCTGACTAAACCAGTCTCATTACCATTCAGTGTCCAAGAACGAAATCCTGCAATTTCTGATTGACTTCGTGCATAGTTCCATAATCTGACATCACAAACCTGACCATTAAAATAATTAACATTTGCATCATTTTCGAAACCACCAATATAAAACTCAGAACCTGAAACATGATCATAATCTACATTTCCTGTCCGATTAGCTGTATTAACTAACACCCCATCTTTATAGATCTTGATTTCTGAACCATCATACGTACCAGCTAAATGAGTCCATACGCCAGTCTGAATACTTGTTGCAGGATTTGACTCCCACTGATCTTGAGGAGAACTAACCGTTACAAGAAAAAACCTCCACATTCCATTAAAATATACAAAACCATATCCAGATTCGTCGCCAGCAACCGCTTGCCCATACGATATCATTCCATCATATGTATCTGCAGATTGCACTTTAGCCCATACCTCAAGTGTTAACGTATTTAATTGCATACCATTTGTTCCATGACTTGTTACGCTGGTTGAATTATCATTATAAAATCGGCTCCATCCATTTAAAACACTAAAATTCGAAATTGCAGTATCTGGAGGTAGTGTTGAATAGACTTCTAGATTCGTATTGATACTATTCCACACCTGATCTCTTGTCCAAGGCTCTCCCCCTCTAGGAAATATATGGCCAGTATTATATGCTCTTGGACCAATACGATCGACAATAACTTTTGAACTATTCGTTGTTTGCGTTACGGTTTGACCTGGGATATTATCTAAGCTAATAAAGTCAATTGAATATAATACAGGGCCCTCGGCATCATTTGCAGAAATTGTTTTGGTTGCAGAGTAATCTGTTCCACTTCCTGTACTTGTAACAACTTCTCCATTCATTATCACTGTAGGTAGCGCAATTAAGTCGGTATTTGATGTCATAGATAAGGTTACATCATCATTGTTTACTGCACCAGTTGGATTATCGACAGGACCGGTAATATTTACAGTATTAAATACTGGAGCACCATAAATGTTAACATTATCAAGATACCAGTAGTTAATATTATAAGAAAAAGTCCCATGTGTTCGGAAACGAATCTGCAATGTATCTAAATCCCTTAAGCCAGTTAAGAAAAAACTATTCGTTCCCCACGGAATATCTACTGCCCCCAAAGACGCATCAGCAAGAAATGTTAAGGCATTTTCCCATCCTGAACCAGTACAATACTCAACTTCAAGGTATTCATTTGTTGATGTGCTCTCCCAAGCATCAAAATACATATCAAATGATATTTTCATATCAGAAAATTCAGAAATATTGATTAATGGGGAGTACATTGACGTTGAGTAATCTCTTGTGTGTGAATACTTAAATCTAGCCACAGGAGCGGAAGTCCAATTTGGTGCACTTGAATGTTTTTTCCAAACGTCTACATCGGAACAATAAGGGTATGTATTATCGGAAGGATTACATGTTAAAAAAAATGAATCTGGAGGAGTTAAAGATGAATAATATTGGTCATCATTTCCACAACTAGACCCATCTACGCAATCATAATCATCACTAACACTTCCAAAACTTCCCCATTGCGCCGATACCCATTTATCAAAACTTGTTCCTGATCCCGCAGAGAATGTTTCAATAAATGGAAGAGTTTCATAAGTAGTTGTTCCATTAACTATAACAAAATCTCCGGGATCAGTATCGGTACTATATATAATGCTAAATGGAAAATATACTATAATTAAAAAGAAAATATTTTTTTCAATTGTAAATTTCATTGGATAGTAACAGTAGCATTTCTGATCCCACGAATAGAAATTGTTTCATCTAAAGGAGTAACTAACTCGCACTGCGTTGTATCGTATTCTACAAGCGTTTCACCACTATTAAGTGCAGTAAAATATAATTCAGCGATATGCCCTGTCTCTGTAACATATGACAACGCACCTTCTTCTCCCAAGTACCAAGCAAATATATCAATTTCTCCAAAAACAACTGAATAAGTAAACAAAGGAATGCTAGCTCCACTATTAGTTAATAAGACACCTGGAACAATTGTGTCTAATTGTATTAACTCCGCATTATAGGTTATATGGGCATGTACTCCTGCTAAGGTAGTATCATGATCAATAATATATGTTCCAATTATAACCGAATCACCGTTTGAAACAATCTGTGTGAGCGGATGCATTGTTAAGGCTGGAGGAAAAACTCCAGCGATAGAATCGGCTATTACATCAATTGGATTATCTAGTTTTATTTCATATGTCTTGCAAGAAAAAAATATAATGCAGCTTAGAAAGCTAATAGCAATTGATTCAATTCTAATTATATTTTGATAAAGTAATGTAAAATAGTTTTTCAAAATGCTGATAGTGATTATACCAACTGCTTGAAATCCACTTTAACCACTTTATCTATTTACGACGATATGGTTCAGGCCCATGAATAAACTTTTGAGGTCTTGGTCCAGCAATATAGGCATGGATAGCATTGATCGCCCATACTGTCCCAATCATAATACCATTGTTAATCATTGCCTTATTATAACTCTTATGTGCATTCCAATATCCTATTGTTTCTTTGCGTAATTGTAATACCTCATCAGGATCTGTTTCTTTATCATATAACTTCGAAGATTTCTCCAAATTTTTTACTGCGGAAGAATATTGAGAAAAATTAAAGAATAGTACTCCAAAAAGTACTGCTTCTAAAGATGGAAAAGCAAAACCCGGTAATCTCTTATTTGAATAAAATTGTCCCCAACCAGGTGCAACCGTTGATCTCCAAAGTGCACCAAATGGAGTTTTATCCTCTTTAATATCTTTAGGATGTTTAGGAAATAGATCTCTCCGGGGCTGCATTAATTCATATGGAGGATCTTCACCTATTAATGCCCAAGAAGCAATATTAGATTCTGCTTCTAATGCATTAATTACATCTAAAATATTTATTTTTATTATACTAATAGTTCCTCCAGATCGAGTTGAAATAATTTCTCCAGTTAATATCGATCCATATGGCTCAACTTTTGTCCCTGCATACATCACATAATCGGCAGACAACTCTTGTCCAATACTTATAATTATTTCTCTGTCAGGTATCTCTCTTTCAGGATCATCAAGATCAGAATATTGTCCCACAACAGATAATACTATTTCTGGATCAATAACCCTCATTTGTGGTGTCGCTTGCAGTTGAGATGACATCGATGAGAATAGCTCTCCATATTGGACTATAGAAGCACTATCCATTGTAAGATCAATGAATGCAATACTACCAGTATAATCAGCACTTTTAATTATGCCAAAAAAAATTATAGAAATAATAAATACTTTATATTTAAGGATCAATTAGGGCCTGATTCAGGTTGATAACGGGTATAAATAAACTCAGCATTACGATCAGCAATAATAACTTGGTCATCAAATAGTTCATCTAAATAATATACGCGTAAGCGATGCGGGCCAGCTTCAAGATTTAATTTTATCTTCTCACCACGCCAGGTATGTTCTCCATTTAATTCGAAAGTAAGACCTTTTTCTTTGGCTCGAAATTTTATTTTATACATAGGATTAAGAATAAAATCAGAAACTAGTCGCTTGGCGTCTTGCACAGATATTTCATGAGTCGCAGGCGCATACCCACCTGCTTCCAGTCGAACTTCATGTAGCCCAGGTTTTACTGAATAACCTTTTATAGGAGCAGTACCAATTTCTTTTCCATCTAAAATTACAGTTGCTCCTTTTGGTAAAACTTTAATATCTAAGGTTACTTGACCAGTCAAATGCGATATTAAAATAAAACTAATCAACAAGTATTTCATTGCTTTGCTAACTCTAGATCGTCTTGTGGACTCATAAAATAGTTTCCAGCATAAATTACATCCTGCTCTCGGACCCATCCTGGAATCATTTCAGACTTATCATCAGACCAGAAAATTTCCACTAAACCATATAGCCTATTACCAGAAACCTGAGTAACAGCTATAATATCATTTTTAGATAGTAAAAAATGTGTAATAGAGCCATTTGCAGATGATTCACGAAAATGCGTTAGATTATTTTTTGCAATGTATAAATTTCCTCTATCAACAAAATCTTTACTGGGGCCCAATGCAAAATCAATATCTAAATCAAATTTACCATTAAAAACTGCATCCTTATTTACCATGGGAAACAAAGAACCTGCACCTGCAGATACAATAATATCGCTACGATATCCATATTCATTTGGTAGTTCAAATCGATAATCTCCATCAATGCGTGATTTTGTATAAAATGATCTACCTGTAGAATCTGTTGCAACCAATTGAATACCGCCTAACATCCTTTCATCATATCTTCGAAACACTACTCCTGCAATAACAGCTGGAGTTTTAATTATTTTACTTACCGGAAGAGATATTATACCATAACGCACACCTGTAAACTCATGTTTAATCTCAGGCATATCTGGTCCCTGAGGATAAATGACAAGTAAATTGCCGTTCTTATCAGAAGAAAGTGTATTCTGAGGAAGGAATACTTGAATTTTCTCTTCAGGCATATATGTTGCAGCAAAAATAGGATCGACTTCATTTTCTCTATCATATATATAAACCTGGAATGCTTCTGGTAATGTATTAACTAATTGAACAGGCGCATTTATTTGGATATCTTGATATTCATATCTCAATGAAATTAATGGAGCACGTTGAGTATATACTGGATCAGGATATTTAGGGGCAAACATATACCCACAGCCTGAAAAGATAAAAACTGCACAAAATACTAAGAGACTGGTATGTGGAGTAGTCTTCATTCTTTATACACCTGCTTTTAAGCAAGTATCAGTTCGAATTTATTACAATAAGAATATACTATTCAAGACATAGTATTCTATAAAGAACGTCCGTGTGGAAATTTGACATATTCATCATTAGAATCCTTCTTTACTGCCACCATTGTAATAATTGCAGTACATGCCAATCTCTTTTTAACTTTAAGACCTTCGGCATAAGCATCTATAACAACCTCAAATGATGAATTTCCTGCTTTAGATACAAAACCTTCGAAATTAACCCATTCTCCAGGATAAACCGGTTCTCGGAATTCAACTTTTTCTATGGCGCGCGTCAAAGCACCATCAACCCCAGCTCCCCGTAAAAAACGATACGCAACCTTCGCTGCTGCAAGATCCATCCAAGATATCATTTGACCACCAAATAAAGTACCAACATTATTGGCATCATCTGGCATCACCAACTGACTGTATTTAGCAGAATATTTCAAGTATTACTTTATATATAATCGTTTATGCTCATTTATATAATAATATAGCCTCGCTAATAAACCCTCGAGAAAAACAATTTTCTCTGAAGAGCACGCCACACCAGCGAGGCTATACCAAATATTATATATAATTCTTATTTTTAGTCAACATATTTTTTACGCAAATGAAATCTTATTGAAATCCTTCTTTGACAATTCGCTTCCCTTCTTCAATATCTACTTTACTTAAGAAATATGCACCTAGAATAAATAATAATAAAATCGACAATATTCCCACCCTTACATTTCCATAAATAACAGTAACTGTCCCCACTAGGGCTGGACCAATAATTGCAGCAAATTTACCAAACATGTTATAAAATCCAAAAAATTCAGCTGATTTAGATGGTGGAATAATTCTCGTATATAGACTACGACTAAGAGCTTGAATGCCGCCTTGAAAAAGGCCAATTAATATTGCCAAGATATAAAAATGCGCTACTTTTGTCATTAAATAGCCAAAAAATGTAATAATTGAGTACCCTATAATACCTATCATTATTCCTGTTTTGGCTCCAACCTTTTGTGCCATCCATCCATATATTAAAGCAGCTGGAAAAGCAATAAACTGCACAATTAATAGAGCAATAATTAAACTCTCATTTGGAAACCTTAAAGACTTTCCATAGTCTACAGCCATTTTTATTATTGTATCCACTCCATCAATATAGAAAAAATATGCCAATAGGAATAAAGCAACAACTCTCATATTACGGATTTCTTTGAATGTTTGTATTAATTGCTTCCAACCCATATTAATTGATTTGATTAAATCAACAGACTTATCATCATTTGGCTCAGATACAAACAATATTAAAGGGACAGTAAAAACCAACCACCAAATTGCGACACTTACAAAGGAAAATCTAATTGCTGTTGCGCCATCTGGAATACCGAATAAATCAGGTTTCAAATACATAATTACATTTAATAAAAACAACAAACCTCCACCAAGGTAACCAAGTCCATATCCTAGAGATGACACCGCATCTACCTTTTCTTCAGTAGCTAAATCAGGAAGAAGAGAATCATAAAAAATATTTGAACTAGCATAGCCAATCGATGCTATCATATAAAGTAAGACTGCCATCTGCCAGTGTCCCTGATTGACTATCCATAATCCCCCCGTCATGATTGATCCTAAAAAAGCAAAAAAAATAAGAAACTTTTTCTTTTTGGAACCTTGATCTGCAATTGCTCCTAGAAAAGGAGCTAAAGCTGCCACCACAATTGCATACAATGAATTAGCCATACCAAGATAGAATGTGCTTTGACTCGGAATATTAGGATCAGCCCAATATTCTTTAAAGAAAATGGGGAAAAACCCGGCCATAACTGTAGTAGCATAGGCGCTATTTGCCCAATCATATAATGCCCAGCTCCAAATAGAACGTTTATTTGCTTTCATAAGATCTATAAAAGATAAGAAAAATTTACCTACCAAGCTTGAAAATAAGCCTGGACACCTATCCAAGTATTGGCGAAAGTATATGTATGTCGAGTAAAATATGGAAATGAAGCCCCTACTTCAATATCAAATAATACTGGCCCAAAACTTTTTATAGGATGAACATTATGAAAAGTAGCTAAAATATACTGCCTAACTTGTGTCTTTTTTGTATCATGAACTATTTCTCCATTCCTTGTTCTGCTGATCATCCAATTATCCCAATTTAAATTTTCCGATAAAACAAAATCTCTTTCTGTTCTAACGCTATTAATACCTGTAGTAATAGATAATCTATCCGGAAATAATTCTAATTTCCCCATAGCAGATAATAATAATTCATCACCAAGTTGGTGTAGAAAAGAATTTCCTATTTTAGATATAATTGAATCAGGATTCGTTTCTGATCCCCATAAAAATGACACCGGGGTATTCACAACCTCTCTGGAATATTTCCCATGTTCAATGCGCCAAGTAATATTCACTAATCTTTTTTTAAAGTACTTAAAAAACTCTCCAAACAAAGAATATGAATATCGTGTCATACCATTGCCAACAGGTAAATCAAAAAATTGAGAAGGAATACCGTTTTCATTTCTTGATTTTGATTTATACGGACTTAATCTTTTAGCAGTAGGAAATCGCAAGCTAACACCACCATAAATAGACATTGGCTCTTTTCCGGTCCATGAAGGATAACCATATAATAATATTTTCATTCCTAAACTTGCATCACCAAGGCCCGAGGTTGATCTTTTATCAGGATAATAAAAGTTTAATAAAGAATCCAAAGGATATGATAAAGAATCGAGAATTATTTCCTTTGACCAATCTATTTTATTACTTAACGATTTATAAGAAGGTAATAATAAGCTAAATGTCATTCGATCTGATAGACCATATTCAATATGTATATCCCTTTTATTATAATTCATTTTATTCATTTGATGGACAAAAGCAGCTTCCGTTGAATCATTCGCCATATAACTTATATCTCTTATACCTTTATTTAATAGTCCGCCGGATCCTATCCAATTACCTGAACCAATACTATTAATAATTGATATACGCCATACACTCCTTGGTATTGTGAAAAAAGTTTGGGTATGTACAATTGAAAAAAGAAATATAAAAAGATAAATAAATCTATTCATAAAGTAAAAAACGATTACGGAATTCACTAAATCGAAGAATGTCATGTAACCATAATGGGGGTAAATAGTTCACAGGCTTTCCTTGAGCCGCAAAAATTCTTAATAGATTATAACCAAATAGTTTATCAACATATCCACCTGCCAACCATTCAAAATTCTTCTCATATAATTGATATGTTAGAATCATCAAGGCTGTAGAAGTTGCAAGTGGATCAAACGTATTGCGGTTTGTAATTTCCATTAATAAACCACTACAGTTCTGACCGGCATAATAAGGTCCTCTTTCTTCACCATAAATAGATTCTGGCACATAACGTATTTGATGGAAATACACACCAGGAAGATTAAGTTTATTTATTTTTTTCCATAATAATCGTCCGGATATCCAAGGTGCTCCTATACGAAAAAAAGGACTCTCAGTACCATGCCCTACATTCAAATTAGTCCCTTTGAACAAATTCATACCCATATAGGCCAGAAGGGATTCAACATTATCCACCCCTGGTAAAATTGAAATAAATGGAATCCCGGTATCGTCCATCCACATGGTCCTCTGCCAATTCGACATTGGTATAATCATCAAATTCACACGTGCTAAATCTTTTAACCAACCCATTTCATTTACTATAAGTGCATATTCTCCAATTGTTAGTCCATGTCTAATTGGAACTAAATGATAACCTTCAAGTGATTGGTAAGCAGTCCTCACAACTGGACCATCCATAACATCCCCTCTTAATGGATTAGGGCGATCGAGTAATAAAATAGGTATATCATATTCTGATGCTTTCTCCATTACTTTTGAAACTGTTGTCATATAGGTACTGTATCTAACACCTGTATCCTGAAGATCAATTAAAATAAGATCTGCATCACGAATACTCCACTCTGGTGGATACATAACTCTTTTGAATAAATCAACAACTCTGGCCCCAAATATAGGATCTACAGATTTGTCTCCCATCATTTTCAATTTGGGGTCCTCACTGGCAAACAAACCATATTGAGGCAAAAATATTGCAAGGACGTGTACATCTTCGACCTCTCTTAGCAATGTAAGCAAGTGCTGCCCATTTCGATTAACAGAAGCCTGATTACAAAGTATGGATATTGTTTTTCCTTTAAGATGAGAAAAATCCATTTGCTCTAATACATCAAGACCGGTATACACTTTCTTTACAAACGATAAATCAGGTATTAATTCTATTTCCGTATACTTATAGTTCTCACCTATTAAAGAACTTATTAAGAGTAGAAAAAAAATCGAGTTATTATTATATATTAATTTCATGATTAAATCTATTTTGTAAATACGGGAGAAAGATACTAATGAAGAGCATAATTAAAGTTCCAGTAAAAACATACCAAGTCCACGCCAATGGAGAGAACTTCCAAAAGGATATCATTGAGATTACTGATATAATGAATCCCAAAAGAACTGAAAGCCTCGTTACTTTGATATCAAAGAGTCTTAGTATGAAAAAACCTAGTATTGCACCATAGATTACCGAAGCTATACTTAATCCAACTTCTACTAGTGGACTATTTGAAGAAGTAAATAACATTGCACCTCCAATAAGTATAATAGCCCAAAATATAGAAACTAGCCTAGCTATATTTATATTAGTATTTTTCTTTATAGGCTCTATCCAATCAATAACTGTAGCCGATGCCAAAGAATTTATTGAAGAACTTAAAGTAGACATTGCAGCTGCAAAAATTCCAGCAACAAGAAAACCTGTAAAACCCTTAGGCAAATGAGTCAATATAAACCATGGAAACAGCAAGTTTGGTTTTAAAGGAATCCCATCATATAAAACCCACATCATCGCTCCTAAAAAAAGAAATATTGCAAACTGAAAAAACACTAATATACCGCTCAATATTAATGCTTTCTGACTATCTCTAGCAGATTCAGCAGATAATAGCCTTTGCACCATTAAATGATCTGTGCCATGCGATGCTAAAGATAATAGGAATCCACCAGAAATGGCTGCTATAAAATTATATGGCATGACAAATAATTCAACTATGGAATTTGGGAAACCCTGAAAAATTGAGAGTTTATCAGCATCTAATAAAGCAGATATTACATGACTAAAACCACCGGGCTCTAAATTATTAATAATATTAAAAGTTACAAATGCACCAAAAACGTATAAGATAAATTGAAATGTATCTGTGTAAATAACGGAGCGAATACCACCTATAAGTGTATATATCAATGTAACAAACCCAATAACTAGAATTGAAAAATTAAATGACCAACCAGTAATAAGTGTTAAAGGTATTGCAGTCATGAATAACCTTACGCCATCAGCAAGAACCCTCATAATAAGAAATGCTGTAGAAACAAATCTTTGAAATCCCACTCCCCATTTATTACCAATGAATTGATAAGTAGACTGAATTCCTTCTTCATAATATTTTGGAAGAAAGAACCATGCTACAACTACCCTGCCAATTATATATCCAATTGCAACTTGCAAAAAACCAAAATTGGTTAAATAAGCTATGCCAGGTATGCTTAGAAAAGTAAGCACAGAAGTTTCCGTAGCTACCACACTAAAAGAAATCATTACCCAAGATATTTTTCCATCTCCAAGGAAATATGATTTTGTGTCTTTTTGTTTCCTTCCTGCTAATACTCCAATTAACAAAATTATAGCAATATAAATAAACAATACCTTTGTATCTAAAGGGCTGAAATTACTTTTGCGAGGATAAATCAAATATTGTTGTCTGATTTCATGAATAAATTTTAGTAATTCTTCATTTTGGATTGATTTATATAAAGACAACCTAGTCCAATCTTCCTTTTCAATAAAAATAGATATATCTGCAGTACCAACCTTACTATCAAAATTAATAAGATTATTTTCTTTGGGTTCAAATACTATATCTGGATACATACTTTTAATTACTTTTGCACTTTCAATTGCAATAGTCCAAGGATCATATGCTTCAGAATCAGTTATGTTAATTGAAAAACCATTACATATTTTGCCCTTAAAAAATCCATCGTTAGGTACAAACACCGCGGGGAAAAATTCTACACCAGGAAGTTTTAACGTTTTCAATTTAAAGACTAGATCTGATGCATTATCAATATTAGGATGTACTAAAATTTGATGTTCGCGATCAGTTCCTTTTCCATTTTCAATTATATTATCCGATGCTAATAGATCACTTATGGTAAAATATTTTAATTTATTATATGATGTAATATTTGGTGAAATATATTTCCATTGGAGGTTAGTATTTACCCATTCTTCACTGCTCCAATTATCCATAGGGATAATTTTTAATTTAGCATTATGATGATATTCTTCATTTAATAATCGAGCTAATTCTCCAATAGTCATACCATGTCTGTAAGGGATAGATATCATGTCAAACGGGTTTGCTATACTTTTTTGTGGAATATTACCTGATATGACTGAGCCACCTAATGGATTTGGGCGGTCAAGAATTATTATAGGAGTTTTTGATAACCCGCAAGTATATAGTATTTGACTTAAAGAAAGGGTATAAACAGTAGATCGTAATCCTAAATCTTGAAAATCAATAAAAACAAAATCTATATCCTTAATTTTATCTACTATTTCCTTATTTGATAAATTTAAAGTATATATTTCTTCAAAATCATAATCCGTATCCAATTTTTGAACTTTATTAGCATCTATATGATCTTTCTTATCTAAATGAATGACTAATTGAAGGTCAAATTCATTATGATGCAAAACTTCAACGCTTGTTAATCCATCCTTATTAATTGCGCCACTATTTGTAATTAAACAAATACTTTTTCCATTATATTCATATGGATTATTTAATAATTCATCAATACCAAAAGATAAATTGGGTGTAATCTGACCATTACAAAAGTTTGTTATGGATAATATTATTGAAACACTAGTTAAAATATTTTTCATATTTACATTTAATTATAATCAGCTTAGTGAAATACAACCTGAATATAAAGCTTGTTGTTATTATATATAATTTGATTTTTTCTTGCCTTTTTTAGTAGACTGAGTCATTTTCCAGGTAATTATGGCACATAAAGAAGACGAACAATCGAATAGCGGCGGTTTCGCTAAGACAACAGATTTCAAGTGGCTTGGAATTGGATTGGGGCTTTTTGTACTTCTTGCCTTTATTATGCCAATGCCCGAATCAATGATGTCGAAAGCCGAAGAATTATTCCAGGGTCAAGCTGGCGTAGATATTTTAACTAAAGCAACTCATATTAAGATCATTATAGCTCTTTTATCAACTTGTGTAATATTTTTTGCTACTGAAGCTGTTCCAATGCCCGCAGTTGCATTATTAATTGGTTTAGTTCAATTATTTTTTGGAATCACTGAGCCTAAATACATAGTAAGCACCTATGCACATGATGCTGTATGGTTTATCGCTGGATCCTTGGCGCTTGGAGCAACATTAGTAAAATATGGTTTAGATAAACGTGTTGGTATGCTTGTAATAAACCTTGCAGGGACAAAAACCCGTATGATCGTTATTGGCATCTTATTAGGCACAGCAATTCCAACTGCCTTTGTGGGTGAACACGCTGTAGCTGCAATGTATGTTCCAATTGCTATGGCTTTATATACTCTTACTAATAAATCTACTCCTTCTCCTAATTTAGGTACTCTTTTAATGGTTACGATTGCAGTAGGGTGTATGATTGGTGGACCAATGAGTCCTACTGGAGGAGCTCGTAATGCTTTAATGATTGGATTTCTTTCTAATATCGGGATCGAAGTCTCTTTTATGCAATGGGTGTCTATGGGCGTCTTTTATACAGTTGTAATGTCTGTTGTAATGGCGTTTTTACTGCCATTATTATTTAAACCAGAAGTATCTGACTTATCTGAAGCAGTTGATTTATTAAAAAAAGATCTTGAAAAACATGGGGCCATGACAGCTAAACAAAAGCTGGTGGCTTTAGTCATGTTAGCAGTAGTTGTTTTATGGATTGTTGATAAATCTCTTACAAGAGAGGTATTAGGTTTTTCACTTGGATTAGGAGGTGTTGCCATATCTGGCGCTGTATTGTATATGCTGCTAGGATTAACTTCCTGGAAAGATTACGAAGATAAAGTTAGCTGGGGTGTTATTGTGCTTTATGCTGGGTGTATAAGCTTAGGTAGTGTATTTAAAAGCACTGGAGCTTCAAGTTGGTTTGCTGATCAGATCATGGAACTAGTTGCTCCTCTTGGCCTTAACTCTGGTGTTGGATTAGTCATTTTAGTTGGTGTTATAGGTGCAGTATTGACGAATTTGATGAGTGCTGGCGCTACTGTAGCTGTTATCGGACCAGTAGTACTTGATATGGCTCAAAGTTCTGGAACAAATCCAGTACTTGTGGGTGTTGGACTAGCTATTGCAACATCTATGGCATACTGGTTAGTGATTGGTACACCAGCAAGTTCTATTGTTTATGCAAGTGGAGAGCTTGAATCTAAAGATTTTATTCGTATGGCAACTGCAGCATGGCCAGCTGCATTGATTGTTTTAGGTGTTATGGTAGCCTTTTATTGGGTTGGTGTTTTAGGTATTGATCCATTAGGGATAGGGTTCTAAGGATATAATTATGGAAATTTTATTTTTATTGATAGTTCTAGTCGTTTTGATTCTAGCAGTTTTTTCTAGTAGAAAAGAACAAGCATCTGCTGCAGATAATCGCAAAGATTCTGTTCAAAAAGAAAAGCAAGGATTTGCTGAAGAAGATATCATGACTTATGGACAAGTTCAGCAACGTAGAGAAGAGCTTCTTGATGTTCTTGATGATAATCTATCGGAAAAGCCTGAACAACTTGATCAAATAAAAAAAATTGTAAATGAATGGGCAGATTTAAAAATCAAGGCTTTTCAAGACCGAAGATCATGGGTCAGAAATCCTGATAAAGAAAAATCTAATTAATTTATATATTTTCTTTCTGTTCTCCCTCTAATACCTGTTAATATTACATAACTTGTTGACCCAATATCTTTAGCAATATCATCAACTAGGATTTTATCCACTTCATTCTGTCCAAATATTAATACTTCATCACCTACCTCAACTTCCGCATCGCCAAAATCTACCATAAATTGATCCATGCAAACTCGTCCTGCTATAGGATGTTTATTGCCTCTTAATGATATAAAACCATTCATATACCATCCTCTTGGAAATCCATCAGCAAATCCAGTTTGAACAACCCCTATAACTGTATCTTCATTTGCTTCCCAAACGCCTCCATAACTTACCTTTGTCCCAGCCTTTACTTTTCTTAATGAAACAACTGGTCCTTTAAATTCCATCACAGGCTTTATGGAAAGGTCTCTTGGAACCTCATCAGATGGAAATGAACCATATAACAACATACCAACACGGACTAAATTATATGAACTATGTGGCATATTAATCACTGTACCACTGTTTGAAAAATGTATAAATTTAACTGTTAGATTTATTTTTTCAAGAAACTCTAATAGTTCATTGAATTGATCAAGTTGATATTCTGCATAACTTAAATCCCCTTCGTCTGCTGTCGCATAATGGCTATAAATTCCATGACAATTGAGTTTTTCATTTTTAATTGTTTCAATAATTTTATACACTTCATTAAACGATATTCCTAACCTGGTCATACCAGTATCTACCTTTAAATGAAATTTTGGACTATGGTTAGCTTCGCAAAATAATCTTACATCATCTGGGTCGCATAGATTTAAAGTAATATCTTTTTCAAAAGCAATGTCTAGCATTTGTTTTGTTGGTCTACAGAAAACAAGTATATCTTCTGTGATCCCAGCATCTCTTAACTCTAATGCTTCATTAAAAGTAAAAACTGCAAAAAATTTTACCCCTTCATTACGCAATACCTTTGAAATTTCTATTACTCCATGTCCATATGCATTTGCTTTTACTACAGCCATAATAGGAATATTATTTAACTGATCTTTTATTAAGCGATAGTTATGCGCTAGATTATCTAAGTTAATTATAGCTTTAGGGTAAAACATTTGACTTAACCGAATTTACTTAATAAAAATAATTTTAATTCTTCAAAATTCTCAAAAATATCAGTACTACACCCTATTATCCATCCACTTAGATCTGTTAGTGGAACTTGATTTACTAAGTATACAGGAATACTGTGTTCAAATGCCAACGTTACTTCGCCATGAGTACCAGCACCTTTAAACACATCTTCATTCCAAAAACAAATAATGTAATTTGCTTCTTTAGTTACTGCGTCAATATCTCGAATAACAAACTGATTAACAAAATTTTTATATCGTGCTAAGTCAGTCTCTTTCCAATTGCGATAATCATGTGAATTTGTGTTAGCAATAATGAAACGAGATTCTTCTACAGGATTGATAACGGAATGACCAAGATTTGTAGAAAGCCATTCTGTTATATTTTTTCGCCAACCTTCTCCTTCATCATTCGCATACTCCATTGCTCCGGAAAGATATGCGATCATTGTTTAAGAACTCGTTTCATTAATATACTATTGAGAAAAGTCCATAGCATTCCAATAGTCAAAGGTATAAAAAATAAATTAACATTGAACTCACCTTGAAATACCATCGATCTATACCAATTTAATATCATGCTAGTTGGTAAAAGCTTGAAAATATCAATTACACTTTTTGGATAAAATTCAAACTCAATTAATAATTGAGAACTATATATAATAAATAATGTAATAATCGAAGCTCCTAAGAAAATATGATTAATTCTATGAGTTGATAATGAAAGTGTAGTAAAAGTATTAGCAATTATTAGACTAAATAGAGAAACTGCTATAATGATATAAATAAGACTTAATATTCCTATGGAAATTTCCATCAGATATAATAAAATAAATATAGAGATCATAGAAAGAATCACCCCTTCAACAATCGCAGAAAATATTAAATAAATCACAATTTGATATTTTGATAATGGTGAAAGCGATAAGGTAACTAACGTTTGCGATTCTAACCGTAAAAAATAAAAATCTCGGAAAATAATTGGCGTAATTATAATTGTATTAACTAACATTATTAACCCAGGATATACCCACTCTTCATAGGATATATTACCCATTGTTTCCATGATTATATTTTTCATTCCAATTGATATTGTTAAAAATACTATAATTGGCAATACCAATACCAAAGAAGCAGTAGGAATAAGTCTTTGACGTAAAAGCCAAAAACGTCTTATTAGGAATGCCTGCATTAGTCTAGCCCTCTGCCAGCGAATTTGGAATCCATCAGATCACGTAAACTTAATTTTTTTACTGTCAAATCTTTCATTAGCTGTCCAGTAGCCTCATTTAATATTTGGAAAAAGACAGATCTTTCACGTCCATAGAAATGTAGGGTATTCCCTATTTTAGAAGGGTTTACTATAGTAGAAATTGCAGTTAATTTATTATAAAGTTCTTCAGTGAGCTTAACAAACTCAATTTCAAACTGATGGTACTGTAACGTACTCTCTAATAATTTATCTAAAGTCCCATCTAACGCGATCTTACCATTTTGCATAACTAAAATTCTATCATTTGCCTGTTCTACCTCAGGCAAATATTGGCTAACATAAATAATTGTTTTCTCACCTGCTAAACCCCGAAGAAGATCCCATGTTTTTCTAGTGGAAGAAGCGTCCATAAAGGATGTTGGTTCATCTATAATTAGTATAGATGGATCATGAATAAGTTCACGTATAATCATGGCTTTTTTCTTATTCCCAGGAGAAACTAATCCTGCGGGTTTATGCAATAAATCTAATATTTCTAGATCTTTTGCATATTTATGAATTCTTTTAATTATTTTTTCTCCATCTATTCCATAAACATATCCAATAAATCGAATATTCTCTTCAATAGAAAGTTCAGGATCTAAATCCGAACTATGAGGAACATACCCAGTATATCTTTGGGAATCCTTTCTTCTTTTTACTGAATCAATACCATGAATAAAAACATTTCCATAGTCAGGATTTTCAATTCCAGCCAATAATTGTAATAATGTTGACTTTCCAGCATCATTTTCTCCGATAATTGCAACCAACGATCCTCTTTCTACCCCAAAAGTTAATCCTGCAAGGATTGTCTTATCTCCAACAAGCTTACCTACTTTTTTTAATGTTATACTTGCTTCCATCTAATTATAAAAATTATTAATCCAATTAATGGGCATCAAACCAACTAATCCCCTTCCCGCAATCTACTATTAAAGGAACTATAAGAGGCATGGCATTGACCATTTTATCTATAACCATTTCTTCAAGTTTATCTATTTCATTCTTAGGTGATTCAAACAATAACTCATCATGAATTTGTAATATCATACGTGATTGATAATTTTCATTTTGCAAAGTTCTATTAATATCCAACATTGCAAGCTTTATCATTTCGGCAGCAGTTCCTTGAATAGGCATATTAATAGCCATTCTCTTTGCGGCTTCTCTTTGCATACGATTTTCACTATCAATATTCCAGATGTTTCTTCTGCGTCCTAGAATAGTCTCAACAAATTTTTGTTTTTCCGCATTTTGAATAGTTTTATCCATATAATTTCTAATTCCAATATATCTATCGAAATAAGTATCAATAATTACTTGAGCTTCACTTCTTGGTATGCCTAATTCTTGGCTTAATCTGAAAGGGCCAGCCCCATACATTATGCCAAAATTAACAACTTTTGCAGTTCGCCGCATATCAGGAAGAACATCATCGATTTTGACCCCATATACGTCACTTGCGGTTCTTGTATGGATATCTTCATTATTATTGAATGACTCTATGAGCGATGAATCTTTACTTAAATGAGCCATAATACGTAATTCTATTTGAGAATAATCAGCAGAAAATATGAGCCAATTCTTCTTTTGCGCTTTAAATGCCTTGCGAATTTCACGACCTTCTTCAGTTCGAATTGGTATATTTTGAAAATTAGGATTACTACTTGATAAACGCCCAGTGGATGCAATAGTTTGACCAAAAGTTGTATGTATTCTTCCAGTATTTTTATTAATTAGAGGAGGCAAGCTGTCTACATAAGTATTCTTTAATTTTGCTAATTTTCTATACTCCAATATTAAATTTGGTAAAGGGTGTTCATTTCGAAGTGCTTCTAATACAGGTTCAGCTGTAGATCTTAGCTTAACTTTCGTTAGTTTTAATACATCGAATAAAATATTTGCTAATTGTTGAGTAGAATTAATATTAAATTCTGTTCCAGTCTGTTTAATTATCTCTGTAGATAAGTTTTTAACTTTTTTACTTAAATCTACAGACATTTCTTCCAGCATTTTTTTATCCACAAATGCACCTTCATATTCCATATTCAACAGGACGTAGATAAGGGGCAATTCAATTTTATTATAAAAGTGATCCAAATCTGCATCCTTAAGTTTCCTCAAGAAAATATTAGTAAGCTGTAGCGCAATATCCGCATCTTCACAAGCATAATACCCTGCTTGATCTAACTCAACTTCTGCCATAGTTATCTGATTCTTCCCTTTACCGATAAGATCTTCAATAGGAATCATTCTATAATTAAGATATTCAATACTGAGATTATCTAACTTGTAAGAACGTGCCTCAGGTTTTAACAAATGTGCTGCTAACATACTATCACATATCAATCCTTTAACATTTATACTATATCGTTTGTAAATCAACATATCAAACTTAACATTTTGGCCAGTTTTCAAAATATTTTCATCTTCCATCATTGGACGAATAATATCAATTACAGTCGAGATATCATCGCCTCCAAATAGATTTTTTGATTTATTTTTAAATTCTATAGGAATATATACTCCGGTATTCTCTTTAGAAGAAAAGCTTATACCAATGATATGATTCTGCATAGGATTTAACCCATCTGTTTCAATATCAAAGGATAGCAGATTATTTCGATTCACTGATTTAACAAATTTATTCAACTCATCTAAAGATTGAATGATCTTATAATCTTTTTTTAATTTTTTAATAGATGCATCTGGGGATTTAGGAAATCCAGGCAATTGATTTATAAGAGCGTGAAACTCATATTCTGTTAATAAGGACTCTAATGAACTAATATTTAAATCCTTATTCTTAAAATCTTCAATTTTATAATCTAAAGTGACATCAGTAACTATCGTAGCAAGATCTTTACTTATTATGGCACTTTCCTTCCCTTCTAATAAACCATTACGGACTCTTTTATTTGTTACAACATCTGCATTATTAAGAGTCTCTTCTAAGGTCCCAAACTCATTAATGAGCTTCATTGCTGATTTTGGCCCAACTCCTAATACACCAGGGATATTATCAGATGAGTCACCCATTAAACCAAACAGATCTATAATTTTTTCAGGAGGAACGCCCCAACGATCTTTGACTCCATCTTTATCATAAATTTTGTCAGGTTTATTTTTTGTTCCTGGTGCATATAGAAAGACATTCTCATTAATAAGCTGCATAAAATCTTTATCTCCACTAACAATAAATACTTCTAAATCATTTTTTGTACCATCAACGGCCAATGTTCCAATAATGTCATCGGCTTCATAACCTTTTTTAGATAAGTTTGCGATTTCCAAAGCATCAATTAATTTCCATAAATGTGGCAATTGTATTTGCAGCTCTTCTGGCATTGGGTCTCTATTAGCTTTATAATCAGGATATTTTTTATGCCGGAATGTTTTTTCTTTTCTATCAAAAATTGTTGCTATGTAATCTGGGTTTTCTTTATTCAAGATTCTGAACAACTGATTTAAAAATCCGAAAAGTGCGCTTGTTGGTAATCCATACGATGTAATTAATGGATTTCGTATCATTGCATAATGAGCTCTATATAACATCGCATAACCATCAATAAGGAACATACGTTTTCGATTGCTTTTCTTTGTGTTCATCGGTCAATGAAGTTACCATTATGTCTAAGCAAGCTCAACTAGCAAATTACACTATGAGTGTGTTTGATATTCTTCTATCTAAATAGTAATATTCTATCGCTATTAATGACTAAACCTGCATGATAAAGATTTCAAATAATATATATGTGAACAAAAAAGACATAAAGGAGACCTTTATTAGATCTTCAGGTCCAGGGGGACAGCATGTTAATAAAGTTTCCACTGCTGTACAACTTCGTTTTAATGTTATCAAATCTTTAGAAATTTCAAATAATATGCTTAGCAGATTGAAAAATCTAGCTGGATCAAAATTAAAAGAAAATGGAGATTTAATTATTGAATCTAGTAAGCACAAATCTCAAATTCTTAACCGTAAATATGCCTTAGATAAATTAGTGTATTTACTAAAAGAAGCATCAAAAAAACCAAAAGATAGAAAATCGACTTCCCCTAGCAAAAGCAGTATTGAAAAAAGATTAAAAGATAAACGTATTCAAAGCTTAAAGAAAAAGGACCGTCGAAAAATTGATCCTTCTAATGATTAATTCATTTATATACTAGAAATTATAATCTATAGTCAGGCCTAATTGCCTAGGGTCTCCATAGCTCAACCAAAGTTCATTATTGTATTCAGGCGGAATTAAACCAAAGTAAAAACCTCGAACTGCATAACGTGTATCAAAAATATTGCGAACCCAAAACTTTACATCAAATCGCTTGAATGATATTCCAATAGTTATGTTAGTTATTGAGTATGGTTCTGATTTATTATTATGGCTATCAGAAAAATAGTATTCGCTTTTATAAGCAGTATTTGTAATAATATAGAAATCTAATATTGAATAATGAAACCCGAATGAGCCCATTAATCTAGGAGCCATAGAGGCTTCTCTATCCCCACCATATTCTTCACCATTTACAGTTATATAGGCAAATTTATCTACCCAAGTATTTAATGCTCCAATACTGACATCATATGATAAAGACTTCAATATGTCTTGTGAATGCTCAAACTCAATACCACTGTTTTTTCCTGAACCTGAATTTCCAATATAAAATAAAAAACTATTTGGGTTTCCTTCATCTTGTTGACTTGATACTGAAACTTGTTGATTTATTCTATTACTAAAGAAAAATGTAAAGTTTGTTTTATTAGCATATGTCTTTCGCTTTAATCCAAACTCAAAACTTTGAATAAATTCAGGGTCATAAGGACGACTTGAATCAGATAAATAAGGTTGTTGGTTTATGCCCCCAGATTTATATCCTTGGGAAAATGAACTATAATATCTAGTTGACACATTTTTATAATAGGTAAATGCACCTCGAAATCCAACCATCCTGTCATTATTATCAAATTGAACTGTATCTAAAAATACTTTTTCCCAATTCTCATTATAGCCTTGTGAAGTTCCGCTATAATCATATTGACTGTGCTCTATTCGAATATTTGCCTTGAAATTCAAAGAAGATGAAAAATTAAATCTAATTTGTGAGTATCCAGCTATCGTTTTAAACCGAAAATCACTTGTTGCATCAGTTGCGGATCCATCAAACAACCAGCCCATTGCCTTATCTTTTTCATTTAAATCTTTAAAATAAAACCCAAATAAAATAGGACCAAATGAAGACCGTAATTCATGAGTAATATTTGAACGTCTTTTATGATTTTGATCAAAATATTTGTACAGATAATAGATATCTGGAAAGGACTCTGGATTCCAATCATGATTGGTGGCCCAATAAAGACTATCCCCCCAATCACTATCGTAGGAATGCACTAAATCAGTTTTAGTAAATGAAGTTATAAGGGTGAAATTGTAATAACCATCAAAATTTGTGCGGAGAGAATAACCGTAAGATGATTGACTGTCTTTACCATTATCATCACTATAGGTCTTGAAATCTGTATTATTATTTGGCGCCCAGGTATCGTATCCATTATCTAATTCCGAATAAATTAAAGTTGCCAAAAGATTTATTTTTTGACCTGGCTTAAAATTCAATTTCATTCTAGAGAACATTTCTTCTCGCTTATTAGTATTAGAAATATTTTGAGATATGTTTTCTCTAAATCCATCAATGTAATTATAACTTCCAGAAACCCTGATATTTAAACCATCTATAGCTTTCAAATTAAAAAAATTATTTATACCAAAATGGTTATCTGAACCTGTGCTTACCGACACACCCATTTCGGGCTTTTCTATAGGATCTTTAGATTTAAGCGAAATTAATCCTGCTAAAGCATTGGCCCCATAAACAGATGATTGTGGTCCTCTAAAAATTTCTATCTGATCCAAATCATATAAATTCCCAATCATCCCTAGTCCACTAAAATCCATATCATCTATAACGAATCCCACAGAAAAGTTGGGAGGTCCTTCACCAAAATAATGACTTCGTTCTCCAATTCCTCTAATTTGAAAATATCTTGGTCGACTCGTGCCTCCTGCCCAATTTAAATTAGGAATTTGCTCTGTTAATATTTGAAAATTATCAGCTCCAGATTCGCGAATTTGATCATCAGTAAATACATGAATGCTTGTTACTGCATTTTGGACGGATTCATCTGAAAGCCCTGCCCTCACAATTATTTGATCTGATTCAATGACTGCTGGAATTAGTTTTACTAACATACCTTCCTGCGCCGATTGAAAGATTGATTGATAAGCTATATGCAAAAATTCTAATTCTGTACCTATAGAGACATCAATAAAGAATGCACCCATTGAATTAGTGATAGCTCCTAAATCTCCATCTGTTATATTAACATTTTCTATAGATTTACCACTAATTGAGTCTGTTACTATACCAGAAATCTGAGCAAATAGAATTGTTGTAAAAAAAATTAAATTAAAAGTGAATGTTTTGCAGTTCATAGTATCTCCCTACGTTGGCATTATCCATATCAGGTTCAAAGGGTTTGCTCTCAGCCATTCAATATTAATTAAACAGCACCCCTTGTTATTATAAATTTACATTGAAAGATATTTTGGCCAAATAGGAAAGAAATTATCAATCTTGCCAAGATTATAATATGTAGCTAGTTTCAGGTAATTTACTTTGAAATAGTAATATGAAAAATGAAATCACTTTCAAAGCAGTAGTCCTTGGAATAATACTATCTATGTTATTATCTGGGGCCATGGCATATCTTGGTTTATTTGCAGGAATGACTGTATCAGCATCAATTCCAGCAGCTGTAATATCAATGGGCATACTTTCTTTATTTAAAAAATCAAATATTTTGGAAAATAATTTAGTGCAAACAGCTGCTTCTGCCGGTGAATCTCTTGCTGCTGGTGTAATATTCACTATTCCAGCATTATTATTAATGGGGTATTGGCAGGATTTTAATTATCTCGAGGTAGCAAAAATTTCAGCTATTGGTGGTATTATTGGAGTAATGTTCACAGTACCTTTAAGAAGAGCTTTTATTTTAGTTGCCAAACTTCAATATCCTGAAGGTATTGCAACAGCGGAAGTACTGAAAGCAGGTGAAAAAGCTAGAACAAATTCAGATATTGATTCTAGCAATGGATTGAAGATGATCCTTATGTCCAGTTTAGCCGGTGGATTAATGAAATTATCAGAACTTGGTTTTTCTATGTGGAATGTTGTCGTAGAAAAAGCAATAAATTTTGGGAACGTAATATTTGGATTAGGTACAAATTTATCACCTGCTTTACTTTCTGTAGGATTTATCGTAGGACGTAACATTGGAATACTTGTTGTTATTGGTGGTCTTATTTCTTGGGGCATTGCTATACCTATATATTCTGCTATAAATGGATTTGAAGGCGAACCATTGAATGCAGCATATTCTATATGGAACTCGAAAATCAGATATTTGGGTGTTGGAGCTATGGTCGTGGGTGGAATATGGTCATTAATTAAACTTTTTAATCCTCTAATTATTGGAATTCAAGATAGTTTAAAAGCTATAAAAGGAGTAAAGACAACTACTCCAAATGAAGAACAAGATATTCCAATTAATTATGTTGGGATAGTTTTACTTATTATGCTAATACCAGTTTTTCTTCTTTATTTAGATATAATACAATCTATAAGCATTGCAATAATATTAACATTCATATTGATGATTTTTGGTTTTTTATTTTCTGCCGTAGCAGCATATATGGCTGGTGTTGTAGGCTCATCAAATAATCCTATTTCAGGTGTTACTATAGCAACCATTTTATTTTCATCTCTTTTATTACTATTCCTTTTAGGACCGGATAATAGTTCTGGCTCCGCTGGGGCAATAATGATAGGAGCAGTTGTATGTTGTGCTGCAGCAATTGGAGGAGACAATTTACAAGATTTGAAAACTGGACATATATTAGGGGCGACACCTTGGAAACAGCAAATTATGCAAGTCATTGGAGTCTTAAGTGCGTCTATTGTGCTTGGGCTTGTTTTGGATATTTTACATACAGCATATACCATAGGATCACCATCATTATCGGCACCGCAAGCTACGCTTATGAAATCTGTTGCTGATGGTGTATTTAAAGGTAATCTTCCTTGGAATTTTGTTTACATAGGCGCCGCTATAGCTATTATTATCATTTTATTAGATATTAGACAGGAAAAACGTGGTTCTGAATTTCGCATACCTGTATTAGCAGTTGCAGTTGGGATATATTTGCCAATCGAATTAACTGTGCCAATTTTTATTGGAGGAATGATTAATCATCTAGCCAAAAAAACTGGAACTTCTGCAGCTTCTGAAGAAAATGGACTACTTCTGGCTTCAGGATTAATTACTGGAGAAACTTTAATGGCAATTTTTATTGCCATACCTATCTTTGTAACAGGAAGCAAAGATTGGTGGCCAACATTCCCTGGATATGATATCTTGGGAATATTTTCTTTTCTTGCTATTATTTATTGGATTTATAATACAGCGATAAAGAAATGAAAATAAATACATCGCTACTTCAAAAACTTCCTAAAGTTGAACTTCATTGTCATCTTGATGGTTCGTTAAGAATCCCCACAATTATTGACTTAGCAGATCAAGATAAAATTAATATACCTACATCTAATCCTTATCAATTATCCAAACTATTAACTATTGGTGAGAAGAGAGGATCATTAGAAGATTACATTAAAAGGTTTGATATTACATTAAGTGTAATGCAGACACCACAAGCACTTGAAAGAACTTCTTATGAGTTAATTGAAGATGTTTCGAAAGAAAATGTTCGGTATATAGAAGTAAGATATTCACCAATACTCCATACAGAAAAAGATATGACAATTAGTGACTCTGTAGAGGCTGTAAGAGCAGGCTTAAAACGTGGAGAAAAAGATTTTGGTGTCAAATCAGGTATCATAGTATGTGGCATAAGGAACATATCTTCAGAAGCATCTTTAAAACTTGCAGACTTAACTGTTCGCTATAAAAATAAGGGCGTTGTTGGATTCGACTTAGCAGGAGCTGAAGAAAATTTTCCTGCAAAAGACCATAGAGAAGCTTTTTACATGATTTTAAATAATAATATAAATGCAACTATTCATGCTGGAGAGGCATTTGGTCCGAGCTCTATTCATCAAGCAATTCATCACTGCGGAGCTCACCGAATTGGTCATGGAACAAGACTTAAGGAAGATAAAGATTTAATGAATTATATAAATGACCATCGAATAGCATTAGAAGTATGTTTGACATCTAATTGGCAAACACGTTCTATTAGATCATTGAAATTTCATCCATTAAAATTTTATTATGATCAAGGCATCAGAGTTACACTAAATACAGATAATAGATTAATATCAGGAACAAACCTTACTAATGAATACCTATTAGCTCATAACTTATTTGGATTTAAACTGCATGACTTTAGGGAAATGATTATTATGGCTATAAAAAGTGCATTTATCCCTTATAATGAGCGAAAAAAGATAATAAGAAAAATTGCAAATGAATTGGAACAAGATTTCGGTCTAATGCCTAAGTTTATACATAGGAAAACGTAATAAGTAACTTATTTAGTTTTCTATTACAGCAATCTTTTCAAAACTATATTTCCCTTTAAGTTCTGTAAAACTAATTAAATATATACCAGTATTAACCCATCTTCCCTGATCATCCTTTCCATCCCAAAAAGCCTGATATCCATTTACCCCTTTATTAGAAATCGGAAGTGTTCTTAATACTTTCCCCGTAATAGTTAGTACTTTACAAATAGTCCCATCCATCAAACCGTCAATAACAAGAGGCGAGTTGTTTGGTAAGGCATATGGACTAGGGAAAATTTTTATATTATTATAGTTTTCCTTTGGTTTGGCAAATGGAATACGTAATGCACTAATTCCATTATTTGTTGATATATAGGCAAGGCCATTATTATTATCAAAAGCGATATCTGATACTTTATTTGATAATAGTAAACTGTTATTTTCATTAATACCTTCAATATCTGGCCAATAAGTTGAAGCCTCAGTAAGAATATGCACTCCATCCGTTGGAGAAGAGGCCCAAATATTATTTCTAGAATCAATATGTAATTTAGAACCTTTACCAAATGAAATATTTGGGAAATATGTATATCCATATCTTTTAATAGGATTTGAATTAGAATATTGTAGAGTTATTTGCTTTAATCCAATAGGTGTTAATAGATATAGAATATCTTCATTATTTATCACTAAAGACCAGACTGTATTATTATTATATCCTGGGTTTATATCAATCTGTCCCCAATCAATAGATGATGGTTCTAAGATGCTGCCCTCATAATCCATAAACGCTAGACCACCATTTTTCGCCGGAGGACTATTTAAATCATCTTCAAATGAGCCAATCCAAACACGATTAAAGGAATCAAACCCAATTGTATTAGGAGTATAACTTAAAATATTGTTTGAGCTAGCTAAACTAATCGAGCTCCATTCATTACTTATATCTCTTACAGCAATTGGTTCCCTTCTAGTAGTTGCATAAGCATTCGCTGCCCACATCACACCATATTGATCAAACTCAATATCCTTTACTATCATATATTCATCAGCAAAATAATCTAAATATGCTGTATCAATAAGAGTAAAATTTTCAAGATCATCAACATCAATAATTACGATACCACCACCATGCCGTCGTGGCTCAGGATATGTGCCACGTATTGCACAATATAGTAAACCATCAGGGCCTTGTTCGAGATCTGAAATGAATCCACCAAAATTTATTGGCAAATAATTAATAACATATCTTGACGGGTCAAAAGAATCAGAAATATTTATTTCATCTGCTTCAGAAATATTTCTCCAACCCCATGATTCTTTAATAGAGATACCATATTTTGAACCTGCAACTAATCTTCCATCATCGAGTACAGTTAAAGCAGATATCTGATTTGTTAAAGGTGCATTCGGAATTTCATAGTTAATTATCTTAGTATCTTTATCTAAAACTAGAATTCCTTGTTGCGATCCAATATATAATTGGTCTTTTGAAAATCCTGCAAGAGAGGTAAAAGAATAATTATACTCCGTATCTAAATACCATTCTATTCCTGAATTATTTAATTTTATTATCTTTGTATCAAGAATTCCCCAAAAAATTCCTTCAGAGTCTTTAATGATTTCAATTAATTGTTCTGATGGATCTAAATAATCCCAAATTATTTCTAATGAAATCTGCTCTTCGAGATTTAAAACATATATACTATTATTATATACTAATAATATTTTATTTGCATTTGATTCTAAAAGATGAACCTCTCCAAATAATTCTATTTCAAATTGTTGCCAATTATTAGGATCCTTTAAATTAGACTCTTTCCAATTCCCAATTAAGAGACCTTGATCTGTTCCAACTAAAACCTTATCATCTGAAATTTCTATAGAGTTTATTAAATCAAAATTCATAGGCCAGTTTCTATATATATCTCTATATATCCATTCATTTTCATCAATAATAAATTCCATAACACCCCAATCTTGATTATCCAGAAATGCAACAAAACAAATGGAGTCTGAAATAGAGATATCAATAATTTTAGTTAATCCAAAATCAAACTGTGCAATACTTTGATGATTATTTATATCATAAATTTGAACAAAACCATGCGGACTGACCCCTCCTAACCATATGAGACTATCATTTCCTACTTCAACAACATTAACTGCGGTGCCTTCTAATTGATCAACAACAGTTAAGGTCGAAAAACTATTTTGATTTTTATTATAGAGTAGTAAACCGCCATCAGTTGCGCAAATAATTAGATTATTATATTCGGTCAAATTATTTATGTGTAATGGAGATGTATATGCATTCCAATCTCCTATTCTAGACTGCGATAATAATAATCCAATTAGTAAGAAATTTATATAAAAATGTTTCATCCTATATTTGAAATGGAGTTGGAATAAAACATAATATGAAAATAAGTAAACACAGATAACCTATAAATTTGTTTTTCTTAGATAGTGGAGTAAGAATATCATGAATAGGCGGATGTTTTGCAGAACGCATTAATACAAGGATCAATAAACCCCAAATCAACCAATTCAGAGACAAAAAGCTAAGAGGAAACAAAGTTAAAAGTGTAATCCAGCCAACAAGCCCTTGTTTTTTACCAAGCATTGCATAAGCTATATGACCTCCATCTAATTGACCAATTGGCAATAAATTTAGCATTGTAACTAATAAACCAATCCATCCAGCAAATGCAACGGGATGTAGTAAAATATCATGCCCATCAATAAGATCTGGAAAAATAATAGATGTAAAAATTTTCATTAATAAAGAATCACCTAGAATAATGCCCTTGTATTGATCATTAATTGCTATTACATCTGACAACAATAAACCTATAATCAATGCTGGTACAGCAATAATAAAGCCTGCTATAGGCCCTGCTGCACCGATTTGTAAAAGGGCATCTTTTTTATATATAGGGGACTTTATTTTTATAAACGCACCAAATGTGCCAATAATGAATAAGTATGGAGGTGCAGGCAAAAAATATGGCAAAGTTGCATCTACATTATGTTTAAGCGCGTAGTAATAGTGCCCAAACTCATGACAGCCCAATATTAACATTAATGTTATAGAAAATGGTATCCCTAAAATAATATCAGCAGGGATCCCTAAAGGATTTCCTCCTTGCATAATCGAACCTGCTATGAGCGTTGATATAATTGTCAAAAAAAATAAAATCAAATGGGTCTTAGAAATCTCTGGAAATTTCATAATACTTTTTCTATCAATATATATGTTAAAACAAATTTCATCATTTAAATTACTTAATTATTAAAAATAAATATTAAATCATTTATACTGTTATCTTTTAATAATGATCCAGAAATAATCCAATAATACTTTTCCTTTTGATTTTATATTTAGATTGCGAATTTAGCGTATGAATATAATGTTATTCTTAGGATTCCTTGCTTTCCTTTATGGAAGCGATAGCAATCAAGATCTTCTTCAAATCAATCTTAGAGAAAGGCTTGTTAATGATAATCAGATTCGTATCGTAGTCCAAATTGATAATAATTCTAAAAGAGAGATAAGCAAGTTAGATGGGTTCCTATTGCAAATAAACAATAAAGGAAGTGTAATATCTGAAAAACGTATAACTTTCTTAGAACTTGCAGATGGAGTGCTAAAGCCAAAACAATCAGTCTCCAAATTTATAGTATTTCCATTAAATCAAACACGTCCTGATCGTTATGAATTCTATGTTGGAAAAGTGCGATTTCGAAATGATTATCGAGTTTACACCTACCATCCCGCTATAGGATTTTATCGGGTAGACTAAAAGTTAAATTTCATAGAAAATAAAACCCAATTAGAAGGCAATTGGGCTTTATTTGAAGTTCCAGAAGAATAAAACCTCGTTATTAAATCTAATTTATTCTTTCTTACAGAAAAATTGAATCCACTACTAAAAGATCTAGTACCAATAACCGATCCAACTCCAATATCAAACTTAATACGATTTATTATTGGGATACTTGAATCTCTAAGTCCAACTTGAACAAATAAAGAATTTTGTTGTCCATTAAGATTCGAAGAAAAATTAATTACCCCTGTTTCAAATCGAATTATCGATTCAAGATTGTCGGTTCTAAAATGTAAAGGTGTTTTAATGATAAAATTGTAGCTTGATCCAGATGAATTAAGACTATCCATACTATTCCACTGATTTATTCCTCCTGATATTCCAACGCCCCATCCTTTTGTGAATTTTTGATACCAAGAAGATTTATCTTCTTCATCTTTTCTTAAAGGTGAACTAGGCTTTATTAGAACTTCTTTTCGCTTATAGTCGGGTCCTCGACCATATCTTTCACTAATATCAAATGGCTTTGATAGATGTTTATCTAATTTTGCTGCAAGAATTTCAACTGAAATAGAATCTGCACTTGCTCGTATACTACTTACCCAGAATCGTATTTCTTCAATATATCTATAGATTGCTATTTCTGATATTCCGCCAATTCTCATATTTTCAATAATCACTGCTGAAACGACAGGTATAGAGTTATGTTTAAGATCAGAATAAAAGTTATCTAATGCACTGATTAACTCTTTATGTCTTAAAAGGTCTAATGGATCGTTATATGTGCCTTCCGCTAATAGCGGTTCTACCTCCCATGCTTTTAAATAATAATATAGTCTTCCATCTAATAATCCATTTAAATGTGAAGCTTTAATTTGATAAACTGATTCATTCCCTTTTCCTAACTTTGCGGATATACGATTCCAATTGCTTCCATCCCAAAATATTCGATTTTCTCTTTGAGCTAAAAGGATAGCAAAAATATATCCCACTAAAATTATTTTGCGGGAAAGCATACTATTCCTACTGATTATTCTCTAATATCATTCGGTTAATCCATTCCTTTGAATGACGTATATATTTGTCAATATTATCCATAGGAATACGTTCACCAAACATATTACATATTATTATTGCTGAAGGTAATGGGATATAACCATTTATTGGATCTGCATAAAAATTATCTAAGACTTTTACTAACTCTCTTGGTGATAAATAATCAACAGTCTCAGCATATAAACTATCTGCAAAAGCTTGTTCCATTGTCCAAGCTTTCAAATAATAAAATAATCTAGCATCTAATACACCATTAATATATCCAACCTTCATCATATATGTTAATTCTGGATCATAATTAGCAGTCTTCTCTATCCTTCTCCAATCACCGCCATTCCAAAATAAACGATCCATTTGTTGTGCTGGGGTATAAATAATTAAGATTATAATTATTATTAAAAGACGCTTCATTGTATTACTACTGATTTTATATTTATAAATTCTAATATCCCAAACTCAGATAATTCACGACCATACCCAGATTCTTTTATGCCCCCGAATGGGAGTCTTGGATCAGACTTTACAAAGTCATTTACAAAACAGGATCCAGCTTCTAATTCGTTAATTGCAATCTTCTCTCCTTTATCTAGATCTGCAGTAAATATAGCCGCTCCAAGACCATAGTTAGTTTTATTTGCAAGCTCAATAGCATGCGCCTGGTCTTTAGCGGATATTATTACTGCAACAGGGCCAAATAACTCATCATCAAAGGCAGACATACCTGGTTCAACATTTGTTAATAGGGTTGGAGGATAAAATGAGCCATCTGATTCAGGAATCTTACCTCCTGAGATTAATTTTGCACCTTTTTCAATACTCATCAATACTTGTTGGTGTAATTCATCCCTAGCATCAGTATTGACCATTGGACCAATATCAATATTTGAATCAAATGGATCTCCCATTTTCATATTATTAATTTTTTGTTCAACTTTATCAATAAACTCGTCTAAACGGGATTTAACAACGATAAAACGTTTTGCTGCAATACAACTTTGACCTGCGTTAAGCATTCTCCCCGCAATACAAGATTCGACTGCATTATTAAGATCAGCATCCTCTAGAATAATGTAAGGATCATTTCCTCCTAACTCCAGAACAGTCTTTTTTAATAGTGAACCCGCAATAGATGCGACGGACTTTCCAGCAGGGGTGCTACCTGTTAAGGTTACAGCTCTAATTAAAGGATTATTAATTATATTACTGACTTTATTTGATCCAATAACTAGATTGCTAAAAGCATATTCTGGAAAACCAGCTTCCAAAAATAATTTTTCAATTTGCTTAGCGCACCCTTGGACATTAGAAGCGTGTTTTAAGATTCCCACATTTCCAGCCATTAGAGTTGGCGAAGCAAAACGAAACACTTGCCAAAATGGAAAATTCCATGGCATAATTGCTAATACTAATCCAATTGGTTGAAATGATATAAAACTCTTTTTGGAATCAGTAGCTATTTCTTTTTTAGATAAAAATCGTTCCGCATTATCCGCATAATATTCACAAACCCATGCACATTTCTCAGCTTCAGCTATACTTTGTTTAATTGGCTTGCCCATTTCCTGAGTCATTAAAGCGCCTAGTTTTTCTTTTTTTTGTTTTAATAACTCAGCAAGGTCTCTCATCCTCTTTGATCGATACGCAATACTTTTATTCCGCCATTCTAAATAAGTATTATACGATGAATTAATAATTTGATTAATATTCTCTGTAGAAATCTCTTTATGTGATTCTAATATTTTATTATTAGCTGGATTTATTGATAAAAGATTCATAAGAAATAATTCTAATATTTTATCCCAGCTAAATCAATCAAAAATGCATAATTAAGAGCAAGTTCTTTATAACGACGGAATCTCCCTGATTTTCCTCCATGGCCTGCATCCATATTCGTATATAGATAAAGTTCATTATTTCCACTTTTATATTCTCTCAGTTTGGCAACCCATTTTACAGGTTCCCAATACTGGACCTGAGAGTCAAAATATCCTGCAGTAACTAACATATTTGGATATTCAACTTTATAAACATTATCATATGGAGAATATTTCATGATATAATCGTATTCATCTTTATTCCTAGGATCTCCCCATTCATCCCATTCATTTGAAGTAAGAGGAATAGATGGATCCATCATAGTATTGATTACATCTACAAAAGGGACTGCTGCAACAACTCCATGATATAGATCAGGAGCCATATTTACTACTGCACCCATTAGTAATCCGCCAGCACTACCTCCCATAGCAAATAAATGATTAGGATCCGTATATTTATTTTGAATCAAAAATTTGCTACAATCAATAAAATCATTAAATGTGTTTATCTTATTAAACATTTTACCCTCTTCATACCATCCTCTTCCATAAGTCTGACTTCCTCTAATATGAGCAATGGCGTAAGCAAATCCTCTATCTAAAAGGCTCAGACGATTTGAATTAAATGAGGGGTCCATTGTACTACCATATGAGCCATAAGCATATAATAATAAATTATTCTTCCCATTTCGCTTCATACCTTTCTTATATACAATTGAAATAGGTACTCTTTTTCCATCTCTAACAGTTACATATATTCTTTCAGATTGGTATTTATCGGGGTCATAACCGCCAACTACCTCTGATTGTTTTAATAGTTTGGATTTTCTAGAATCCATATTGTAATCATAAGTAGATGGAGGAGTAATTAAAGAAGAAAATTGATATCGAAGAAGCTTCGTATCAAAAGAAAGATTTATAGATGTATAAGCAGAATAAACCTCTTCACCAAAATCAAGGTAATGCTCTTTTCCATTATTTTGATCGATTATTCGGATTTGGGGTAAACCATCCTTCCTCTCGCTAATTACAAGATAGTTTGAGAATACATCTATATCATTCAAAAATACGTCTTTCCTATCAGATATAACTTCCTTCCAGTGTTGTTTTTCTGTTGATTTTTCAGATGTTTCCATTAATCGGAAATTCATCGCATTCCAATTAGTTACGATATAAAATTTATCTTTGAAATGCTCTATAGAATATTCATGCTCTTTTTCTCTTGGGGTAAATTGTTGAAACTTTCCTCTAGGGCTATCTGCATTCAATATGTGATAATCACTAACTAGCGTACTACTATTATAAATAATAATATATTTATCTGATTTGGAGCGATAAACTCCAATATAGAATGAATCATCATTCTCATTAAAGACTATAACATCTGTTGATTGAGGTGTCCCTAATTTATGCCTAGCAATATTTTCTGATAGCAGGGTGGTTTTATTCTTTAATGTATAAAAGAATGTTAAATTATCATTTGCCCATGCAACAGGGCCTTCTGTTCCATTAATTTTATCTCCTAATAATTCACCTGTTTCTAAGTTTTTTACTTTAATTGTATATATTCTACGGCTAAGAGTATCAACACTAAACGCCAATAATTTATTATTAGGACTTACAGATAGACTTCTTAGTGAAAAATAATCTTGCCCTTCTGCCCATTGATTTACATCAATTAATAACTCTTCCATATTTTCCAATGACTCTTTTTTACGACAATAGATTGGGTATTCCTGCCCTTTTTCATATCTCGTATAATACCAATATCCATTATCAAAATAAGGTACCGATGAATCGTCTTTTTTAATTCGCCCGACTATTTCGTTATATAATTTTTTTTGAAGTTTTTCCGTATGCTTTAACTTATTGCTAGTATAATCATTTTCTTTATTAATATAATTGACTACCTGCATTGTTTGATTATCTGGCCACCCCTCACTATTTTTCGCAGATTTTTGCTCATCACTTAAGCGTATCCAATGATAGTTATCTACTCTTTCTTGACCGTGTATAAAAGTTTTATGAGGATGCTTATTTGCAATCGGGGGTTTCATATCTGATTGCTCAATTTGGCTTCTAAAATAATAAAGTATCATAATAATTATGATTATTGAATACCATGTAAAATTTCGATTCATTGTGCTCTCTCCCCCTTTTTAATGAAAATAAATGGAATATAAGCTAATAAAAAATGTGCTAATGCAACAAACTCAGCTGCAAGAATATACCAAGGCCAAGGACCTAAATAGTCTAATAAAGATGGGACATGTTCTCCTAATTCATTGATTGGCTTACCACAAATCCAGAAATAATTAGCATCGAGCAATATATTTGCAATAATCGAGAGCAATAAAAAAATATTTAATGCTAACATCGCCTTCCATACACTTTTCAAACTTGGTCGCATTCCATAAACTACAGTTGCGTAGATTAAAGCTATAATCATACCATGATGTGCAAACCAAAATCTAAAAAACTGAAAATGAGGAAAACCTGCAGCGATATCAGGAGTAATAACAGCTTGTAGCATTCCTGAAAGTCCCCAAAAAAAAAGAATTTCATAGAAAAGATAACTTCTTGCAACCATAACAAAAGGAAGAAGCAAGTTAGCCATTCGGCAAAGATGTATAGGTAAATGTAATTTTAGATCAAATGTCCCTGCTACAATTTCTAAGACTGTCCAAATGATGTAACTACTCATTACAAGATATCCAATCACACCTCCCACAATATGTTGATAACGCTCAGATAATTTTTTCTTAGCAAATATAGGAATGAAAATCGAAAGAAATATTGCTAATGCGATTGAAATGATATGACTTGTATCAAATAAAATAAATGGATCATAAGTATCTAAATATTTTCCTACTATTTCTCTCATATAATCAATTTATAAATTTCATTTATCTTTTGTAATTGAATTAGTTTTATTTGGGCTATTTATTATAATTACCAGTCCACCATTTTAATTCTTCTTCTACCCATGGCCCATACTCTTCTTCTTGATAAATCATCATTCCGTCTTCAGAAAAGGAACGCCAAATTCCTTTAGGAAATCCATTTGAGTATTCACCTTCTATTGCTGGATTACCATTATTAAAATACCAAATCCATGCACCATTTTGCTTCCCATCTAAGAATGAGCCTTCTAACCTATTATTACCATTTTCAAACCATTCATAAATATTCCCTACCAAAATTCCTTTATCATAAATATAATGAAATTCTTTCTGTCCATTATTAAACCATGAAATCTGCTCACCATCTTGATCTCCAAGAAACCAAAATAATTTTAATCGATGACTACCATCTTCATGCCATCCAAGTTCCCATTGATGTTTTTTGCCCTTTGTATAAAATACTTCGCTGTATTTTCTCCCGTTTTCATGCCAATGTGTAAATCTTCCCTGTAATTCATTGTACTTATAGTTAGTCTCTGATAACTTTTTTTGAGATTCATAATAGTTAGTCCATAAGCCTTCCTTATTACCTTTAAGGAATGTTCCTGACTCTTGCAGACCCCCAGATTGAAAATATAATCTGAATGGGCCATGTTGGAGATTATTAACAAAAGTCACTTCAGACTTTTTTTCACTAGTTATATACCGCCAAGTCCAAACACCTTCTTGTAAACCTGATACAAGATTGCCTTCAAATTCTATTTCACCAGTAGAATATTGTTTATAAACACTCCCTTCAAAAGGATTCTTAGTATTTGGTAAATACCTTTTTCCTTTATCATCAAGATCTTCTCTTATTATTAAACTATCTATGTCTACTCCACTAGCGTTTATAGCAGTTGGTAGTAAACAAATAATTAAAATTAAAACATTCGCCATTATATTGATCAGAAGCTAATTAAAAATGAAATTGTGGCAATAATGAGTGTTATAAATCAAAAACAGATAAAATCTTATACAAAATTACTGAAGTTGTATTCCTTTATTATTGAAAACTGAATATAGTTCCCCATCCCAAAATTTAAATTCTCGTTCATCAATTAGTAATTCTTGTTGATTGCTTATGATACTAAATCGAACCCGTTGCAAATGGAATGTGCCCCTTATATAGGGATCATACCATTTAATATATTTTATCGAATTATAGTTAATAATATTTTCTTTCATCCAAGGATCAATCACGTTAAACAGAGGTAAAGATTCAAGTGATAAGCTAATTGATGGTATTAATTCTTCTTTAGCAACTTCAGCTGATCTAAAATTATCTACCCATGAATTCGTATTCATTTTTTCATTAATTTGAATTGAGACAGATTGAGCTACATCTATTGATCGATACTTGCCTGAACGAACTCTATACCATAATAAACCGCTCTTATCAACATAACCTTTTTGTATATAAGCATCAATTCCTTTTGATTCTGCAACACGCACTAAAGATTCTGCAGCATTAAGATCTTTCCCTGATGTAATTTGAACAGTATAAAATTTCTGAGAGTTTTTATCTGTTTGAGCTACAGTTCGCTGTTCTAACCTAATCTCATCGGACTGCTTTACTAAATTATTATTGGCTTCATCGTTATCAATAATAGCAGAATCATCATAAACACTAGCTTCATTCATGTTGTTTGTTTCTTCATCCTCTTCATAATAATCATTGCTATCATTAAAGGTGTCATCTGGGTTAGTTGCATCAACAATCTTTTTCATATCTTCAATTGTAGCATTTGTATCTATTGTTACAAAAAACATATTTATCCAACCAATTGTATCATCATAAGCAACTTGAAACCAGGTCGTATTAAAAAGACCTTTTTTTACATCTTTTATCTTTATTACATCTAATTCAGTTCCTATAGGAACAAAGGTTATAGGAGATTTTGTTTTTGGACTATCAATGAGTCTTGCAGAATTATCTTTTACTATTACCTTTTTAATTCTTAGAGAATCATCAGAACAGCTCGTTATTATGAGCATTACGACAAGGAAAAATTTTAACCTATCCCTCACGATATAAATTACCACCTCTCATAATAAAATGAACTCTTTTCTATTGGGATTTCATGAATCTTCCCAAACATAAATTTTACAAAGAATTTTACAGATTCAATTAATCTACCATCTTTCCCATATTTATACAGAATTTTTCGCACAACTGTTCCATTTTCATTAAACATCTCAATGTCAGTAATATTTCCTTCTCTATTATACTGATATATTTTCTTTGCAAAACCTTCATAGTTATTTATAAGATTTCCATTATTATCAACAAGATTCCATTCTTTAAGATTATCATTTTGATCATATCTATATTTATCTTTTAAAGTTAAATTTTTGTTATAATCATAAAATTTTTCTTCAATTAATTTTCCATCTGAATTATAGGTGTAAATAAAATCACTACTTCTTTTCCCATCTGGATAATAGGAAGTTTCTTTGGCTAATTGTTTTTCTGAATTATAACGGAATGTATGGCTGATAAATTCCTCTCCTTCTCCATCAAGATAGGAAGACTTTTCTATAAGATGATTCTCATTGTTATACTTATACTTGTCCTGCCAATTTAATGATCCATCAAAATCATAAGATGCTTCATTAATTATTTGCTTATGTTTACCATATTTGTAAATATTTTTCCAAACTAATAAACCATCTGATCCATACCTTGAAAGTTCAGCAAGCAATCCATCATTATTATAAAAGAAAATATTCTTACTTAATAATTGGTTCTTACCCTCATACTTTACTACAGAGGACATGTTGCCACTTTTATCATAATTAGTTTTTATTTGGTTCTCTAGTATTTCAAGATATTCACCAAATTGATTATGAAATTCATATTTAGATTCAGTAATAAGTTTAACTATTTTAATTTCTGATGTATCATCTGCATTTACATATCTAATTAAAATAAAAGAAATGAATAATAATCTAAATATTAAATTTGTATTCCTTCTTCTTTTCATAAAAAGTTATAATCTATAAAGATTCTCACTAAAAATTGCTACCCTTTACTTGGTATCTGATCAAGAATATATTCAGACATAGCTGTAATGGTTAGGCTTGGGTTTACACCAAGGTTTGCTGGCACAATAGAACCATCAGCTATATAAAGATTGTCATAACCAAAGACCCGTCCTTTATCGTCTATAACGCCATTCTCAGGAGTATCTGCCATAACACAGCCCCCCAAAATATGTGCTGTAGTAGATGTATTTAAAAAAATCTCTGTTATACTTGCAGCAGGATCGCCACCTATTTTATGTGCCAGTCTTCTTGTATACTCATTTGCTATAGGAATATATGCTGGCACCTTTTGATCTGTATCGCAATTAGAATTCATTGACTTGCCTCCCAATCTCCACCATCTACGCTTATAATCAAACCTCATATAATTGCTAATAGTCTGCATCACAAGCACGTAGGTTGATTTCTCTGATATACCAATTGGATTGATGCTTCGTAAGAATACAAATGGGTTACAAATAATTTTCCATACCCATAAAATTGGTCTGGGAATATAATCATGTCTATCAACTAATAATGTTGCTAATAAAGACATAGCGCCCTGCCCCTTACCATAACGACAAGTTTCAATATGAGTGTTTTTATCAGGGAAAATACCCGAGGTAATAGCAAGACCTTTAGAAAAATCTACATCTTTCCTTCTTGAAACTACGCCCTGAATAGCTTCACTATTTGTTCGGACAAAATTACCTAATTGATGAGAAATTTTTGGTAAAGATCCATTCAATTTACATTGATGTAATAATTTTACTGTACCCATAACTCCTCCAGAAAAAAAAACTCCTGAAGTATAGTATTGCTTTTTCCTATTCAAAATACCTGTTATTTTTTTTACAGAAACTTTGTATTTATTTGAGCCAACAGACTTTACATCAATCACTTTCGTTTCAGGGATAATATCTACTCCAAGTTTCTCTGCAAGATAAAGATAATTCAAATCTAATGTATTTTTTGCTCCATGTCTACACCCTACCATACAACCTCCACACAAAATGCATCCTGTTCGGTCTGGCCCGTTTCCATTAAAATATGGATCAGATACTTTCTTTCCAGGTTCTCCAAAATAGACTCCAACATCATTTATATGAAATGTATCGCCTACCCCAGCATCTTCAGCACATTCTTTAAGTAATTCATCTGCGTGTGTAACAACCTCACTCTTTGTAACACCCAACATTACTTTTGCTTTCTCATAATATGGTGTAAGTCTATCTTTCCATCCAGGACCACCCCATAATGGATTATCGAAAGCTTCATCTGGAGGAACCAAGAGATTATTGGCATATACTAAACTTCCCCCACCAACTCCAGCTCCATGAAGTATAAATACATCTTTTAGTAGTGTAAGTGCCTGAATTCCATAAAATCCTATTTTTGGCATCCAGAAATATTTTTGAAAATTCCAATTAGTTTTAGGGAAATCAGTTGATTGATAACGTTTTCCTTGTTCAATTACTGCAACTTTATATCCTTTTTCAGCTAAACGTAAAGCCGCAACTGATCCCCCAAACCCTGAACCAATTATGATATAATCATAGTCTGGCATTAACTAATTATTATTATTATTTTTACTTAGAAACCATTTATATAATTCAGGATTATCATATGTAATAGTCCAAGAATCATGGTGTAGTTCAGGATATAGTGTATAACGAACTTCTCCACCTTTATTTTTCAAAGCCTTAATCATAATCTCAGACTCTTCAGGATAATGCACTGTATCAAGAGCACCTTGAAAGACCCAAAAAGGTAATTTAGTTAAGCGAGAAGCTGTTTCTGAATCACCTCCTCCACAAATAGGCGCAGCAGCTGCAAAAAGATCTGGTCGATAAGCAGCTATAGCCCATGTTCCTCTACCACCCATGCTTAATCCAGTTGCATAAACTCGTGATTTATCTATACGAAAATTTTTAACTAATTTTAGTAATAAAGATTCTAATGCTATTAACATTTCTTTATCCCGCCAAACGAACTCAATTGGGCATTGAGGTGATACAGCAATAAATGAGAAATCTTTCTTTGAATTAACTATCTTGGGTATTCCATGTATTTTTACTAATTCAAGATCATCACCGCGTTCTCCCATACCATGAAGAAATAATATCATTGGCCATTTTTTTTCTTTATCATCTTTATAATCTTCTGGTAAATAAAATAAATAATTTAAACTGATATCATTTTTGTCCATGATATCTAATTTTATCTTACGCTGTTGAGAATTTCCTAAAGTGTTGAGGACTAAAACTGCAATTATGAATCGTAAAATGATCATCTTTACATCACCTTGCCCAATCCATTAATGGCGGTTGTGTAAAATCTGAATGGACATCAATAGACTCATTAGTTTTTACTGATTTATCAATGGCTTCCATAACTTCGATAACATGTGCAGCGTGTTCTGCAGAAGCACGATGTGGCTTATTGTTTAGAATCGCATCTGCAATTTCTTCTAATCCTCTAGCATACTCTGTACCATCATACCCATTTCGTATTGGTGGTAGAATTGAAGGCTCTCCTCCAATTTCAATAAATTCTAAAGGAGAAGAAAAATCATGCCCACTCCCTAAATATAGCATGCCATTATCTCCATGAATCTCAATACCATGATCTTGTTTTGAATCATTTGCATAAAAATTACATGTTAATCTTAATAATGCTCCATTATTCATCTCAAGTATTGCAAGAATGAAATCTGGAGTGTTCACTTTAAATGATTCTCCGTCTAATGTTCTACGTTTAGGCATAATTACTTTTCCATATCCACTAACTCTATTGATCGATCCCATAAGGGCAGTACATATTGTTAAAGCATATATCCCTACATCCCATAAGACTCCAACATCAAAAAATGGCTTGGGATTTGGATGCCAATTTTCAATTCTATCATGGTTTATCTCAGCATAAACTAGTCTTATCTTGCCCAGAAGACCATCAGTTAAATTTTTATACGCTGTTTGTTGCATTTCGCCCATGTACGTTATGGGTGCACTACTTAGTCTAAGATTTTTCTTTTCAGATAATTCAATTATTCTTTTTGCATCCTTATAATTCATTGCTAATGGTTTTTCAGTATAAACATGTTTTCCTGAAGATAGAATCTGCTCTATGACTTCTGCATGAGCATGATGGATTGTAAGGTTAACTACTAAATCAATATTTACATCTGATAACATTTTATCCAAACTTTCATAAACTTGACAGTTATATAAACTAGAAAAACTTTTGGCTCTTTCAATATCTATATCCGTAAGTCCAATTAATTGTATATTATTATAATTATTAATTTGTTCTAAATATTTTTCAGCAATATTTCCACACCCAACTATACCAATATTTATTTTTTTATTTTTCATATAGAATTTTTTAGATATTATTTAATATCAGAATTCAGAATCAAGTTTTTCATACCAGTTTTTTTTCAGAAATAATGTTGTTATGATAGCAATAATTAATGAAAAAAAGAAAGCAGAATATTTATAAACCAGCAAATTAATAGGAATCAAAACCAAACTAATTTGCCAAATCATTCCTACAACAATATTTAATAAATCATTTAAAAAGTTAGTATTCTGTTTAATAGTGTTATCAGTTGAATTAATTTTCTTCAATATAGGACTCCAAAGACCCCAGGGCCGAATATTTTTGTAAAATTCCATTAAAGTTTTCTCATTATCTGGCTTAGTAAATAAGCTTCCTAAAATTCCAGCAAAACCAGAAAATAATAGAATAAAAGGAAAAGCATTTAATGGTGATAGTTCTGGAAGTATAATAGGTATTATTAGAGCTGCAGCAACTCCAGCAACCATACCCGAAAAATATCCAAATCCATTAAATCTCCACCAATGCCATTTTAAAATATTTGGAGCTGTATACCCTCCAAATAAGCCTGAAACTATCCATTGCGTTACACTGTTAACTGATTCTGACATAAAACCAAAAATTATTCCTATACCAACAATCAAAAATGAGCTTATATAACTTGCTTTAATATAAATCTGTGAACTAGCATTAGGGTTAATATATCGTTTATATAAATCATTTACTAAATATGCAGCACCAGCATTTACAGTAGAATCAAATGTTGACATAAATGCTGCCAACATACCTGCAAGAACAAACCCTACTAATCCAACAGGTAAAAACTCATTGATTACCCAAGGTAATACTAATTCAAAATCAACTTTATCACCCATTGCGATTAAATCATTACTAAAAAATACCAGAGCCAAAGTTGTTACCCCAACTATCATAAACCATCTTGGTATCTGACATATTGAAACTATACCACTCATTAGACCTGCTTCTTTGGGAGTTTTTGATGCTAAAATTCTTTGCATATCATATCCTGGAGTTGGTCCTGCAACACTAATTAACATTCCTTTAAAGATCATCATCATAAAAAATATAGTAAACAAATTCCATCCATCTGAAGCTATCTGGCTATTCGCAGCAGGAATTAATTCGCTCCAGTCGAGATCTAATTTCCATCCAAAAGAAAGATCAAACCACCCATCTGGTACAGATTGATAAAGAGCCTCAGGAGACACTCTATTAAAAGCTATAATTCCAATTACAATTGATACGATAGTTAATAATGTAAATTGAATTAAATCTGTAAATACCACACTATACATACCGCCTAAAACGACATAAACTGTAGTAATTCCCATAAAAATTATCGCATAAACTTCAGGAGCTACATTATATGGAAAAAAAACACTAGCAAACTTTCCAATTCCTTGAAATGCATAAGCTAAAAAACCAATCACACTAATCATCGCAAATAATAATACACTAATTCTTGAAAGTTCTGCTCCTTTTCCTTCTCCAAAACGAGTTGTTATCCATTCAGATCCTGTAAGCACATTAGAACGTCGAATCCATATGGAAAGATAAATCATAAGGAAAATTTGATTAAATGTTGGCCAAATCCAAGGGATCCAAGCTCCTTTAACACCATATACTAAAAACATAAGCACTAGCCACATAGTGCCAGTAATGTCAAACATTGATGACGAATTTGAAATTCCTAATATATACCAAGGAACTGATCTACCTGCCAAAAAATATGTATCTAGATTCTGAGAGGCGCGTTTACTTATATAAATTCCGATAACAACTACTGTTATTAGGTATAAAACTACGATTGATATATCTATTGGATGTATTGACATAATTAACGATAATTAAAGAGTTTTATTGGTAAAAAATTATATTAGCAGTATCCTTAAATTGTATGATACAATTTAGAACCATTTAACCAAAATTTTTATTTAATATAATTACAGATTACAGTCATATTTTTGATTAGAAACAATAATAATTATTTATGAAAAAGATACTATTATTTTTAATTCTACTTTTGATTGGAGGTTTCTTAGTGATTAAAAAAATTATAAAGTAAATAGGAATTTTGTTTTGGTAGATGGAAAAAGATTCTTTCTTAACGGTAAGCCTTATTATTTCTTAGGTGCTAATTTATGGTATGGAATGAATCTTGGTTCAAAAGGAGAAAGTGGTGATAGACAACGATTAGTAAATGAGCTAGACTTACTAAGTAATATTGGAGTAAAGAATTTACGAGTAATGGCAGGTAGCGAAGGCCTTGACTCTGAAAAATGGAGGATTGTCCCCTCTCTTCAATCTGCTCCAGGAAAATATAATGCTGATTTATTAGATGGATTAGATTTTCTTCTATATGAAATGGGAAAACGGGATATGAAAGCAATCATGTGCATGAATAATTTCTGGCATTGGTCGGGTGGAATGGCACAGTATGTCTCGTGGGAGAATAAAACGACAATTCCTTACCCTCCTATTGAAGGTGAAGGTGACTGGCAGAAATATCAGGAATATGCTTCTTCTTTCTATTCTAATAAAGCGGCCAAGAAGCATTATTATAATCATATACGTTTTATTGTGTTGAGAGAGAATACATATACTGGAAAATTATATCGTGATGATCCTACGATTATGTCATGGCAACTAGGAAATGAACCTAGAGGAATTAATAATCGTGAAGATTTTTTAGATTGGATCAAATCTTCTGCTAGATTGATAAAAGAAATTGACCCAAATCATTTAGTTACAGTTGGCAGCGAAGGATCGACCGCCCATCCGTCATCTGGAAATAATTTTATTAAAGATCATGAAAGTAAATATATTGATTACACAACTATACATATATGGATACAAAACTGGGGGTGGTTTAACCCTAGCAATGATCAATCTTTATCTACTTCAATAGATAAAGTAAAGACTTATATTTATGAACATGAGAAATTAGCTATAAAATTAAACAAACCTGTGGTATTAGAGGAGTTTGGAATTTCTAGAGATTATAATGATTATTCTTCAAATTCTCCTATAACACTTCGAGATAGTTACTTTAATGAGGTATTTGATATAATCTTTTTGAAAGCAAAAAATGGTTCTCCTTTAGTAGGATCAAATTTTTGGGCATGGGGAGGTTTTGGACGACCAAGAAAACCCAAATCAATATGGAAAAAGAATGATGAATTTATTGGTGATCCACCCCATGAATTTCAAGGGTGGTATTCTATCTACAATTCAGATTTATCAACAATAAATATTATTAAAAACTTTACTTTAAAATTTAATAATATGTAAAAACAGCTGAAAATTATTTAATCTTTTTCACTTCATCATAGCTATATTTTTTAACACCTGATTCATTTCCAATATCAATAGGCAGTAAATTGATATTATAACCATCTACTTCATTTACTTCCATAATTCCATCTATATGCATTTTCTTATCTCTATATTCCTTTATTGAACGAGCTTTTAATTTTGCGCTCTTTACATTATCCGCAACTACAAAATAATTTGTGTGTGACTCATAGAAACCAGAAGAAACGTTGTCATCATAAAAACCAGCATGAACTAGATATAGCTTCATATATTCCCCTTTTTTTCATTTATTTAAACTAAACAATTGTAGAAGGTATCTTATTTATAATTCTATTCAATTTCAATGCTGTTTTTTCAATTCCAGATTGATCAATACCACTATGATATCCTTTTTCATCAATTAATTTTACTAATTCTTCTGTTGGTATATTTCCTTTAGATCTATGTAAAAAAGGGCTACCGCCCTCTCCGCCTATTGAACTATCAAACTCTCTTATCCCCATTTCGATTGCAGCATAAACATTCTCTTTCCAACCATGTTGTGTCTGATGAAAATGCATAACCAAAGGTTTATCTTTAATCAGTGGAATTATTTTTCCCAAATATTTTTTTATTGTATCTGATTTTGCATAACCAGCAGTATCCGCCAAACATATTTTGTAGGGATCCATTGCTAAAATTTTATCTATTTTATTAGTTATTATTTGAATATTCATTTTGTTATTTTTTCGTCCCCAAGCACATTGCAATCCAATCCTAAGTTTAATTTCATACTTATGTGCTAAGTCTGAAATCTTGTTTAATTCATTTAAAGCTCTTTTATCATCCATCCCCGTATTAGTTAATCCATATTCATCATCTAGTGAAATAGATGTTTCTAATTTTTTAAAACCACAATTGACTGCTCTTTTTAAGCCTTTTACATTTAAAATAAAAGCACTGTAAGTTATATTTTCTAACTTGGGTGCAGAAAAATATAATTTTTCAGCATCTGCCATCTGTGGGATAATCTTTGGGCTTACAAATGAACAAAGCTGGATATGTTTTAATCCTGATAATATCAATCCATCAAGTAATTCTAATTTATTTTCAACACTATATACTTTTTTTTGTTTCTGAAAACACTCTCTTAAGCCTACTTCATTAATAATGATTCTTTCTTGCATCATATCTAGAGTTTATAAAAAAGGAATCTTATCAAAAACTATATTTATGTTAATTCTAATAGGAAGCCCTGTTTATTAATATATAAACAGGGCTTTTAAATGGCGGGAACGCCTGGGAATCGAACCCAGCTCCCGATTAATATATCGGGACAACGGTTTTGAAGACCGTAGCGGGCACCAGCCACGCAATCATTCCCAATAGGTTTATTTAGGTCGGTTTAATACTCTATATTCAAGGCCAAATTTCATTTTAACTTGTTCTCCTTCTTTTTCAGCCTCCTCAAAACTATAAAACCTAACAATACGTACGGCGTGTAGCCGTCTTCCAGCTGAGGGGACTTCAACAATTTCTGCATTAAATCCTCCCTGAACCAGCAAGTTTTTTATTCTCTGTGCATTTTGATATTTACTAAAGGCACCTACTTGAGCAACAAAGTCTTTACTTTTACTTGGACCAGTTTTTGGAATTTTTGGATTAGCTTTAGGTCCATTCCATACTGGCTTTCTATTATTTAATTTGGCAGAAACTTTTGCATCATCTAGTTTTACTAATTTAGCCTCCCTAGGGGGGTCTATTAATGAAGCTAAACCATATTTATCAAATTCTAAACTAGGATGCAATAACCTTATCTGACGAATATAAAATGCAGCACTATCTCTATGCCCAATGGCTAAATAACTATTGACCATAAGATCTGTTGCTCTTTGCGCATGATCAGTTGTAGAATAAACTAAAGGCACTAAACGAAACTGTTTACTTGCTTGTGTATATAAACCTCTTGAAAAAAGATATTCTCCAATCCTCATTGCTACATCATCCGCAAATTTGTGATGTGGATAATTTTTAAGTATATCTCTATAAATAATTAAGGCTTTTTCTGCATCTTCAGTAACTAATGCCCTCAAATAATAAACAGATGGGTCATTTTTGTATAGTGCTTCTAATTCAGGTAATGCAGATATAACATCATTAATTCTTCCTTCATTTATAAGTCCTAAATATCTATCTATATCCTGAGAAAAGAGAAGAATAGTATTAACAAAAAAATAAAATATTATATTTCTGAATTTTTTCACTCTTTATGTGATGTCATAATTTCTATCATTCTATCAATTTGCTGCGCAAGTTGCGGAGGAGATGCATGTTGAATAGATAGCTTTAATTTCATAAGTCTTAACTTGATTGAATCATTATATTGATTTAGAGCATCTTCAACTAATTCCAGAGCTTTTTGCCGCTCCCCTTTTTCCTCTAGTACATTTGCAATTTTGGCCAGCGCGTTTAGGTTTTCAGGATTATTTTTTAAAGCACGCTGATAAAATTTTTCAACTTCACTAAACCTTCCTAAATCAAATAAAGCCGCTTCAATCTTTGAGTATACAGAAGAACCATTTTCAGTATCTAACAGTGCATATTTCTCCCAATGCTCTAAAGCTTTAACAAGATTTCTATTTTCAGAAAATAAATTTCCAAGATGTAGATGAGACAATCCAAAATTGGGTGCTAATGATATAGCTTTATTAAAACATTGTTCTGCGCCATTGCGATCTTCATTCTCAAATTTCTCCATTCCTTCATATACTTTAAATCTAGCAAAACGAGTTATATCACTCTTATTATTTTTTTCTATAGTTTTTAATAATTGAGCAGCTTGACCCCAATTATGTGCTTTTTCAGCTAAATCAAGTAAAAATTCAGTAGCCCACGAATCTTTTCTATCAATATTTAAGATCATTTCTGCTTCTTTCTTTGCTAAAGCGATCTCATTAATACTTAAATAATCTTGAGCAAGAGATTGATGTATTTGGATCTGAAGCTTCTCATCAAGACCAGGACGTACAGTAAGAGATTGATGTATTTTTATAGCATTTTGCGAGCTACCCTGTTCACGAAGGATATCTCCCAGCTGTAAATAAGCATCTAAATGATTTGTATCTTGCTTAACCACATCTCGTAATAATCGAATAGCATTATCGGAATCACCCCTTACAAGCATATTTAATGCTTCCGTATAAAGTGTATTAGAATTACTCTTTTGTATTGGTTTTTTTTTATAATAAAAGAAAATACTGGTACTAAAGGTTATCACCAGTATTGATAAAAGAATCAATAATTCCAAAGTTAATCTTCTCCATCATCATTATCATAGATACCCTCATCAATAGCAACATTTCTGAGATCATTGAGTTCATCGGATAATCGCCTATTTTTTAACTTCAGAGAACGAGATTCTGATTTGCTTGAAATTATTGAGGTTACTGCTACTCCATAGCCAATTAAAATACCTATAGCAAGAGCGCCTATCATAACAAAAGCAATATTAACTTGTTCATATTGAATAAAAATTAAATCAATAGCCACTTCTTCAGTATTTTTTAATAAAAATACTAATATAAGCACTAATAATAAGAGTGCACTAAAGATCTTAAATAGTTTCATTATGCGGCTTCTTTCTTTTTAACTAAATGCCCATGCAAACTAATTCCTTTTGCATCAGTAATCAACACATCTACAATATCCTTAATATTTGCATTTTCTTTATCAAAAATAACCCATTTATTTGAGTCAGTTCTACCAGCCCATTGATTAATAGATCTTTTACTATTTTTTTCAACTAGAACTCTTTCAATATTACCTATCATTTCTTTATTCCTAATAAAAGTATGTTCCTTTTGAAGTTTAATTACTTTGTCTAATCTTTCATGCTTGTCCATTTCAGATATTTGGTCAGAATATTCATGAGCTTTTGTTCCTGACCTTGGTGAATATTTAAATGTAAATGCTGAATCAAATTTTATTTTATTCATAACATCCAAAGTCTCTTCAAATTCAGAATTCGTTTCTCCAGGAAAACCAACTATTATATCTGTAGTTAAACCACAACTTGGCAATATTTCTCTAATACGATGGGCTCTTTTAATAAAATGGTTTTTAGTATATGTTCTATTCATTCGATTGAGTATCCTACTAGATCCTGCCTGCAATGGAAAATGAACAGCATTACAAATATTATCATAATGAGCCATAATATATAGAACATCGTCTGTCATATCTTCAGGATGAGGGGAAGTATATCTTAATCTTTCAACTCCAGATATTTCTGCTATTTCTTTTAATAAATAATCAAAGGTATGGTTTTCATATTTATAAGAATTAACATTCTGACCTAATAATGTTATTTCAATAAATCCTTCATTAACTGCTTTTTTAACTTCATTAACTATACTATTTACACTTCTACTTCTTTCTCTTCCTCTAGTAAATGGGACAATACAAAAAGTGCAAAATTTATCGCAACCACGCATAATTGATATCCATGCATTAATACCTTCTTTTCTAGAAGGAAAAAAATTATCATAAACTTCATATCTGGATAATTTAGTATCTACTATATTTTTTTTATCTTCCATTTTACGTTCAAGTAATGCTGGTAGTTTTCTATAAGAATCTGGACCAAGAATGATATCCACATATGGTTTGGAATCAAGAATATCATCTTTCAAATGCTGAGCCATACAACCTAATACACCAATAATCACTTCAGGGTTATTACGTTTGATTCTCGAAAAAACACCAAGACGAGAATGTACCTTTTCTTCAGCATGTTCTCTGATTGCGCAAGTATTTACAAAAATAATATCAGCCTTATCAATAGAATCGATGGAAAAATAATTTTTTGATTGAAGTATCCCTTCAATCATTTCTGAATCCGCCACGTTCATTTGGCATCCAAAAGTTTCTAGGTAGTATTTACCCATAATATAAATATTTAGTTAAGAAACCCCGAGTTTAGGTGAATTATAAACTCTAATTTATTTGATATACCCACTGAAAAAATAATCCAATGGGTTTTGTGGAACTCCATTACGATGAACTTCATAATGTAAGTGAGGTCCTGCTGAACGTCCTGTATTCCCTGATTTGCCAATAAGATCGCCACGTTTTACTTTCTGACCCCATTTAACATAAAATTTAGACAAATGCGCAAAAATTGTTCTATATCCATATCCATGGTCTAATTTAATTACTTTTCCAAAACCTCCCTGTCTAGCTGCATATTTAACTACACCATCAGAAGGTGCATAAATATTTGTACCAGAAGAAACAGTAATATCCTGGCCATAATGAAAACGAGGTTTACTAGTAAATGGGTCATTTCGATAACCAAATCCTGAATTAATATATCCTCCATTTACCGGCCGAATAGATGGAATTGATTGTAAACGATCTGATTCTTTTATTACTTTATTATAAATATTTGAATAACTGGCAAGTTCTAATTTCACTTTCCTTGTTAAATTATCTACATTCATCTCCATATCAATTAATTTACTTGCAGGGTCTGATAATTGATTTTCTACTTTAAGAGGCTTAACAACCTCCATACCTCCAATACCTAATTTTCTAACATCTTTATCTATTTGAGGCATATTTGCATAAGTCCTCAATGCTCGATCTTTTTCTTCTATATTTACTACATGCGTAGATAATAAATCCATCTGTTGATGAAGTTTAGATAGCGTAAGAGATAATTGACTATAATCTCTTTTTAGATTCTTTAATTTTGTCTGATATAAAATTTTTGTAAGATAATCAGTAGCAAAAAATAAACCAGTTCCTACAATTGATACACAGAGAAAAACAACTATCAATAATTGTCTTTTAGAGAAATCCCATTGAGTACCATTCTCATCATCATATGATATAAATGCATAACGATGATCATCGATTCGAGATGAGATTTTTTTTCTTCTCTTAAGCATAACCATGGAAGTTAATAATTGTTTGCATAATTCCGAAAGATTTTACTATTAAAACTATAATTATTACAAAATAATTTATTTCAAAAAATTTAATGAATATATATTTTTAATAATTGAGAACGAGTCACATGTCTAAGTCTTTGTAAAGCCCTATCTTTGATTTGCCGTACCCGTTCACTTGTTATTTGCAATTCATCTCCTATTTCTTGAAGGTTCTTTTGTTTTTTTCCTTCAAAACCAAAATAATAAACAAGAACTAGTTTTTCTCTTTCATCTAATGTATCTAAAACAGATAAAATTTCTTTTTCAATACTTTGCTTCATTAAGGCCGCTTCAGGTCTAGGGTCATTTGAAGCTAACAAATGTAATATAGCAGTATCAGAATCTCCAAATGACTCCTCCAAAGAAACGGGCTCAGTAATAATTCGTTTTAGATCATTTATCCAACTTGGTGATATTTTTGTTATTTCAGCAAGTTCATCTGCAGTTGGCTCTCTCTCTATATTCTGTTCTAATTCAATAGATTTTTTATATAATTTACCTATAGATTCTCTTACATGTGCAGGTAACCTTATAACTCTACCAGTTTTTTGAATGGCTTGGCGTATTCCTTGAGTAATCCACCAAACTGCATAAGAAATAAATTTAAAACCACGAGTTTCATCATATCTCTCTACTGCCTTGATTAAACCTAAATTCCCTTCATTGATTAGATCTTCAAAAGGAAGACCTTGACCTTGAAACTTTTTTGCCACAGCTACAACAAACCGTAGGTTGTGGGTGATTAGTTTATTTATTGCCTTTAAATCCCCTTTTTTAGCAAGGCCTGCTAATATAATTTCTTCTTCGGTGTCCAGAGGTTGATATTTTTTTATATCGTCTAGATATAATTCAAGGGAGCGTTTATTATCTGTTTCAGATCTATTATTCAATCTAGATCAGGTATAATCAATCTTCTTTAGAAATTGATTCAGTTGAATTTTCATTTTTAGAATCATTTTCTTCAGCAATTTCTTCTACTTCATTTTGAGTATCTAGTCTTGGATTTTCTATTACATAGTCCACGTCTGAATCAGGTATATTGTACTCTTCCTTTATGCCTCTAATGTCAGCTATTTTCTTATCAATCTTTAACTGAATTTTATCAATCTTTTCGACAAGGTGAAAAAATTCCTGATTCCCTGAAAAGTTTACCATATTTTCATCTTTTGCATATTTTGTAACCATGCGACCCATATCTTCATATAAAGCTGACAACTCACGCTGTAATTGATGTTCTTCAATTTTAATTTTACTTATTTTGGTTAATTCTTCAGTTTTTGCAACTGCAATTTTACTAACCTCTTCTGCTTTTTCTACAGCAGCAGAACTCCAATCCTTCATATTTTTTTTTAAATCATTCCATAGTTTAGTCATTATAATATCCTAAAGTTAAAAAATCATTAGTTTGATTTATCAAGAAAAAGATTTGCCATATAAAAAATTATTGCACCAATAACTAAAGATGATAACTCTATATCCATATTACGTAATCGTATTCCTATTACAAAGCCAGAAATTATAATTATCATCGCAAATAATTGAACTCCTCTAAGAAAAGCGTATCGCATATTGATTAGTAAGTTTAATACTTTTAATAATTTTTTTCCAATTCCAATCATATGCTGCTCTTAAAATATTTAAAGGTTCTTTACTTTTTTCAAATCTAGCTACCCAATATTGAGCATTATTAATTGATAAGTTTTCAAATAATAATCTGTTAGCGAATGAAATTCTTCTCTTAATATTTAATTCCCGATTAATAATCTTCGATTGGAAATTTTTACCAGACAATTTATATGCAGCCGAAAGTCCAGAATACATTGCAATCCTCATACCAAAACCAAATAAATAATCTTGATAACCACCCGCTTCACCAATCTTAATAGGATTTTTTATATCCCAGAGATTTGGAAGATTAAAACTACCACGGTTAGCATATGTACTTTTAACCTTGAAATCAAACCCAAGTGTTCTAAAATATTGAATACAAGGACTTAATGGATCATTTCCTCTTGCGCTTTTCTTGAATGCTGTTGCCATAGTACCAAAACCATCATTAATAATTAAATATGCATAACCTCTTGGTGCAAATTCTTTTCCAAGTAATAGATGTACTTGGTTTGGTAAATCAGTTACAATTTGGGCTCCACGTATATATGCTGCAGCACGATATGCCCCTGTTGCATTTATATCTGCTGTTGAAATATCATGATTTTGATTAAATAAGAATTTAACATTTAAGCTATTACATATTTCTGCCAAGTAATTATCAAATGAATCACTAGAAGTGCCTCGCTTAACTATATAAAAAAAAGGTTCTTGGGATTTAATTTTAACCGGTTTTATACCATTTAAATGAACAAAAAATTCAAATATAGGGAATTTGGGAATACCATTAAAATCTATACCACATTCTGCAATTGATTCGGGTAAATTCTTTGATAATATCCAGTTTTCTATACCTTCTAAATCTCCATCTCTTGAAGCGCCAATACTATCGTTTTTTTCATAAATAATTACAGATTTACCAAATTTAGATAAATTAATAGCAGCTGTCATTCCACCAATTCCAGCACCAACAATATGGGTTTTAGAATTTTCTTTTATTATCAAAGATTAATTAAATATTTAACAAATAATTTGTTGTACAGATAAAATTTCCGGTATTTCAATTAATAATTGAATAACGGAAGAAGGAACTTCTGCGTCTAATCTTATTACTGCAAAAGCTTCATCCATTTCAGTTGCATTACTTAAAAGATATGCGCCTATATTAATTTTATGTTCACCTAATAGCGTTCCAACTTTTCCAATTACACCTGGCACATCTTCATTTTTAACAAATAAAAGGTTCCCTATGGGATTTATATCCATATCATATCCTAGAATATTAACTAATCGCAGTTGGTTGCCATCAAAAACGCTTCCATCAAGCATATTTTCCATATTATCAAATACTACACAAGAATTAATGAGGTTAGTATATGATCCATCTTCGTTATTTGCCCCATATTCAATAATTATACCTCTTTCTTTCGCAAGAAATTCAGCATTAATAAAATTTACTCTATCAGGAATCCGATCATTTAATAACCCTTTAATAAAAGCCAACATAAATGGTTTAAAATCATCGAATGGTCCCTGAACATGTACTTTCACTTTTTGAATAGCGCCTTGAGCTAATTGCCCTTGAATAGTACCCATTTTTTCTGCGAGTAATAAATGAGGCTGTATTTGTTTTAATATATTCATATCACTGATAGGAATATTTAATGCATTTGAAAGCTTATTATTAATTATATAATCACGAACTAATTCACAAATCGTTACGGATACGCCTTCTTTAGCTTCTTTGGTGGAAGCGCCAAGATGAGGAGTCATAAGAATATTATTAATCTTAGTAAAAGGATGGTCTTTTTCAATAGGCTCCTGCACAAAAACGTCTATCGCAGCACCAGCAATTGTCCCTTCTTTAACTGCAACAGCCAAATCTTCTTCATTAATAATTCCTCCACGAGCAACATTTATTATCATAGCTGTTGATTTCATCATCTTGATTCGTTCTAAATCAAACATATTATTCGTAGAATCAAGTTTGGGTACATGTACTGTAATAAAGTCAGATTCTTTGGTCAAAGTATCTAAATCAGTAAATGTAATATCGCCTGAGCTAAAAACATTGTCAGTTATATATGGATCATAACCTATTACTCGCATACCAAATGATAAACACCTAGTCATCACTTCTCTGCCAATTTTCCCTAGACCAACTATGCCTATCGTTTTATTTCTAAGCTCAGTTCCAACAAGATTATTACGATCCCACTTTCCAGCATTAAGCCTTTGATTACCAATAGAAATATTTCTAGCTAAGGATAGCATAATACCAATAGTATGCTCAGCCGCTGATACTGTATTTACATCTGGAGTATTCATTACAATAATTCCTTTTTGAGTGGCTGAAGGAATATCAATATTATCTACACCAACACCAGCACGTCCAATGACCTGTAATTTTTTAGCTGCATGAATTAAATCTTCATCAATTACTGTTCCGCTACGAATAATCCATCCATCAATTTCTGAAACTATATTTAACATATCTTTTTTATTAGCATCAGTATTATATACAACTTTTATATTTGCATCTTTTAACACCGAAATACCAGCATCTGATAGTGGATCAGTGACAAGAATTTGTATCACTTTATCTTTCATTTTCTCGAATCAAATTAAGTGCAGATCCTGCTTGGAACCAAGCTATCTGTGTATCATTATACGTATGCTTACAATTAATAATATCAATACTTGAATCCATATGATTAACTTCTAAAGCAATGTTTCTTCCAGGTGCTATCTGATCAAGATCAAGAAATGTAAAAGAATCATCTTCTAAAATCTTATCATAATCAGAAGGGTCAATAAATGTAAGAGCCAACATTCCCTGTTTTTTAAGGTTAGTTTCATGAATTCTTGCAAATGATTTTACAAGAATTACCAGTACACCTAAATGCCTGGGCTCCATAGCAGCATGCTCTCTGGAAGAACCTTCTCCATAATTCTCATCCCCCACTACAATAGAGATAATGTTGTTTTTTTTATAATATCTTTGTACTTGTGGAACTGGACCATAATCTCCAGTAAGTTGATTCTTCACTAGGTTAGACTTATTGTTAAAATAATTGATTGCTCCAGTTAACATATTGTCAGAAATATTATCTAAATGACCACGATATTTTAACCAGGGACCCGCCATAGATATATGATCAGTAGTACATTTTCCTTTTGCTTTAATTAACAATCTCAAGTCACTTAGATTATTTCCTTCCCATTTTGAAAAAGGAGTAAGCAATTGTAATCGTTTTGATTCAGGGTTTACAATAACCTCATTCGAAACACCATTTTTGTCAGGACCCTGATAACCTAGGTCTTCAACTTCAAATCCATTAACAGGTAATTCTAAACCAATTGGTGGTTCTAGTATTACTTCTTCTAAATTGTCATTTATTAAAGTGTCTTTCATTGGATTAAATGATAAATCTCCTGAAATAGCAAGTGCAGTTACAAGCTCTGGCGATCCAACAAAAGCATATGTATTGGGATTACCATCATTTCGCTTAGCAAAGTTTCTATTAAATGATGTAACAATTGTATTTTTCTTATCTGGATCATCTGAATGCCTGTTCCATTGTCCAATACATGGGCCACAAGCATTTGCCAAAATAATACCTCCGATTTTTTTAAATATGCTAAGATACCCATCTCTATTTACTGTATGGCGGACTTGCTCGCTTCCAGGTGTTATTGTAAAATCGCTTTTAACGGTAAGGTTCTTATCTATTGCTTGCTTTGCTATGCTAGCAGAACGAGAAATGTCTTCATATGATGAATTTGTACATGATCCAATTAGACTAACTTCAATCTTGGTTGGCCAATTATTCTTTTTCGCGGCTTTGGCCATTTGAGATATCGGCGTTGCTCTATCTGGAGTAAATGGACCATTTAAATGAGGCTCTAAATCAGATAAATTAATTTCTATCACTTGATCAAAATACGATTCCGGATCAGAGTAAACTTCCTTATCAGCTTGTAAATATTCTTTATAATTATCTGCTAATTCTACAACTTCAGAACGTCCAGTAGCTTGAAGATATTTGGTCATATTTTCATCATAGCCAAAAATAGATGTTGTTGCGCCTATTTCTGCACCCATATTACATATTGTACCTTTTCCAGTGCATGAAAGATTCTTAGCGCCAGGACCAAAGTATTCTACTATTGCACCTGTACCTCCTTTTACAGATAATAAACCTGCAACTTTTAATATAACATCTTTAGAAGATGTCCACCCGTTTAATTCACCTATAAGTTTGATACCTATTAATTTTGGAAATAATAATTCCCATGGCATACCTGCCATAACATCAACAGCATCTGCACCACCTACTCCAATAGCAATCATCCCCAATCCTCCCGCATTAACCGTATGGCTATCTGTTCCTATCATCATGCCTCCAGGAAAAGCATAATTTTCAAGAATGACTTGGTGAATTATTCCTGCACCAGGCTTCCAAAAACCAATCCCGTATTTGTTAGATACTGATTCTAAAAAATCATATACCTCCCCATTTGTATCCAAAGCAACTGATAAATCTTTTTGTGCATTAACTTCTGCCTGAATAAGATGATCGCAATGAACTGTTGTAGGCTTTGCTACTTTATTCTTACCTGTCATCACAAATTGCAACAATGCCATTTGAGCTGTTGCATCCTGCATGGCAACCCGATCTGGAGCAAATTCAACATATGATTTAGTTCTAAGAAATTCAGCATCAAATTTTAATTCAAATAGGTGGCTATATAAAATCTTTTCAGTATAAGTCAAGGGACGTTTAAGTATATTCTTTACAAAATCTACTCGCTCTGATAGACCAGTATAAAAATCTTTGATTATTTCAAAATCAAACATAGTAAAATTTTAACCTTTCTAACGAATTGGAACTGAAATACTAAATAATCGTAATTAATATAATATAAAAAATACATCATTAAATCGTCATAATTCAAACTCAATAGGCCCAAAATATCTAAATTCAGATATCGATGAAGTTAATTAAAAGAATTCTACCAATAATATTATTAGCGAATATATTTGCAGAAATTGATTACTCAGTTATACAATCAAATGAACATGAACTAATTCTTGAAGTAAATCTTAATTTAATATCAGAGGAAGATCTTAAACCAATATCTGTACTAATAGGTTTGCCAGATCAGGAATATCCAGAATTATTAATTGAATATGGAAAAATTTATAATATTTCTAACAGTTGGTATGTGCCAGAACATAATGGTATAAAATGGATTAATATTCAAAAGTTGCAAAATTTAAATGTTGCAACTTTGCAAATAGATCCTAAAGAGGATAGAAATCAATATTATAAACAGATCAGGATAACCTGTCTCTTTAAGAAAAATATATCTAATAATAAATCTCCAAATAATAATCAAAAAAAATTTCTAGAACATCGTGTAATTAATTGGCCTATAGCAAAACAATGGATAAAACCATTTTATAAGAAAAAAATGAATAAGGTATTATCCGCAAATGGACAATGGGTTCGATTTAAAATTTCAGATGATGGAATGTATACAATTCCTGTAATTTCAATAATAAATAGTGGACTAGAACTATCCAATCGCGATCCAAGATGTTTTAAGTTATACACAAATTCTAGTCTAGGGAGAGATCGTAGTAATAATATAACCGAGATAATAAACTATAAACAGATTAGTGACAATTTAATTGAGATAGGTATTTATTTCCTTGGAGAAGATGATGGAGAGCTTGATAGTGAAGATCAAATTATTTTCTATGGTAGAGGTGCAAGCGGTATAAATAATCAGGGTTTAAATATAAATCATCAAAAAAATCTATACTTTGACAAAAATAATTATTGGCTTTTTATTCCTGATGAAAATACAACCTATGGTAAAAGGATAAATGAACTAGAATCTCCTACAAACACTGCATTATCAATAAACTATGGAGTGTCAACTTTTTATCATGAAAACGATTTAATTAACCCATTTGCAGGTGGTCTATCTTGGGCTGGTGCAACGATCCAAAATGGCAGTTCTAATACAATAGTTACATCGATGGATTCACCAAATTCATCAATAGATGTTACTACAACTGTTGGATTTTTGGGAAACTCATCATCTATTGAGACACAAGGAAACCCTAATCATTTAATTGATATTTACCATCAATCAATGAACGAATTACAAGCATCAAAGTCTTGGGTCGGATTAGTTAAAACTAGTACAACTTTTAACTTTTCAGGAAATAGATTGAATAATGGAGCAAACTTATTTATTCTAAAAAACTCATCTAGTAATAATTATTCTCAGCCGCATTTTGACTATATTTTCGGGCAATATGGTAGAAATCTAGATGATATAAATATTCCTTATGAGTTTTTTTCACCTATTCATAGTAATTCTATTAGATTTCAATTTAATACTCAATCTGAAATCATTGTTTGGGAAATAACTGATATTTCATCACCAAAACTAGTTATTCAAAATATAGATAATTCTAGCATGTATTTTGACACTATATTGCCAGAAGATACTTTATCGCGCTATAGTGTTTTTTCATTATCTACATTAAATATTATTAATGAACTTGATTTAGTTGAAAATATATCTTTCAATAGCTACAGAACCAATAGGTCAGGCGTTAATCATCTAATTATTGGCCCAATAGAATTTGCTGATGCATCCGCATCATTGGTGTCACATCGAGTTAGTTCGGAATATATCTATCTAGAACAAATTTATAATGAATTCTCTGGAGGAAATGAAGATCCAGTCGCAATAAGAGATTTTATTCAATGGACACAAGAATACTGGCAAGAACCTAAGCCATATACTCTTTTATTAATGGGTGATGCAGATTATGATTATCGAAATATAACTCAGCAATCCAGTATTAAAGTACCTACAATTGAAATAGGTTATAGTAATAACCATAGAGCTACTGATGATCGTTTAGCTGCATATAATGGATTAATACCAGATATTGCAATCGGTCGCTATCCTGCGAAATCATCAGAAGATGTTTCAGCATTTGTAGAAAAGATTATCCAATACGAAACAAATCCTATGTATGGGATGTGGAGACAGCGAGTTACATTAGTAGCAGATGACGCTGCAAGACCTGAACCCACTCATGGATCTGTAGCAACTGGAAAAAGTCATACTCAAAACTCTGAAACTATTGCTAATCTTATCAGCCCAGGTATTGAAATTAGAAAATTATACATGATGGAATATCCCGAAGTAAGTAATTCATCTCTTTATGGAGTAATAAAACCTGATGCTACTGAAGAATTGTTAAATATGCTTTCTGAAGGCACATCTATAATAAACTATATAGGACATGGTTCAGCCCATCAATGGGCTCAAGAAAGATTATTGTATCAAGATGACGATTTAAATAATATTAATACAAATGGAATGCTTCCAGTCTGGATAGCAGGAACCTGTTCTTGGGGTCATTTCGATGAAATAGATACTGAGGCTTTTTCAGAAGAAATCATGCGTATGCAAAATAATGGAGCAAGCGCAATTATTTCTACAACTAGATTAATATCTGTTACTAGTAATGCATATTTTATTAGAGAGATTTTTAAATCTATTTTTCAAGATGGAGCAATAACAAATGATCCTATTGGGATTATACTGCAATCAGTAAAAGATGGATCTTCAAGTGGCGAACTTTTTCAATTATTCGGGGACCCCGCTATGAAGCTTGCATTACCGCAGCATAGCTTAAATATTGTTAATATTAGTCCCGATACTTTACGCACATTAGATACTGCAAGGATTAATGGTATTCAAGAAATAAATATTAATGGTTCGGGATTTGGTTTCCTGTCTTTAAATGATGCAGATAGAACAGTTACTAGAGAATACTCAATTAATTCAACTTTACAAGAATTAAGCTATACTTTACCAGGAAAAACATTATTTAAAGGTCAATTCTCCTTCAATGGCAGAGACTTTAGTGCAATGATGAGAGTCCCAAAGGATATATCCTATTCAGATGAGACAGGAGAAATTAATGTTTATATTATTTTAGAAGATAACCCATCTTTGGAAGCAATAGGTTCAGCGCAAAACATTATATTTAAAGGAGGTAACTCAGTTCAGGATATCTCTGGCCCTATTATTTCATTTGAAAAAGAAAATGGTTTTCAATTAAGAAATGGTGACCATTTAGAAAATGAAGAACAATTATATTTACGACTATCAGATCCAATAGGTATTAACCTTACTGGAGAAATTGGACATGAAATATTGCTTACGGATTTAACCAATAAAAATGAATCAGATATAACTCACTTATTTATTTATGATAAGAATAGCATTACAACTGGGAAAATACTTATTAACGAATTAAGTAATGATAATTTACATTTCCAAGTTAAAGCCTGGGATAATGCTAATAATCCTTCTCAAAAGGACATTAAACTATTTGTTACAGATAATAAAGGTTTAACATTATTTAATGTATTTAATTATCCAAACCCATTTAAAAATAATACTCAGTTTAGCTTTGAAATAAATGAATCAGCAGAAATTGAAATTAATATTTATACTTTAGGTGGAAGAAAAGTTAGAAATATTGATAGAGAATTTTATGAAGCAGGTTATAACTTTATTAATTGGGATGGTAAAGATAAATATGGAGATAATATTGCTAATGGAGTATATCTATATTCACTTAAAGCAATTAAGGATGGTATTAAAGTATCAAGAATTGGTAAAATAGCTAAATATCAATAAATCTTATGTTTCATTTTAATAATATAATCTTGGCTTCCGGTTCACCACGAAGAAAACAATTGTTAAAACAAATTGGAATCGATTTTACTACAGAGATTAGCGGTATAGATGAATCAATAGAATTTGATCTTTCTCCAGAACGTATTGCTAAATATTTTGCAATAGAAAAAGCTAGAAAAATTTCTATTAAATTTCCTAAAGAATTAGTTGTTGGAGCAGATACTATAGTAGTATGTAATAAAAAAATACTCGGGAAACCTAAAAATGATAAAGAAAGTTTTGATATGCTTTCTATGCTATCTGGAAAAACTCATAAAGTAATTACAGGTGTATCCCTTCAATGTTTAGATAAAAGCATAAATAGAACTTTTCATGAAACCACAAAAGTTACATTTATAACTTTAAGTAATAGCTATATATCTTATTATATTAATACTTATAAACCATTTGATAAGGCTGGAAGCTACGGTATCCAAGATTGGTTTGCAGTATGCGTTAAAAAAATTGATGGCTGCTTCTATAATGTTATGGGGCTTCCTTTAGCTAAGTTTTGGAAAGAAATAAGTAAATTGTGATAAATTAGTTTTTCATATTGCTAATGACGTTTAATTTCTACATGATATTATAATTATTATGAGTGACCTTCACAAAAAACTTAAGTCTTTAAGGCGCGAACGTAAAATTGATTTAGAAGCAATTGAAAAGCGAACAAAGATAAATATAAAATATTTAAAAGCCATTGAAAATGGAAAATTTGAAATTTTACCTAGTACTTACATTCGTTTATTTCTTAAAGCATATTGCGTTGAAATAGGAGCTGATCCTATTGATGCTCTTCACCAGCTAGATGAATTAAATAATAATGGAAAAGAACCCAATAATTCTGATGAGGAAATTTTACCAATAATAGATATAAATAACGATGTTGATGAATCTTCTAAAATTGAATCATCAAAAAATCTATATCAGAAAAAGTCTGAATGGCTTAAAGGTTTTTCCATGATATTATTACTTCTATTTAGTATATATATAATTAAAAAAATTGTTAGTAGCGATGAAAATTTATCTATGGATAAAAATTTTGGTGAAGCATCTTACTTAAATCCAATAACAGATTTTGAATTAATTAATGATTTTATTATAGATAAAACAAATAGCGGTTCAATAAACGTACACCCCCCATATATGGTAAAAGTTATATCAAGAAAAGATGATATCTGGATAAGAACAGAGACGGATTCGACTCTTCCCATTGAAAATATTTTAAATAGCTCTCAGCAGGACAATTTTTCTTTCGTAAAAAGATTTGAATTATTGGTTAATCCTGCAAAAAATATAGATATTTTTTGGAACGGACAGTTGATACCATATCTTGAATCAACAAAACATCCAGCAAAAATATATCTAAATGGAATTAATAGAACTATAACTATTCAACAATTCGTACCCCAAAACTAATTTACTACACATTGCTACCCACTATTTATAATTAATAGGTAGCCTCTCTATAAATCACATATTTTTCATATTTTTATCATTATTAGCTAAAAATATATTGATATAATTATTCAAACTAAATATATTGTGGGTAGTTGTGGGTAAATATCCCTTATATTTAAACAGTGATGACTACAAATTTAAATACATTTACTGGGGAATATTCTTATACGGTTGATAATAAAGGTCGTGTCAATATTCCAGCGAAATTTCGTAAAGCATTATCTGCGGATAATGAAGAAATGTTTGTTATTACAAAAGGAATGGATCCGTGCATTTGGGTTTACCCAGCTATTGTTTGGAAAAATATTGAGAATAATTTGAAAAATCTATCTTCATTGTCAGCAATTAATAGAACTTTTATTAGAAATACTGTGCGGTATGCTTCAGCTACTAGTTACGATAAACAAGGTCGTATACAATTAACAACAAACCTAATTGATTACTCTCACTTAAAGAAAAAAACATTAATTATTGGAATGGTGAACAAAATAGAAATTTGGAATCCTGATAAGCTAAAAGAAATTGATAAGAAAAATATAAAAATAGATAATAATGCTTACGATGAGCTTGCAGAAAAGATTATTATTTAATGAAAACGGGCTCAATGCAGGATTTAGCATTAAACCATATCCCTGTAATGAGCGAAGAAATTTTATCCTATCTGGCGATAGAATCAGATGGGATCTACATAGATGGGACTATTGGTCCTGGAGGTCACGCCGCCCCAATTCTCAACAGCCTAGGAAAGCACGGTAAACTAATAGGCATTGATCGTGATGAAGAAGCATTGAAAATCTGTAATGAGAATTTTTCAAGCTCTTCCTCCCTACTCTCCCTCTATCATTCATCGTATAATAAACTTGATACTATATTATCTAAAGAGGGGATCTCTTATGTCAATGGTATCATACTTGATCTTGGCTTTTCATCTAATCAGCTTAACTCTGAGCGCCGAGGATTTTCTTACCGATCGGAAGGAAATTTAGATATGCGATTTGACTATACATCCGGTGAAAAAGCAAGTGATGTAATCAAAAATAATAGCATAGATAAATTAACAAAAATCTTTCAAATCTATGGAGAGGAACGGTTCTCTTATCGTATCGCACGATCGATAAAAGAAATGAAAGAAATGAAAACAGTGAATCATTTGCGTGAGGCTATTCGGAGATGCACTCCACCCAAAAATAGAGATCGTATCTTAGCTCGTATTTTTCAATCTCTAAGAATAATTGTGAATAATGAATTGGAAATTCTACAAGATTTTCTTTTAAAGTTTGTTAATTATCTATCCCCAAATGGAAAAATAGCAATTATCAGCTACCATTCCCTTGAAGACAGATTAGTAAAACATCAATACAAACACTTATCGGATATTAGTGTTTTAAAGATTTTAACAAAAAAACCAATTAGGCCTTCAGAAATAGAAATTTTAAATAATAAAAGATCTAGAAGCGGAAAATTAAGAGTAGGTAGTAAAATATAAATATGAAAAAGTTCACAAAAAGAAATGCTAGAAAACAAAAAGAGTTTATACAAACTTTATCATTTTTTGGCATCGCAATTGCATCAATAATTGGCCTTATATCTTATTTATGGGTTTATACGGAAATTGATGAAACTCTAATTGCAATAGAGTTGCAAAAAGCTACAAGAGAAGAACTAAATAACAGCATTAAGGATCTTCAAAATGATATTGCTTTACTTGGTCGAGTTGATCGTGTTACAGATAAAGCAAGAAAAGAACTTGGAATGGTATTTGCGACTCCAGAAACGATCTCAGTTTATATTGATCCAAAAAATTTAGCATTTAAAAAATGACAAAAAATTATCTAAAGTTTCGTTCAAGAATTCTATTAATCATATCTTTAATTTTATTTTCATGGATAGGTTTATCAATCCGTCTATTTCAAGTGCAAGTAATCAACGGAGCAAAGTATAGAGAACTAGGTTTTAAACAAGCGCAGGCTCAAATGCCTCTCCCTGCTGTTAGAGGAAATATTTATGACCACAATAGTAAACCTTTAACTAGAAATATTATTAAATACTCTTTTGCAACTTATCCTGCCAAAGTTAGTAGCAAAAATAAACTTGCAAATAAGTTAAGTGATTATTTTGGGCGTTCATCTAAATACTATAAAGAGAAATTAGAAAAGAATAAGAATTTTACTTATTTGGAGAGAAATCTTAGTAAAAAAGAGTCTGAATTCTTACTAGAAGATTTACCTGAGGGATTAATTGTTGAGAGAGATTCGCGCCGCTTTTATCCAAATGGAAATATTGCTTCACAATTAATTGGTTACACTGATCCAGATAATTTTGGACTTACAGGAATAGAAAAACAATTCAATGATTATTTAACGGGATCCTCGGGTTGGGTAGTGCGACAAATAAGTGGAAAAGGGAATGCTCTACCTAATAATAGATTTCCTTCAAAAGCACCAATTGATGGGAACAATGTCCAACTTACTATTGATCTTGATTATCAAGTGGTTTTACAAGAAGAATTATATCGAAGAGTTAATGAAACAGAAGCAAGCTCTGCAATGGGGATTTTAATCAACCCTCAGACAGGAGCGATATTAGCGATGGCTTCATTGCCAGACTTTGATTCAAACTATCCATCAAAATACTCGATGGAATTTCATAAAAATAGAGTTTTAACTGACCAGTTTGAGCCCGGTTCTACATTCAAGTTTGTTGCTGCTGCTGCAGCTTTAAAGCATCAATTAGTTGATCTAAATGAAGAATTCTTTTGTGAAAATGGACAATTTACATTTGCAGGAGAAGTTGTAAATGATCACGAGGATTATGGATTATTAACTTTTCCACAAATCATAGAAAACTCTAGTAATGTTGGTATAATAAAGATCGCAGATAGGATTGGAAGAAAACGATTATATCGAACCTGTCGAGATTTTGGTTTTGGAATGCCAACAAATATTAGTTTTGCAGGGGAATCTTCAGGAACATTGCACCATATAACAAAATGGAGTGGCTTTTCAATCGCATCTGTATCGATGGGGCAGGAAATTGCTGTCACAACATTGCAATTGGCAATGGCATATGCAGCAATTGCAAATGGTGGATTCTTAATGAAACCTTTACTTGTAAAACAGATTATAGATAATAATGGAAAATCGATTTATACAGAAGCTCCAGAAGTCTTAAGAAAGGTTTCCGATTCCAAAGTGATGAAAGATCTAACAAAAATGTTAACCAGAGTAGTAGAAACAGGAACAGGTACAAACGCATACCTTCCAGGTTGGTCGATCGCTGGCAAAACAGGTACTGCTGAAAAATTTATAGATGGAGAATATTCAAAAACAAAATACATATCGAATTTTGCAGGATTTTTCCCCGCTGAAAACCCTCAGATAGTTGGGGTTTTTGTATTGAATGAACCAAAATACGGATTTCATTGGGGAGGGATCGGTGCTGCTCCTATCTTTCATCGAGTAGCAAAAAGAATTATAAATATGGATGATTCAATTCAAATTTTGAAAGATAAATACAAAAAAAAGAAAGAACCTTTGATGATGGTGGACAATTTTAATGAATCAAATAAAGTTCAATTTAAACCATTGTTTGCAAAAGCAGCGTATGTAAATATGAATCAATATAGCAATTTAATGCCTGATGTAAGGGGCATGAGTCTCTTGAAAGCAAAAGACGTATTACGTCAAATAGGATATAAAATAAAATTTAGTGGATCTGGACAAGTAGCTTGGCAAAGTCCAAAACCCGGTACAGGTCTTATTGAAGGTTCTGTATGCACTATAGGTTTACAATGAAAAACACGCTAAACCACCTATTAAGAGATATTATTAAAATTGAAGATGTTCCAAATATTCCAATATCAGGCATATCAACGAATTCAAGAAACATCAATCCTGGCGAACTATATATAGCTATTAAAGGCAATAATTTTGATGGACATGGATTTATCCCTGAAGCAATAAAAAATGGTGCTGCTGCCGTAATTACGGATAATGGCTTTATTAAAAAGTTGCCAATTCCAAAAATAAAAGTAACAAATCCTCGTAAAGAGGTATCTCGAATAGCGGCAGAATTTTATAATCATCCGACGAAAAAAATGAATGTAGTTGGAATTACAGGGACTAATGGTAAAACATCTACAGCTTCGTTGCTAACATCTATACTTAATTCTGCAGGGAAGAAAGTAGCTCAAATTGGAACATTAGGTATTATTGCAGAAGGATATTCAAAAAATAAATCACTTACTACACCTGACCCCATAACTCTTCATCAAAATTTGAATAATCTATTTAATAATGGATTTACCCACATTGTAATGGAAGCAAGTTCACATGCATTAGATCAATATCGGATAAATGATGTAGATTTTAATTTCACAGTTTTTACTAACCTTTATCCTGAGCACTTAGATTACCACGGTAAAATAGAAAATTATTTTGAAGCAAAAGTTAAATTATTTACCTCATATCCTAATTCAACTGCTGCAGTAATTAATGTAGATAATAAATTTGGTAAAGCGATATCTACTAGATGCACTGTTCCAGTTATAAACACATCTATGTTTTCGGACGCTGATATATCTTTTTTGAATTATAAGATTTCTCTAAATGGTATTCATGGCACTATACAGGCCGGAGGAATATCATATAATATTGAATCTTCAATGATTGGGGAATTCAATGTAGAAAATATTCTTTGTGCTACAGCTACGGGTAGCACAATGGGTATTGGTAAAAAAGCTATTGAGGATGGAATAAATTTGTGTAGATCAATCCCTGGTCGTATGGAAACTTTTTTTCTCCGTTCTGGAGGCAAGGCTATAGTTGATTATGCGCATACACCTGATGCATATAAAAAAGTACTTAGCGCCATCAAGGAATTAATGATTTATTCAAAAGCAAAAATTTATATTGTATTTGGATGCGGTGGAGAGAGAGATAGGTCAAAAAGATCTGTAATGGCTGCTATAGCAGAAGAATATGCAACGCATAGTTTTGTAACTCCCGATAATCCGAGAAATGAAAAGCTTCCTAAAATAAATGAAGAAATTGTCAGTGGATTCAAAAATAATAATTTTGATGTTTTTATGGATAGAGAAAAAGGATTAAGAGCTGCATTAGATATGACAGTAAAGAATGATATTGTGATTGTTTTAGGAAAAGGACGTGAAGAGTATCAAGAAATATGTGGAGAACTTATTTCATATTCAGACATAAATATTATAAATGAGTATTCTCATGAGAATTAGCTTACCTGACCCTACGCAATTTGAAGTTATTTTTAGCACAGTAACTGGCCATACCATACCAATGGTTGGTGGCATTTGTACTGATAGCAGAGAATGCCGGTCTGGAGATTTATATATTGCTATTTGCGGCGAGAATGTTGATGGGCATGACTTTATTGATAATGCAGTTGATAATGGCGCAAAGGTGGTGGTGGTTGAAAAACATATTGAAACTGATGCAGATGCAGTTTTAGTAAATAATTCTGTGGAAGCTATTAGTGCAGTTGCTTCTTTTTGGCGTAATCAATTTGATATACCTGTCATAGCAATAACAGGTACTAATGGAAAAACATCTACAAAGGAATTATTACGTCATATTTTAAACGCTCAATTTGCCGTACATGCAACTGAAGGAAATTATAATACTTCAATTGGGCTACCTCTTACCTTATTCCAAATGATGCAAGCCCATTCAATAAGCATTTTGGAAATGGGGGCAAATCAACCTGGAGACATTGGCGCTTTATGTAGCATTGCTAATCCAACTCATGGTTTAATTACCAATATAGCGCCTGCTCATCTTGAAGGGTTTGGATCCATTGATGAGGTCGCTCATACAAAAGCTGCCTTATTTAAGTCTATGAGTGAAAAGGGGGTTGGGTTTGTCAATTTAACAGATCCTTATATATCAAAAATGGACCGTCCAAAAAATTCAATAACATTTGGAATAACTACTGACTGTGATTATCCGGCTGATATTCACACTGAGGATGATGGAACCCTTTCTTTAACAATTTCCACTGAGGATATTTTTACTGGTTCAAGTAATTTTTCATTTGCCAAAAATATCATCGCTTGTGCAGCTATTGCAGATACTTTAAATATTTCTTGGGAATTATTTCGAGATAGAATATCCACTTTTCAACCTCCTCCAGGACGTTGTGAGATAAAGAAATCAAACAATATGACATTTATTGATGATACATATAATGCAAATCTTGAATCAACAGTTGCGGCTATAGACTATTTAACAGGGTTCTCAGGAAATGGCAGAAGAATTTTAATTTTTGGAGACATGTTTGAGCTTGGAAACGAGTCCAAAAATCAACATATCAAAGTTGGCCAAAAATGTGCTGAATCAGATCTTGATCTTGTATTTACAGTAGGAGCTGAAACTGTCGCAACTCATGAATCAATATTAAGTGGTCCTGACCATATGCATTTTAGCACTAAAGAAGATTTGATAAAGGAATTAAGAACTGAAATAACGGATGGTGATAAAATTTTAGTTAAAGGATCACGAGGTATGGCAATGGAAACTATTATAGAAACATTAATGAAATAATGCTATACGAACTTCTATTACCGCTCAAAACTTATTATTCTCCGTTGAATTTATTTCAATACATTACTTTTCGCTCAGCATCTGCTGCTATCGTAGCGCTATTTATAAGCTTCCTCATCGGGCCATGGATTATCCACAAATTGCGTTTTCATCAAATAGGTGAAGAGATACGCTCATCCGGACCCGAATCACACCTCGTGAAGAAGGGCACGCCAACTATGGGGGGGATCATAATTCTAGGATCTGTGATCCTCCCAACCCTTCTCTTTGCTGATCTATCTAATACATTTATTCAAATAATTCTATTATCATTGATATGGATGGGAATTATAGGCTTTTTAGATGATTATCTAAAGGTTGTAAAAAAATTTGAAAAAGGTTTGATAGGAAAATACAAATTGATCGGACAGATATCTCTCGGTGTCGTTATTAGTTTCTGGCTTTATAATACTTCTGAGTATCAAGATGTAGTATCTTCTACAAGTATACCATTTCTAAAGAATTATGAAATAGACTTTGGATTATTTTATCCATTAATAATTATTCTTGTAATAACAGGTACATCGAATGCAGTGAATTTAACAGATGGTTTAGACGGCCTAGCGGCTGGATTATTAGCTATATCTTTTTCTGTTTTTTCAGCAATTGCTTATATCAGTGGTCGAGTTGATTTTTCAGATTATTTAAATATAATGTATTTACCTGGTGCAGGAGAGTTGACAGTTTTCACTGCTGCTATTACTGGAGCCTGCATTGGTTATCTATGGTTTAATGCAAGTCCAGCGGAAGTGTTTATGGGAGATATTGGATCATTATCTACTGGGGCAGCATTAGGTACATTAGCAGTATTGCTTAAAAAAGAGCTCTTATTAGCAATCATAGGAGGTGTTTTTGTTTGGGAGGCTATCAGCGTAATGATTCAAGTTGGTTATTTCCGATGGACAAAATACCGATCGGGTAAAGGAGAAAGATTTTTCAAAATGGCCCCTATTCATCATCATTTTGAATTAAAAGGTTGGCCAGAATCGCGCGTCGTTATTCGATTTTGGATTATAGGAATACTCTTGGCCCTTTTTTCACTAACAACTTTTAAGATAAGATAATGGTACTACTAGACCGAGATACCATAGATATAAAAGGAAAAAAAGTAGTTATACTCGGTCTTGCTCTTAGTGGCGTTGCAGCTGCATCGCTAGCTGTCTATAAAGAAGCGCATGTATTTGTTAGTGATCAAAATGATTCACAGGATTTGATCGATTCATTAGATGAACTAAAAAAACTAAATATAAATGGAGAATTAGGAAATCACAGTGATCAAATATACGAAGCAGATCTTTGGATAATATCTCCAGGAATTCCTCAAAATTCAGAATTAATTGTAAAAGCTAAAGCAAGAAATATACCTATTATTAGTGAAATTGAGTTTGCTAGTTGGTACACAGAAGCTCCAATTATAGCAATAACGGGTAGTAATGGAAAAACTACGACGGCTCATATTCTTGAAGAAATGGTGCAGGATGATGAAATCTGTGGGCTTTTGGCAGGTAATGTAGGTATTCCCTTCTCCCGTATGGTATTAAATGATTTAAATAACCCAAATACTAAAAGAGTTTGGGTCCTAGAAGTATCAAGTTTCCAAATGGAATTTATTATTCACTTTAAACCATTTATTTCAATATTTCTAAATATTACTCCAGATCACTTAAATAGATATACATCAATTAAAGAATATACAGCTGCTAAGATGAATATGTGGTCAAATCAAACTAAAGATGATTTTATTGTATATAATGCAAATGACAATATATTGGTAGAGGAAATTGCGGAGTCCACCTCTAGAAAAATCGCCTTCGGACCAAATTATCATCCGGAGGCGATTTTTCAACCAAATCGTACAAAAATTTACACTCATGAGCACGACACGCTTATGCAAATGGATGACATAACTTTACCTGGAAAACATAATCTATTAAATGCATTGGCAGCTGCTACAGCGGCGCATATAATTGGAATAACATATAATAAAATTCGTTCAGTTTTATCTACTTTTTCAGGTGTACCCCATAGATTAGAAAAAGTAGCTGAAATAAATGGTGTTACGTATATAAATGATTCTAAAGCAACAAACTTAGGTGCTGTTCAAGTGGCATTAATAAGCTTCTCACAGCCAACTATCCTACTCCTAGGAGGCTTGGATAAGGGCGGTGATTTTCGATCACTCCTTCCTCATACCCACAAGTACCTCAAAACAGTGATCGCATTCGGGCAAGCTAAGGAATTAATACTCCTGGAAATAGGGGATGCGGTAAGATCTACCTCGGCAATGGATCTTAATGAAGCCCTAAGCCTTGCCCAGAACTACAGCCAACCTGGAGATATAATTTTATTGTCTCCAGGTTGCGCAAGTTTTGATCAATTTGACAATTTTGAACATCGTGGTGATCATTTTAGAGACTTAGTTAATTCTATGGAAATAAATCAATGAAATATATTGATGTAATAACAAAAAAATATGATCATTATTTATTAGGAGGCGTTGTTCTCCTATGCGTAATTGGAACTGTTATGTTATTTAGTGCAAGTAATTCAATATCTTTGGATCAATCCCAAAGAGCAACAGCAACCATTTATTTGCAAGCACATCTAAAAAGGCTATTAATTGGAATTTTTTTTATGTTTACTGTAATGATTTTTGATTACCGTAATTTAAAAAATATTTCAAAATATTTATTAATAGGCTCCATCGCATTGCTGCTTGCTACTAAGATTAGTTATTGGATTCAAGGAAATAATTCACCAGCGAGATGGTTATATATTGGTGGATTTTCTATTCAAACGTCTGATATAGCACGTCTTTCTATAATTATTTATATAGCAACATTTATAGATCAGTATAGAGAAAAAATAAAAGATTTTTATAATGGATTTGCAATACTCATTTGTATTCTTGCTATTACAATGGGATTAATAGTAATTCAGCCTGATTTTAGCTCTGCAGCAATGATTGGATTAATTGGTTTTATGATGTTATTTATAGGGGGGGCAAAAATTTCTCATTTAACAGCAACTGGCGCTGTTTCGCTGCTGGTGCTTGTTCCGATTATGTTGATGAAACCTTATCGATTGCAAAGAGTTTTAACTTTTTTTTATGGAGAATCTGCCGGAATCCAAGAATCGTACCAGATAAAACAATCATTGATCAGTCTAGGTAATGGAGGTTTTCTAGGTTTAGGGTTAGGAAACAGTCTAGGAAAAAACTTGTTTCTTCCTACTCCCCATACAGATTTTATTTTTGCAATAATTGGCGAGGAACTTGGACTATTAGGTACAGTATTTATCTTATCTGCTTTTGTTTTTATTTTCCAAAGAGGAATAAAAATAGCTAAAGAAAGTACAGATACTTTCGGTATTCTTCTTGCAATAGGAATCAGTTTTAATTTTATACTTTACGGTTTTATAAATGCAGCGGTAGTTACTGGTGTTGTTCCTACTACTGGGTTACCAATGCCATTTATTAGTTATGGTGGCTCTGGTCTACTAATCAATCTGGTTAGCATGGGAATATTGCTTAATATAAGTCAGGCAAAAAGATCTTTGGTTCATAAAAGCGGATGGAGCCCGAGGGTATATGGATGAGGAAATTCGTATAATGATTGCTGGAGGAGGAACTGGAGGTCATCTTTACCCTGCGTTAGCAATAGGTGAAGAAATTATGAAACGGACAAATAATGTAAAAGTACATTACATTGGTTCTGAATTTGGCTTAGAAGCAAAAATACTTCCAAATAAAGGTCTATCTCATACACTCATACCCATTAGTGGTTTTCAAAGATCATTATCTATTAATAATATTGTAAAAAATTTGGCTTTATTCATTCGAATTCCATTATCCATTAAGAAAATTAAATCTTTATTTGATAAAATGGATCCCAAAGTAATAATTGGCACTGGCGGATATGCTAGTTATATACCTGTAAAAATTGGAATAGAAAGAAATATACCAACTATGATCCAAGAGCAAAATTCTTACCCGGGTTTAACGACAAGATTATTTGCTAAAAAAGCAACTGCAGTATTTGCTGGTACAAAAGATTCTGAACCTTATCTAGATACTAAAATAAATGTGACCGGAAATCCAACGCGCAGTGGGATTGATAAAGGGTCAAAACAAATAGGGTGCGATGTTTTCCAATTAGATAGTTCTCTACAAACTATATTTCTATTTGGTGGTAGTCAAGGATCTGTCCATCTTAATAATGCTATATGTTCAATATTGGATATTTTTGATAAGAATAATATCCAACTTTTGTGGCAAACGGGTAAAAAGAATTATTCAAGCTTAAAACACCTTGAAACTGAAAAAATAAAAATTAAACCATACATAAAAGAAATGAATCTTGCATATGCAATCAGTGATCTTGTTATTTCAAGAGCTGGTGCGTTGACTTTGTCTGAGTTATTGGTCTGCGGTATGCCTAGCATCCTCCTCCCCCTTCCTACCGCTACCGCGGACCATCAGACTAAAAATGCAGAAACAATCATGCGAGCAGGTGCTGCAATTATGATAAATCAAAATAATATGGATAATAATATTCTTGGAAATATAATTCTTGAATTAATGAAAGATAAAAATAAATTATCTAAGATGCGGAAAAATGCACTCCAATTGGCAAAGCCAAATGCTACAAAGAATATTGTAAAGAAAATACTAGAGGTGGCCCAGGCTTAATGTTTAGGCATGTAAAAAAACTACATTTTGTTGGTATTGGTGGTATTGGAATGAGTGGTATAGCTGAATTACTTTTGAACCAAGGATTTAATATAACAGGATCTGATATAAATGATTCAAAAGTGATTGAAAACTTAAAAGTTAAAGGTGCAGAGATTTTTAAAGGACATAGCGCTAATAATTTATCCGATGCAGATGTATTAGTCTATTCTAGCGCTGTAAAAGAGGACAATCCAGAGATCGTTGCTGCGCTTGAAAAAAATATTCCAATTATACGCAGAGCAGAAATGCTTGGTGAATTAATAGCTTTAAAAGAAACAAGCATTGGAGTAGCAGGTACGCATGGAAAAACTAGTACTTCGTCCATGGTAGGTGCAATGTTAAGTCAAGCAAAGTTAGACCCAACGCTTGTTGTAGGTGGTTTAGTACGGAATATAAATACTAATTCTTTGCTAGGTGAAGGAGATATAATAGTAGTAGAAGCCGATGAGTTTGATAGGAGTTTCTTATCATTGCAACCTACAATTGGCATTATTACAAACATTGAGCTTGAACATATAGACTGCTATGAAGACTTATATGATTTACAAAATGCATTTACTCAATTCGCGAATGCATCTCCTTTTTATGGGGCTATCATCATTGGTAATCAAAGTCCTGCTGCTGCAGAAATTATTCCAAATATTAAAAGGCCAGTAATTACTTTTGGATTAAATAAAAAAAGTCACTTTTATGCGAGTGATATTGTTCACAATAAATCTGAAACAACTTTTACGGTTTTTTATAAACAAAAAAATCTTGGCGTAATTCATCTGCAGGTCCCTGGAGAACATAATGTTCTAAATGCCCTTGCATCTGTTGCCTTAGGTATAGAATTGAATATCCCATTCCATGATATTGCTGCAGGACTTGAATCTTATAAAGGTGTAAGGAGAAGATTTGATATAAAAGGGGAAGCAAATGGGGTAATGGTTGTAGATGACTATGCGCATCATCCTACTGAGGTTCGTGTAACTCTAAACAGTGCAAGAAATGGATGGAATCGTCGAATTATAGGTGTATTTCAACCCCATTTATATTCAAGAACTAAAGCATTTTATCAAGAATTTGCTATTGCCCTTATGGAGGCAGATATATTAGTTATAACTGATGTCTTTCCTGCTAGAGAAAAGCCGATAGATGGTATTAATGGAAAAATGGTTGCTGATTTTGCAAAAGAGTCAGGTCATAAAAATATCTATTATATAGAAAATCTAGAAAATCTGGAAAAAAAATTAGACAACCTGTGTCAGCCAAATGATATGGTGATTACAATTGGTGCAGGAAATATTTGGAGGCATGCGGAGTCTTACATTAATCATCTAAAAGATTTAGGGGAAGCTGCCTGACTTGGATGCAATTAGAATGTTAAATGAAAAAGTGAAAGGTACATTTTTGAGGAATGAACCAATGGCAAAACACACCTCATATGGTATCGGTGGGCCAGCGCAAGCCTATATTACACCCGCAGATGAAAATGACTTAAAACAGACATTAATTTTTGCTAAAGAAAAAGGAATTAATACATTTTTTGCCGGTTCTGGATCAAACCTTTTAGTAGCCGATGAAGGATTTGAAGGAATAGTAATTACTCTAGGGAAATCATTTACTAAGTTGGGGGTTGATGGTAATAAAGTGGAAGCTCAAGTAGGAGTTATGCTTGGTAAAATAGTAAAAGAGACGATAAAGCGTAACCTCACAGGAATGGAAAGCATGATTGGAGTCCCTGGAACGTTAGGTGGAGCATTAATTATGAATGCAGGTGCATTTGGTGGAGAGATTTCAAATTGTCTTGATATAATTAAAGTAATGTTAATAAATGGAGAAACAAAAATTTACCAAAAAGAAGATATTATTTTTAGTTATCGTAATTCAACTTTTCCTAAAAATGAAATTCTTCTATCTGCAACTTTTACTTTAAATGAAAAACCGGCTAATGAGATTCAATATGATAGAGCTAAAGCAAGTAAAGGTAGAAAAGATACACAACCATTGCGATTTCGTTCGGCCGGGAGTGTCTTCAAAAACCCTAAGCCAGATTTAACTGCAGGATATTTAATTGATCAAGCTGGTTTAAAAGGATCACGGATTGGAGATGCAGAAATATCAACAAAACATGCAAACTTTTTCATAAATCACGGAAAAGCTAAAGCAAAAGATATTGTTAATTTGATTTTGCTTGCTAAAAAAACAGTACTGAAAAAGTTTGATGTTAGTTTAGAATTAGAAATAAGGACCTTGGGGTTCGCACCAGGAACATTTGAAATATGAAACGAAAGAAAAATAATAATATTGAATTAATTATTCGATATAGCATATCAGTAATTATTATGCTATTAATATATGCTTCTTTTAGTTGGTCAAGTTATACAAAACTATCTCAATTGATAGATATAAGAAAGAATATAAAAATATCTGTATCTGGTAGCTCAATTGTATCTGATGAAGAGTTTTATTCACAACTAGAAATATTAAAAGGAATTGAATTAGAAGAAATCAACTTAAGAGAAGTCAGTCTTCTAATAGAGAGCAACCCGTACGTTAAAGCTGTAAGAGTATCGCGCCAATACCCTTCTACCCTTTCAATTGAAATTGTAGGGAGAGAACCTGTTGCGATGCTAAATATGGATCCGATATTAATGCTTGATCGCGAAGGCATTATATTACCGGGCCAGGGAAAATCCGATGACTTTATTATACCTTGTTTATCTGGTTTTAACCCGGCAAAAGAACTATACCCTACTGGCCAGCAAACAATTTCTGTAAAAGTACAAGAAACAATGGAGTTAATTACAAAGATAGTTGATACATATCCTTCACTATACAGTAATATTTCTGAAGTAACTCTTAATGCTAATGATGAATATGTAATAATCCTTGCAGATTATCCAACTAAAGTGATTCTAGGAAATATTGATATATGGTCCAAAATCGAGATTTTGGGAAAATTCAAGAATTCTCTGAAGGATAAGCGCCAATTAAGTGACTATAAGTATCTTGATCTACGCTATACAAATCAAGTGATAGCAAAGGAACGCGTATGAAAAGAAGCATGAAAATAAACGATAAAAATATTGAAATTGGTATTGATATTGGAACTTCAAAAACATGCTGTTTAATTGCTGAAATTAAATCTGAAGAAGGATCAAATAAAATTTTAGGAGTTGGAGAAGCTCCTTCTCAAGGAATAAAAAAAGGGTCGATCATCCATAGAGATAAAGTTATGGAAGCAATTGAAATTGCAGTACGCGAAGCAGAATTGATGTCTGGTGTTAAAGTAGATCGCGCAACAGTTTCTATATCTGGAAGTCATATAAGAGGCATAAATACGCAAGGGGCAATCGCTGTTCAAAAGGGACCTTCAAGTAATGTTCCAATGGAGCAAGAAATAACGAAAAGTGATGTGGCTAGAGTATTAGATCTTGCAAAAGCTGTTTCCTTACCAATTGATAGAGAAATCTTACATATCTTACCCCAAGAATACCTTATAGATACAATGGATAGCATAAAAGATCCAGTTGGAATGTCGGGAAGAAGACTAGAAGCCAAGGTTCATTTAATTACGATGGCAGCTACAACTGCAAAAAATTTAGTTAACTGTGTTCACGAGCTCGCAATCGATGTAGAAGGATTAGTTTTTCAAGGACTTGCATCATCAATTGCAACATTAGATGCTGATGAAAAAGATATGGGTGTAGCTGTTGTTGATATTGGTGCGGGGACTACTGATATAACTATTTTTTATGATGGTGGTATACGTCATTCTGCTGTAATTGACGTTGGGGCTAACACTGTAACAAATGATATTGCTGTGATGTTACAAATTGGAATGGAAGATGCAGAGCAGATAAAAATGAAATATGCTTCTGCAAAAGCTTCTATGTCATCAACTGAATTAGAATTTGACCTTCCTGTTAAAAATGGCGGTATTGCAAGGAAAGTATCGGAACATGAATTATCACGTTATGTTGAGGCTCGTATGATTGAGTTAATTCAACTTATAGGAAGAGAGATTTCTAGGGCTGGTATAAATGAACAATTGACATATGGTGTAGTATTAACTGGCGGAGGGGCAATGTTACGTAATCTAGTCCCTCTAGCACAGGAAAAATTCAATTTTCCTGTCCGTATAGGACAGCATAAAAATTTTAGTGGTGCAGTAGATATAGCTTCTACTGCAGACTATACAGCGGCCATTGGCTTAACACAATGGAATAGCGTTACCCAAGATATGGTAATGAAAGATATGACTGTTACACCGATAGGTAAAGCAGTTACAAACATAAAAGATTGGGTCAGAGGACTCTTTACATAAACCACATGACCAATACCAAACCTAACCAACCAAGGAAGGAGCAGTAAAATGCTGTTTGAATTCGATAGTCTAGCAGAACAAAAAGCAAAATTAAAAGTAATCGGTATCGGAGGTGCTGGCGGGAATGCCACAAACCGTATGATCCAGGCCGGTATGCAAGGAGTAGATTTTATTGCAATAAATACCGATGCGCAAGATCTGGAGAATAATGCTGCCGAAAATAAGATTCAAATTGGTAAAAATCTTACAAAAGGACTTGGCGCTGGAGCTCAAGCAGAAGTTGGTCGCGAAGCTGTAGAGACTGATCAAGAAGCCATAGAAGGCATCTTAGAAGATGCTGATATGGCATTTATAACTGCTGGAATGGGTGGTGGAACCGGTACTGGTGCAGCTCCAATGATAGCAAAACTATCAAGAGAAATGGGTATCTTAACAGTAGGTATCGTAACGTTGCCATTTAATTTTGAGGGACCAAAGAGAATGAATCGGGCCTTAGAAGGAATTGCTGAACTGCGCAAAGCATGTGATACGGTTATAGCAATCCCTAATCAGAAGTTAATGTCCATTGTTGATACAGATACGACCGTTGTAGAAGCCTTTAAGTTAGCAGATTCAGTGCTACACCAGGCTGCAAAAGGTATATCTGATTTGATTAATGTACATGGATTAATCAACTTGGATTTTGCTGATGTACAAACAATTATGAAAAAGATGGGCGAAGCCATTATGGGGACAGGTGTGGCTCAAGGTGAAGAAAGAGCTGTATTAGCTGCACAACAAGCTATTTCAAGCCCATTATTAGATGATGGTTCAATTAGTGGTGCTCAAGGTGTTCTAGTTAATATTACTGGAAGTGCAGATCTGACACTTGTTGAAGTAGATGCAGCGACCAATATTATATTTGAAGAAGCAGGCAAAGATGCAAATATAATTTTTGGAGCAGTTATTGACCCTTCATTAGGTGATGAAATACGTGTAACGGTAATTGCAACAGGGTTTAATCATGGACAGTATATCTCAGAAAACGAACCTGAAGTAAAACAAGTTGCTAATCCTATACAACGACCTACTCAAGATTTGTTAGATCAGATGAACCAACCTGTGTTTAAACAACAAGGTGAATCAGTAGAGCTTCCTGTAGAGGAACCTCAGCAAGAAGCTCCACGACCATCTTTTAAGTTTGATGATACAAATCCTACTATCTATGGTGAAGACTTGGATGTGCCTGCTTTTATTCGTAGGCAACAGGACTAAATAGATAAATAAAGGCTAGATCTTGATATAGTTGTTGGTTGGCTAAGGTTCAACTGTATCAAAGAAGTGAATAAAATAAAGCAGCCCTCTATATGAGGGCTGCTTTATTAATATTAATTATTTTTTAAATACGATTAAATTTTCTTTCCCTGAGCTCGCAAATCATTAACTATTCGACGTATACCCTTTTTATCAATTAATCGCATACCCTGTGTAGATACATTCAATGTTATATAGCGACTTTCATCTGCAAGCCAGAAACGTTTTTTTTGTAGATTAATATTAAACCTGCGACGGGTTTTATTGTGAGCATGACTCACATTGTTCCCAAACATTGGTTTTTTTCCAGTTATATCACATATACGACTCATAAATTTTCCTCAATATTTAATTAAAAATGTCCGCGAATTTACAGGATAATGAGTTTTTGGCAAATAGAAAGGTTATTTAACAAGCAACATCTTCAGGGCCTTACTGTATTCACCAGTCTGAAGATGGTAAAAATAGATACCTGCACTTACAGATTGACCGCGATGGTTGTGTCCGTTCCAACGAGCAGCATAATAACCCGATTCCATCCTTTCATTTACAAGTGTTATTACTTCACTACCCAAAAGGTCATAGACGACTAAGCTAACATGTCCACTTTTTGGCAGGTCATAAATAATATTTGTTGTTGGATTAAATGGATTTGGGAAATTATTATGCAAAGCATAACTATCCGGGACTGCTTTCAGTGCGACCATTTGTTTACCTCTGCTGATAATTTCCTTTTGATCATCAAATATTGTATAAGTGACTATCACATCGGTGTTACTTCTATCCAGTGACTGGGAAATGAAAATCAACTTTTCCATATTTTTCGATCCTAGGTCAGCCCATTCAACCAATATCTGACCTACTTGCTGATCTCGGGCACTGAGGTAGATCTGTTTCTCACTGGTAATATCGGTGATGGTAGAAAACTGTTTGCTCGCAGGTGGGTAATAAACAATAACCTGTCCTGCCTTAGCGCCCTCAGGAAGGGAAACCTCCAGTCTTCTGTCTTGCTGATTAATACTTAGTAACAAGCCAATATCTCCACTGCTATTCGAAGGTAATGTAGTAGGAGTCTGGTTAAACCAGTGCCACATCCGGGTAAAAGTCATCGCATCCCGCAAATCAAATTTCCCATTTAGCACAGGGATCAGGTGAGGTACTGTTCCACTGACGGGACCAAGTTCGAAACTTAATATGTTATCGCTCCAAGCCGTAGCAAAATCCGTCAAGTCCATTACATTAATTTGGTTATCGCTGTTATAATCCGCCAACAAGTAAGTATGTAGAGTTAGGTATTTGTCAGTGGTACTATTATTGGACCAATCCACTATTCCGCTCAAAACAAGATTAATCGTATCTAAAGAAGCAAATGGTTCATCGAACTGAAGCAATATGGATGTATCTGTGGATGAGTAAGATGAGCTAATCTGTATACCCTCCGGGTAACCAATGCTACTGCTACTTACCGCACCAATATTGTTCAAAGGCTGAGACAATTTTAACGTAAGCTGGGTCTGATTTGCTGAATACAATAAATTGGCGTCAGGGTTAATGTTTGTAATGACTGTTTCCTGAGGTATCCCGATTACTTCATTTGTAAAATCGCTCTCATTTCCAGGCATATCTGTTGCAGTAATGCGCAGATAATACAATGTACCATCCTCGTAACTTGGCATAAAGGCTTCCACAGTGTTCTGCGTAGAAGTAAATAATAAATCTGTGGGATTATTTTCCGTACCACCATAGATGCTATAGTGCCTTAGGTCCACTTCTGAGTTGGCAGCCCATTCCAATAAGATCCTACCCGTGGTGAACCAACCCACCAAGTCGAGCGGTGCTATTGGAGCTGTGAGATCAATGAGCACACCATCGCTATTAATAATAGCGCCAGTGTTACCTACTGCGTCCACACCTCGAACATGTAGTTCATATGTACTCCCAGCAAACAAATCAAGTCCATAATATGTTATTGTGGTATCTATACCTACATTAGTCCAGTTTTCTTCATAGGAAGCATTGGTGACATTATAAAGAGCTGATTCGTGATAAGCCAGACCGGAATATCCATCACTAAACGATTCCCAATGACCACTAAATGAAACCAGATCATTTTGTAGATCAATATCTGTAGAATCGCTATCGGTAGCTATTGTACCAGCAGGGCCACTATGATCCGCAGTAATACCATTCGTTGTAACTATTTCAGAAATATTTCCCACCAAATCAGTAGCTTTAATAGATATAAAATATGTGGTTTCATCGATGAGAATTAGACCGCCAGCATTTATGTTCAAAACTGGGCCTATTTCAGTCCATTCCCGGATATCCAAGTTCCCAGATGTGGTACCTACACCATATTCAAAATATTGAATACCGCTAACCGTATCAGCAAAATCCGTCCAGGATACTACCAGACTGTCTATGGATCCTGTATAGATCTCATCTTCAGATAAACCATCGATGACTGTGCCCGTAATCGGTCCATGCAAATCAACTGTAACGCCATTACTGGAAGATACAAATGATGGATTCCCTGCTAAGTCAAAAGCACGCAAATTAGCAAAATAGATCTGGGAATGGATCAAGTTCAGACTGTCAATAGTCGCCATTGTATCAGTGGTAGTTGTCCAGGGGATAATATCATCGCCTCCAATGGTTGTGCTGAAAGAATATTCGTAATAGTCCAATTCGGGCTCTAACGTAGGTGCCCAGTGTGCGACCAGCGAATTCGTGTTGGCCTGGTAATCCAGGTCACCTCCACCCAAAATACCATCCAACGGTATACCAACTGTGGGATCAAATAAATCCACCGTAATACCATTACTAGAAAATGGAACAGATATGTTCCCAACATTATCCGTGACACGTACAGATCCATAGTAGGTGGTACCATGGTTGAGCACTAATTCTGAATCCACTGATGCAGTATCCATTCCAACGTTAACCCATGGTACAATGTTGCTCTGGCCAGAAACAGTACCAATCGCATATTCATAATATTGAATTCCGCTAGTGGAATCCTGAAAACCATTCCAATTTAAATATAAGCGATCATTCGTGATCAACCAAGTTTCGTCAGCAGCAATTCCATCATTAATCAATCCAGCTTCTGGTGGGGAATGATCCGTAGTAATACCATTACTAGCAACAACCGCAGACACATTATTAACTAAGTCAACCGCCCGGACAGCCTGATAATAAATGGTGGCATGATCCAGTACCAGTTCGCCAATAGAAATTGTTGTATCTAGTCCATTATTTACCCAAGACAATACATCAATAGATAAAGGACTAAGGCCAATGCCATATTCATAATAAGCAATTCCACTGATACCATCACTAAAACCATTCCACGTGGCTGTGAGATTTGTATCGGCCCTAGTAAAAGCCAGGTCATCGTTCGTACCATCGATTACTGTACCTGTTGATGGTGATGAAATATCTACTTCTATCCCATCACCAGAAAAAGCAGCAGATATGTTACCGGCCTGATCAGTGGCACGGATAGATCCGTAATAGATATCCCGGCCTTCTTCAAGTTCCAGTGAGTCAATGGCAATGCTAGTATTTAAACCCGCCAAGGCCCAATCAACAATATCCGTAGAGTCCGGCTCTGTACCTACAGCATATTCATAAAAATTGATACCAGATGCCGCATCATTTCCCGCCCAAGATATAATAAAACTCGAATCACTACCCTGGTAGTCCCAATCTTCAGTCTGATGACCTTCAATAATAGTAGTAATTACAGCGTTATCCGTATCAATCGTGAAACCATTACTGCGAGCAATCAGGGAAGCGTTTCCAACACCATCCGCCGCCCGGACACTAGAATGATAGATCACACCATTATTTAAAGAAAGATCATCATGAAAAAATATATGATTTGTATCCACGCTGGTCCAATCAACAACCCCTACATCACTGGTTAGTGTACCGATAGCATATTCATAAAATTCAATGCCACTATAGGTGTCTGTAAACCCAGACCAGTAGGCGGAAACAGATATGGTATTATTGGTCCATTCGATTTCTGTCTCCCCAGTTATACCATCATATACATTACCTGCAACTGGATTGGTCTGATCAACGCCAAACCCATCAGAAGCTGCGTAAGGACTTATATTCCCTACCGAATCAATGGCCCGAACATTAAGGTAATAGGTTGCATCCGCTACTAGGAATTCGAGCATAATAATAGCTGTATCCAGCGCATTTGAAGTCCAAGGTTGAGACTGGGTACCCCCTGGTGTAACCCCCAACGAATATTGGTATTCTGCTATACCGCTTAATGCATCACTAAAATCGTTAATATTTCCGGTGACCAGGAAGTTATTATTCACCCAATCAATATCAATTCCTGGACCATCGTTTACTGTACCGACAACGGGGCCAGTCCGATCAATAATAATACCATCTGTAGTGAATATATCTGATTCATTACCAGCCAAGTCAACCGTTTTCACATTAGCGTAATATGTAATACTTTCCTGAAGAGACAGACTGGTAAACGTATAATCGGAACCGCTTCCAACGGCAGTCCAAGAAACAATATCAACTAATCCAGTGTCCGTACCCATAGAAACACTGTAATCCGATAGTTCACGTGAATCGGAAGCTTCCCAACCAATAATCATGGATGTACTATCCTGTTGGAAATCCTGGTCCTCCGTTGACGAACCATCATAAGCAGACGTTATTTCGGGAGGAATATTATCTGTATAAATTCCATTTGAACTGGCGCTACTTGAAACGTTTCCCGCCTGATCGATAGCGCGAATATTCACAAAATACTGATTACCGCTTTCAAGAGTCAACGTTGAATTGATTATGGAAGTATCTAGGCCTACTTCTGTCCAAGGGATAGTTTGTGTTCCACCTGCTACTGTTCCGATAGAATACTCATATGAAGCTAACCCGCTAAGGGCATCACTAAATCCTGTCCAAATGGCCGATATGGCAGTAAGATCATTGGTCCATTCTTGGTCATCACTATTTAGACCATCGGCAACTGAGCCGATCAATGGCAAGGTTATGTCATAGATAAAACTATCTGAACCGTACGTAGTTTGAACATTACCTGCATTGTCCGTTGCCCGAGATTGAACTGTATAATTAACAGCATTATTTAAATCAGTAAAATAGTAAGTCCAATTTCCCAACTCATTGGGAGAAAGCCACGTCTCAGATAGAGTCCAAACTAATCCAGACCAATACGCAAGGTCATTGGAACGCTGCAGGGCGATTTCCATACTGCTAATTCCGGATGTGGCATCGCTAGACGTACCAGCGATAGATGACACATCATTCCAGTTCACATCATTATAGTAATCACGTTCAATATTTACTACGGAAACGGGTAAGGTGGAATCAAATATAAAACTATCGCTACTATAGGAGGTCTCCAAGTTTGATGATCCATCCGTAGCCCTGGAACGAATAGTATAAGTTTCGGTATCTGTGAGACTATCTGAAGTAATGGTATACTGCCAGGTGGCAGTTCCAGAGGCTGTGAGCCATGTACTATCAGCAGACCATCGACTACCTGACCAAAATCTGGATTCAGTGGCACGTTTGATTAGTACTTCAACTTTTGAAATACCAGAAAATTCATCTGTAGCAGTCCCTTGGATGGGTTGGTTGGAAAACCAGCCGGATGTATTATAATAATCATTTGCTATGGACAAAACTGAATTAGGTTCAGAAATATCATAAATAAAACTGTCACTTCCATATGAGGACTGTACATTACCTACCACATCAGTCCCCCTTGAATGAACTGTGTAGGTGGCGCCATCAGTCAGATTCGAAGAACTGAGGGTGTAATTCCAAGTGCCTGTTCCACTTAGGCTGATCCATTGTTCTTCAGTTGACCAATCGGAACCGGTCCAATAATAACTGTCCGTGCTTTGCTGTATACTGATTTCTACCAGTGTCAACCCTGAATTGGCGTCAGCAGCAGTACCGCTAATGGCCGTAGTTGCACCCCATTCCGAAGTATTGTACGTCGTACTATCAATAGTAACAATAGAGGTAGGTGCCACTAAATCAATAATGACCCCATTGGCAGTAGCTGCAGAAGAATAATTCCCCGCTGCATCCTTCGCTCGGATGGTGGTGTAATATGTTGTCCCGTGAGTCAGGCTTAAATTTGATTGTGTGGTGTAGGTAGTTACATCTCCCGCGCTCGTCCAAGCAAGTATTTGTGTACCACCGGAAGTAGTTCCAATAGCAATTTCATACCCGCTAATACCGCTCAAGGCATCGCTGAATCCCGTCCAGTTCGCCGTCAGGGACGTGCTGGAACTAGAATAGGCAATATCTGTCCCGCTGCCATCATTGACCGTTCCTGCTGTGGGTGCTTCTGTATCGATCACCAGCGCTTTATTAGCTTTCAGGGAGCTGTTTGCCCCTGGTGCTGGCAAAGTTAAGACACCATCATTAACGAGATTATCCTGGATTTTGGTATTGGAACCTGTTAGCGCAAGGGCAGTTGTAGAAACATAGGCCAGGTCTGCACTGGAGTGACCACTGGCCACAATATACCTGAAAACCAAGGTTCCTGTACTAGATCCACTCAGATAATTTAAGACGGCATCATTAGAACCTGTTTCTAATGTAAGCTGGGGTGTGCCGGTAACCGTAACATTCTCACTGAAAGTAACCGTAATCAGTAATGTATCGCCGGCGTTATAGGCCCCGTTGCTCGTGGTGGAAGAAACGGATGTCACCAGTGGCTGACCCGTGATGATCGTCCCGTTACCCGTTGCTACAGCTGTTGAGAAATCCCGTGGAGACTCAGCAGCAAACGTAGATCCCGATTTTACTCGGATCGTGTCCACTCGAATATTGGCTGTATGGGGCAGGTCTAGGCGAGCACCACTAGGCAGGGTAATCACATCTTCCTGGGCCATAAGCCAGCTGAAACAAAGTGCAATAGATACAAATTTTTTCATCTAATTATTTCTGCAATTCATCTGATATTTATATAGATTTTTTCCATTAGATGGAAACTATTCATCCCCTAATCCAGCAGAAGCTGGTCTTGTCATGCTCATCTTTTTATTTTCCATTCTGAGTTTAGCAATCTCCTTTTTCTGGGTTTCTAATTCCTCGCTTAGTTCCTGAACAGCCTTCACCAATACCGGTAAAAGCTTCCCATAGGATGCTTCCAGTTTTTCTGGATTTTCCTCATACACAAGGCCTAACCATTCATTTCCTTCCTCAGCCTGTTGAAGTTCCTGGGCAATAAATCCTCCTTCAGTAATTCCTTTCTTGGCTCCATCTCGAGTGTCCCATTCAAACTTGCGCGGACGCAAGGTATTAATAAATCCAAGACCTATAGGAAGGTCTTCAATATTGGTTTTATCTCGTGCATCAGAAAGTGAAGAAATACTCTGGGTCGCACACCGCAGAGAAGTAATGCTGCTGTTTCCAAGGGTAATCGAATTACTCGTAGAGGTCGTTGCTGCATCTGCTTGATAACCAATCATTGTATTGTTAAGTCCTGTACGATGAGCATCACCAGCTCTAAAACCAACAGCAGTGTTGTTATCACCAGTTCTAATTGATTCCAATGCTTCAGCACCGATAGATGTATTTCCATCATTTGATTGACTACTATATCCATATCCTGCTCTGTAACCCACATGAACATTATTGGTGCCATCGACATTATAATGACCCGCATAATACCCAATGCCTACATTATGGTTTGGTGTAGTTTGGTAGCGTAGTGCATAATAACCTAATGCTACATTGTAATCTCCTGTAGTATTGTTATACAAGCTATAAGAACCCAAGGCAGCGTTTTGATATCCTTCCGTGTTATTAGGCATATTATAATATCCAACTGCTGTATTGGTACTTCCTGTGGTATTATTGTAAAGATTACCATAACCTATGGCTGTGTTACTACCACCACTGATGTTTCTAAACAACGCTTGATATCCAACTGCTGTATTAGTACCTCCGGTCATCGCGGTACCATCGACCCCTTTCAATGCCTGCCCCCCAATGGCCACATTACTCCAGGGATAGGTTGCATTTTCCATTGACTGATATCCAATACTGATATTATTTCCCCCAGTGGTTCCATCTTTAAATGCGTCGGTTCCTATTGCAATATTCTTATATCCCTCGGTCAATGAATAAAGGGCATTGGATCCAATGGCTACGTTATCTGATCCTTCATAGTCCCAACTTGCATCACCAGTATTGCTGAACAAGGCAGAATGTCCCAAGGCCACATTATTATTCCCGACAGTATTAGCGGTTAAGGCACTAAAGCCCATAGCTACATTGTTAATTCCAATTGTATTGGCTGTCAAGACACTATGCCCCATTGCTACATTGTTATCTCCCTCTGTATTGGCATCGAGAGTATGATTACCGATTGCAACATTGTATTCTCCGCCAGCTATACTTCCACCCAAAGCGTTATACCCTATGGCCAGATTGTCATTTTCAGTATCCGCTGCATCTAGCGCTGCATATCCAATACCAATATTTCTGTCACCGGTGGTATTGGCATAAAGCGCATTATAGCCAAAAGCAGTGTTATTCGTTCCATCTGTATTTGCGTACATAGCACTGTGCCCAACAGCGACACTATAATCCGCCGTATTACTGAAAAGCGTTCCACGACCGATTGCGATGTTTCTATCACCAGTTTGATTAGTTTTAAGTGCCTGGTACCCTAAAGCTACATTATCAAATCCCTCCGTATTACTTGTTAACGCATCATATCCTATAGCCGTATTTCTATCTCCATCAGTTATAGCATCAAGTGCTGTTTTACCAAAGGCTGCATTATGTTCAGCAGTATTAGTACTGATTGAACTAGAGGGATCATTACCCAGATACAAGGAATTATCCTTATCAAGAGCATCCGTAAGGTTACCCAATGTAGCACTGACGGAACCCCAGGAAAGAGCACCAGAACCGTTCGTTTTCAAAAACTGTCCGCTGGATCCGTCAGCAGCTGGCAATGCCCAAATCTTATCAGCGCTTAACGCCGGTGCTTCAAAGCCAACATAGTTAGATCCTTCATAAAAACGGAGTTCATTATTGCTTCCGCCAACGCTTAGGTTGCCTGATGTGGTTACTGCTCCGCCATCGGCAATGGTCATAGCTAGATCACCATCCGTATAATCAATCGTAGCTGTTTTAACTGATCCAGAGAAAGTAGCATCTTGGGCAACTGTAATTCCGCCGCCATCAGCAATCGTGATCGCATCATCACCATCTGTATATTCAATTAAAGGTGTTTGTAAAGAAGTAGAGGCAACCTGGGTTACAGATCTAATGGAAGTAGCACCGGTAACTACACCGGCATCTACATTAATGGTTCCATCCAGTACAATCGCTGATCCACTGGCAGGTGTAATATTCACCGCACCCGATGATGTTGCTATTGTTACCACAGCATCGCCAGTAGTAATATCATCTGCTGCGGAGGAAACACCAGATTGTGCATATGTTTTTAATCTTGAAGCAGTTACTTTTCTATTTGTACCACCGGCCCCATCATCAATAATAAATAAATCGGCATCAACAATAGCAGCACCAATATCTGTACCACCATCAATATCCAGAGCTGCCAATCCAACTTTATTAGCTGTACTAATTGTGGCTAATTTTGAATCTCCAATTGCTGCACTTGAATTAATATCCGCATTGACAATAACTCCTGAACCAATTGCAGCTGCACCATTTGTACCGACAGATATATCACCGGATATCACAACGGGATTAAAATTCGTTCCATCCCCAATCAATGCTGCACCGCTTGTATTCGTAGCCATAGTCAAGTCATCACCGGTCACTGTCAAATCACCTACTACGGTTAGCGCACCAGTATTGCCGAGAGTCAACAACGTAGACCAGGATTCGCTCTGTTTGCTATCAATGGTCATACTACCACCATTGGCTATTTGCATTCGCCATTTATCGTTATCATCGTCCCCTTCATCGGCGTACAAATTCAGTGTCCCAGAATTATTTTCTTCTCCTTTTACAGTTAAATCTCCAGTGATGTCGGATACCGTAAGTCCCGTCAAAGATGACCCATCACCAATAAATGCAGCAGCGGTGACATTATCTGCCACTGTTACGTTACCATCGGCAACTGTAAGCGCGTCCTGGCCGTTGGTACCAGTAATGATCAATTTCTCTTCACTGGCATCCCACGTAAAATCGTCACCAGATGTATTGCTATAGAAAACCACATCCGCACCAGAACCATCTGCGCCAGCAGATATTTTGCCACCCACTTTCAATTCGCTGCTAACGTTCACTTCTGTGGAAGCATCAATATCTACGATCGGGGCAACCAATTCTAGCTCTGCATCCGCATCCACATCTAGCTGTCCATCAGCCGATGAAGACACCTTTAGGGTTGCATCCCGGAATTGCAATTGGGATGCACCATTTAAGCGTACACCTGTATCCGCAATATGGGTCAGAGTTACATCCTGGTCAACACCCAGGTTGACCACAGACCCATCACCAAGGAACAGGTCATCGAATTCAGCCGAAGTACTACCTAAGTCCGTAGCGTCTGCAGATCCAGGTACCCACTGAGTGGTACTGGAATTACCAAGTACCACCTGGTTATCTGCCGTTCCAACAGACTCAAAACCTATAACAATCTGGTTCTCTCCTGCTGCGGCACTGGGGTCCGCATCCGAACCAATGATAATATTTTTTTGTCCGGTAGTAAGGACATTCCCTGCCTGGTAGCCAATGGTAATATTATTATTGGCTGACGTACCAGCGTTCAGAGCCTTGTAGCCCAAGGCTACATTTCGGACACCAGATGTAAGCGCCTTAGCTGCATTATAACCCAAGCCGAGATTCGCTGCTCCAGATGAAAGGACCGCATTGCCACTCTCGAATCCTAAGAACATATTCCCCGAACCCCCTGCCGAGGACAGATTCCAGATAGCATTTTCAGCCAGCGAAACACCGGGGTTCAGCTGTAGATAGCTAAATCCATTTCCAAAGGCTTCAAACAGACGTAGGGTTGCGCCAGCAGTTGGAATACCCCTGATGCTCATGACTCCTGTCCCATCAATATCGACCAAGACTGAATCCAGACTATTCTTGATTACAACGCCATTATTATAATTGGTGCCAGCAGACTTGATCTCTACATCTTCTGCTGTCAAAAACGTTAAACTTGCTACTATGAGTAAAATGATCTTCTTCATTTTTTCCTCCAGATTTATTTACCTAATTCAATTGCACGACATCAATGCCGTGCCTTAAATCTTGGGCAGTCTGGTTCTTTACCAACTGCCATTCAAGACATATAATTATTGGTTTATTACTATGTGTAATTCTTTGCATTTATTCAGCGATAATAACTCCATCCATATAGCCAAGTATTTCAATGGGTTCATCATTGGGCCCTACGAGCTCACAGACACTACTATCTGTTTCTGTAAAACCTGTACTGTCTCGCACAATGGACAGCGTTGATGTACCAACAGAAGTAGCTGTAAATTGAAATTCAACCAAACTTCCGGTACCATTAACAGCTACGGAATCACTACCCAAGAAGGATGTGGTAACTGTGATGGTCCCATCGGTAGAGTTATGTTCATAAAAAAATATTGGGTCTTGCACATCATTGAAAAAATCGCCTTTGATTGTCTGGTTATATAACAGTTTTGTTTTCTCATACTTAACCTTGACATAGGCACCTGACAAATCGGTGACACCCATGGCAAATAATTTAATAGTAACTGGTCCTGTAGGTATATTTTGTAAAGCTGGAAAACAGACCAAGGCCGGTGTGTCAAATTCCAATACAACCGCTTCTTCCGGATCTAGTGGGTTATCATTGATATCCGTAGGGATAGAACAGGACAATACAAAAAATAATAAACAAAGCTTTATTAAAAACTTATGGTTCATTTGTTAAATCCTGAGTAATCAATAGGAATAGAAAAATTTATCTGCGTTTGTTGCAGGATGGGTTCATAGGCCAAGTGTATGTCTACCTTGGATAAGGATTGTTCTATTGTTTCTGGTTCCGGTTCATCCTTTTTTTCCTTTTTTTCTATCTTTTTCTTTTCACTGCCAGGTCCATTCATGTAGGCATGAACCGCATTTGCAATCCAAACAGTTCCAGTAATTCCAGCAAGTATAGTGATCTGAGTAACGGCCGTTGTAATGTCATTCCTACTGTTATTACGATTCTGTTTATATTCCAGCATCAGATTGATATCTGACTCAGCTTGATACAAAGAATTATAATTATTGTAATCTGCGGTGGCTGACTGATGGCTGGAATAAACTGCATAGATCAAACCGCCCATTACTGCTTCCACCCCCATCCAGCGGTAAGCCGATTTTCTTTCATTGGAATAGAGATGACCCCAGCCGGGGAACACTAATCCCCGTACTAGAGCGCCAATCTGAGTTTTTGGAGCTACACCAGCCTGCTGCTGCAGATAAGCCTGCGTTCCCATTCGTCTTTTTTCCTGTAATTCTTTGGGTACCTGCAAGCCAAGAATCTCCCATGAAAGGATTTCCATTTCGGTGATCAATCCATCTACTTCACCTTGATAAGATAAATTTTTCATGCTTTCAGCAGCACCAGTGGCAACGGAAAACATTTTCGCATCAATCGTATAGGTGTTACCAATCTTACCAATAGAACCATTAACCATAAGCTGGACACCTAGCATAGCTCCCACTTCAGAAGCACATTCATCACTGGTACATTCCGAAGAAGAATATCCCTGTTCATTAAGGACGTCCCCCATTGTTGCACGATCCACTAACTGTACCCGTTGAGTATTAGCCATGGCTGTCATAAACCGATCGGTTAAAGTCTGGGCTTCCATCATAGAAATGCCACGACCTTCAAAATCCATTATAGCTACTGTTGGTTTTTCTGTTTCCCCAGCACGTTTCAACTTCAGGGCTGGTGGCGCGGACAGACCAACGATCTCCCAGGCCAGAATCTGCATTTCTACCAGCAATCCTTCGATATTACCTTCGTGAGTAACATTTTTAGAACGCTCTGTTGCTCCGGTTTCTACAGAAAACATTTTTACATCAATAGTATAAGAATCACCCAGTTTTCCAATCAAGCCATTGATCATGAACTGAACCCCTAAAAGCTGTCCCACTTCCGCAGCACATTCGTCCGATACACAACCAGACTGGGCCAGGCCTTGCTCCGCCATAATACTTTCAATCGCTTTTCTTTCGATTAGGCGAATCGCATTGGTGTTCCCAATTTCCGTGCGCATGCGTTCCGTGAGTGTCTGCACTTCCTGTAAACTAATTCCTTGTCCTTCAAAATCAAGGATCGCTACTGTAGGACGTGTATTCTCTTGCGCAAATAGAAAATAATTAACTGTTATGAGGCAAAGTAATACTGTAAACCGGATTGCACCCATATTGTCTTCCTCCCAGGTATTTATATCGAATTTATACAGAACCTGATCAAAAGGGAAATAACTTCCTTAATGTGTGACCTCGCACACACGAATACTTTTGGAAAATGGTTAAAGGAAAAAGTGCTTATTTGACTAGCAACATCTTATGTGTGCGTATGAAGCCATTTGACTGAATCTGATAAAAATACATACCTGCGCCTACTGATTGTCCGTATTGATTGCGGCCATCCCATCGAGCATTATAATACCCGGCATCCATATTCTTATTAACTAAAATAGCTACTTCCCTACCAAGTAAATCATAAATCATCAATCTTGTATATCCTGCCTCTGGTAAATCATACATAATTGTGGTAGACGGATTAAATGGATTAGGATAATTGTGATGCAATGAATATTCATCTGGTATTGCTCTTATTTTCATAATACTCATACCCTGACTAATAATTTCCTCATCACTTCCATAAATTGTATATCCTATAGAAATCGGCGTATCATTTCGATCAAATGAATAACTATCAATAATAATTTCCGTTTGATTATTATCAACAGAATTGGCCCATTCAATTAGAATCTTTCCAGCAGCTTCATCGGTGCTACTTAAATATATATGATCTTTCGTCGTAATATCACCTTTCGTTAAAAATTGCATATTACTTGTTGGATACTCAATAAAAACCTGACCAGCTAAAGAACCTTCCGGTAAGGAAACAACTATAGATTTATCTATTTGTTCAATTTCAATTCTAGATCCTATTTCAGGCATAGAACCTGCAATCAATGGTAAATAACTATTTGACCAGTACCACATTTGTACAAATGCCATAATATCACGTAAATCAAATTTATTATTCGGTGTAGGAATAAAATGAGGTACTGTTCCGGTTATAGGGCCTAATTCATACGCAAAATCTTGATTTGTTAAAGCTGTTTTAAAAGCATTTAGGTCTAATACATCAATCTGAAAATCATTATCATAATCTGCTAATAAATAAGTTGTATATATTAGTTCCTTGGAGTCTGTTCCATTACCAGACCAATCTAAAATATTACTTATTTCAATATTAATGGTATCAAGAGATCCATACGGTTCTGTAAAATGAATTATTATTGCAGTATCCTCTGAAGAATATGTTGAATAAAGATTCATATTATCATAGGCAATACTTGATGCCGTTATATCCCCAATATTAGATAAAGGTTGTGTAAAATGGATTGTTAAAGTGCTATCACTAGCATTTAAGAAATTCATCGGGTTTGGATTCGCTCTTGTAATTAATGCTGATTGCGGGACACCCGTAACTTCACTTGTAAAAACACTTTCATTGCCAGGTATATCTGTTGCTGTTATACGAAAATAATATGTATTTCCATCTTCAAAGCTTGGCATAAATGCTTCCGCCGTTGAATCGGCAGTAGTTAAAAGTAATGTTGTAGGATTCTCTTCTGTTCCACCATATACGGAATAATAGTTAAGATCTACTTCTTGATTATGATCCCATTCAACAAAAATTCTCTCTGAAGTAAACCATGCAACTAAATTCATAGGACTAGAAGGTGCAGATAGATCAATCAGAGCTCCATCACTCATAAGAATTTCACCTGCATTGTATACACTATCAATTCCACGGATATGGACATTGTAAGTGATATTTTCTTCCAATGAAAGATCGCTAATATTACATAACGTATCTAACGTTGCTGTCCAAGGAGTATGATATTGAGAATTATCCATATCATATAAAGCATATTCATACGTTAGAAATCCTGATCCTTCTTCAATAAACTGCTGCCAATGCGCTTGAAAACTGTTGATATAATTTTGTCGATCAATATCTACTGAATCTCCATCAAATACCCATATGCCAAGAGGACCAGTAAAATCAGTGATAATCCCATTACTAGATACTATTGATGAGATATTATTTGCTTGATCTACCGCCCTAATTGAAAAGTAATAAGTGATGGTTTCTTCCAACTCAAGACTTGCTGAAATCGATGTGTTCGTTCCTGCAGAAATCCAATTTCCAGTTATATCACTCGCTCCCGAAGATGTCCCTACAGCATATTCATAACGTGCTATTCCGCTAGTAGTATCAGCAAAATCCTCCCAATTTGCTACTAAGTTTGTATCAGAAGGCGTATAGGATGCATCATCATGCAATCCATCTTTTACTAATCCTACTGTTGGGGGATATAAATCAGCCATAATACCATCACTAGATTCGACTGTTGATAAATTCCCTGCCATATCATAAGCACGGATATTTGCATAGTACACTAATTCGTGAGTAAGGGAAAAATCGGAAATAGTTACTTGTGTTTCTGAACCATTATCCGTCCATGAAATTACATTCGTATCTCCTGGAGATGTTCCAACAGAATATTCATAAAAAGAAATCTCTCTCGTATCATTGCCAGCCCAAAATATCCCCAATGTATCAGAAGGTCCTTGATAATCCAAGTCAATAGATCCGCCATCATTGGGTACTCCAACAGTTGGATCAAAAATATCTACCACAATTCCATTACTTATCGATATAGTTGAAACATGTCCAACAGCAT
>JAPYRG010000038.1 GCA_029936965.1 Fidelibacterota bacterium
CTTCCAATACTGGATTTACCGGTGAAATAGCAATGCGTAATTCATCTGGAGTTGATTTTAGTTCCAATGTACCAATAGGAACCACGCAGCTTAACCTGCATCTATTTGATCCAGATCTTGCAGGAACTGGTTCTGCATCTATTACAGTTACATCTAGCGTAGACGCAGATGATGAGGTCGTTGCGTTAACGGAATCAGCAAATAGTAATGGACATTTTTCAGGGACACTTAATTTGAGCGAAACCACCTTTCGAATTATTGAAGATGAAGAACAATTTCTTTTAGATGTTGCTGTGGAAATGGAAAATGTTTCCCAAGAATTCCCTTATTGGACTGCAGAAGAAGTGGAGGCTCGTGCAAGAACTACCGTTCATGAGCTGTATTTTCAAGCTGCGGTGGAGCGATATAATAATCCACAATCAAATAATAGCCGAGATGATGGTTCGTTAGATGTAGCTGGTGCTGCACTAATTACTGCTACGTATACGGATGCTGCTGGTGATTGGGGCTCCGCAGATACAAGTGTAGCAATGGCTGTTTATGGAGGTATCTCTGGTCAAATTTCTGGTGTATTGACAGCTGCAAACTCTCCTTATGTAGCAACGGGTGATATTTTTGTTTCAGAAGACGATAGTTTAACTATCGAAGCAGGTGTCACAGTGCAATTTTTTGGAATGCATGAAATGGAAGTTAAAGGATACTTTCATGCGGTAGGTGCTCTTAGAGATAGCATTCACTTTGTTCCTTTTAATGCCAATGAGCAATGGGGCGGGTTACATATGACCCATGATAACGATGCAAAAAGTATTACACTGAGCTACTTTTCTATAAAAAATGCTGGTACAGGTTCATGGGATGCTTCGGGACTAGAATTCCGTGATAGAAATAACGGCGAAGCAATTCATGTTTCTCATGGTGATATATCTGGCGGTGGAGGTAATGCCGTATTTATAGCATATAATACTTATAACATAAACAATAATAATGATAATAATGATCAGGAATGGGGCTCAATAGAATTAAGCAATCTAAATATTCATCATAATGATGGACGAGGATTTGAAATGTATTATAATAATTACATGGACATAGATATTGACAGCGTACATGTCCATTCAAATCTATATGGGTTTTATATGGGTTCTCAATATCATGCAACGGAATTCAACTTAACGAACTCTACTATTGAAAATAATCAACATAATGAAATTGATCTCTCCTATAATAATTATATGGATCCAAATATTCAACTTCACTTCAATCATAATACGATTCGTGATACAATTAATGGGTTGAATAATTATGATCTTGTATCTGTATATGGATATGGTTGGGATGATGAAGATGGTGGATGGCCTGTTGATTTTCGAGGAAATTATTGGGGTGCCGAAGCTACGGACTCCTTGAACGCAGGATCGAATCCTAGAAATCACAACTTTTTCCGGGATTGGTATGATGAACCTCGATATCCAGAAGTTAATTATGCTGATTTTGTTGGAGCTACGGTTACTACTGGGAACACTGCTGAATTAAACTTTCTTGATGGAGACGGAAATTTAATAGAACGTATAGGAGCAAACTTGGACACACTTCACTTGCGCGTAATCGATGCAGATGGCGGTGTAGCTGGAGGAGACACCATGCAGGTGTTGGTTGAAAGCTCTAGTGATAGTTTGGGAATGGTTACCTTACATGAAGAAGGTAATTCCGGCGTATTTTTGGGATCTGTTGCCTTAAGCCATGGAACATTCCGCGTGTTTGAAGGTACGCAAGAAGAGTTCACGGATTTGGTGCAAAATAGAGCAGAACAAATTCGTATTGAAAATCCTTTATGGGATGAAGAGCAAGTTTTGGATCGCGCCAAAGCCGATATTGACAAAGAACATTTTGATGCAGCTCTCATTCGTTATGAAGAGGAGGCAGAGAATGCCCCATTGATGAGAACAGATGGTGTTCTTAATCTTTCTAGTCAAGATATTGTTACCATGACATATGTAGATCCAGTGAATGATTGGGGATCTTCAGAGTCTGTTGACCTTTCTGTAGGCTATCGAGGTTTGTATGGTGACCAGAATGGTGCTCTTAGTGCTGAAAATTCTCCCTATGTTGTTACAGGAGACTTATGGGTAAATGACTATGATAGTTTACACATTCATCCAGGTGTGGAGTTCATCATGTCCAGTAGATCAAGATTTTACGTACGCGGAAAATTACATGCCGTAGGGACAGAACAAGATTCAATTGTCTTTCGTGGTATAAATGATAGGAATGCCTACTGGAGAGGTATCACTCTTGAGTATGATCAAAATGCGTATAACCAAGGGATAAATACTTTCTCAACTCTTTCCTATGTTCATATAGCTAATGGAGGAAATTCGATTTGGAGTAATGGTGCTTTGGAAATACGAGATCGTTATGGAGATGTTTCTGTCAATCACGTATTAGTTACTAGAACGAATACAAATGCATTACGAATCAATTATATGAGAGGGCAATCAAATGATTCCGTTAATGTACATATTCATCATTTTAAAGCTCCTGGACCTGTTTATTCTGGAATGGACATAACTTATAATAATTATATGAACCTTCATGTTAGCGATGTGCAAATACATAATGCTCTATATGATGCTATGCGTGTTGAGTATAATAATTATTCCATAATGCATTTCAAGAATTTAGATATTAAAGATAATGACGAAGAAGCAATGAGAATTCGTTCTAATCAATCTGGATCGCAAGTAAAGGTAGAACTATCTAATTTTGTGAACAATAATCAACGCTATGATTATGATGGAATAGTAAACATAGGTGATTACGATTACACTAATGGTAGTGTGATATTTAATAATAACAACTTTATAGATACTAATCCCGATCACCAAAATAATAATAATTTCTACTATGCCAGGGTTGATGCAAATGGAGGAAGTAGTGATCAGATTGATATGACCAGTAACTATTGGGGACAACTAGTTACTGCGGAGATGGATTCGTTGGGATCTCGTGCAAATATATCCAAGATTTATGATTATTGGGATTCAAATAGTAGATCTGAAGTGGACTATTCAAACTGGCTTTCCAGTCCTATGATTCGCCCTGTTAAAGTGCATGTGGAAGATACATATGTAGCTATAGGCGATACAGTATTGTTGGCTGTAAATGTAGTGGTTCCTTTGGATACAAGTGTTATTTCAGCTGAAATAACGCTAACTGGATTTCAAGATCATTTGAATGTTGTTAGTGTTGAGACAGCTCAAGGTTTAGCAGGCGCTGCAGGATGGTCGCTTGCGACAAATGCAACAGACACCTCCTTATATTTAGCGGCAGCTGGTTCGAATCCTATTAGTGGAAGAGGAACGCTATTATGGTTGAAGTTAACTGCTCCAGATACTGGTTCAACAGCTCTTGTTCCTGTAAATGTCTCTAGTGCGGTATTTGATGATGGTGGATTTGGATATAATGTTGATAATGGTAGTGTCGCTGTTATTGCGCCATTAGTTGTAAACTTTACATTGTCAGCTGATTCCGGAGCATATCCTTTAGAAGTGTCATTTACAAATACTACTACTGGTGAGAATATAGCTGAATATGCTTGGGACTTTGGTGATGGAGTAATGAGTCATGATGCGAATCCTGTTCATGCATTTTTAAGACCAGGAAATTATTCAGTTTCGTTATCCTGTGTGGATGTATATGGATCGAGCGCAACAGAATTAAAATCAAATGCTGTATCAGTTGATACGTTATTTGGCGATGTAGATTTTAATGCATCGGTTCAAGCATATGATGCAGGTTTGATTCTACAAGATGCGGTGGGTTTCATCGAGCTGGATGAGTTACAAGAGTATTCTGGTAATGTTTCTGGTGATGGAGATCTCACGGCTCTTGATGCATCCGTGATCCTTCAATATGTTGTGCATTTGATTGATGAGTTACCTCATGACAGTGCTGATGGGGGTCATTTGCTTGCAACTGGAGATTTTGGTATACACGATCAGACATTTTCTCCAGGCCATATCATTGAAGTTCCAATTCACTTTAATGAAGCCTCCAATGTGTTCTCTATTGAAGGTGTGGTAGAATATAATCCTGCCCATATATCTTATCAGGATGTGGTATGGGAACAACCATTTAATAATTTTATGAAAGAGTTAGTTATAGAAAGTAATGGAGTCATCAAGTTTGCATTAGCTGGTGCGTCAGCTATTGCAGAAAATGGATTGGTAGCTAAGCTTCAATTCACTTCTAATGATGAAGTTACCATGGATCATACGGAAGTTAGTTTAATGGATCTGCGCGTGAATGAATTGCCTGTAATCAAATTGGCATCAACGGCAACTCTTTCCAGATCACTTAGTACGGATGATCGTATAGGGATACCGGCTGAATTTGCTCTAAAGCAAAATTATCCAAACCCATTTAATCCTGTTACAAGGATATTATATGATATTCCAGAAGCAAGTAATGTGACTATTACCATCTATAACTTGCTTGGTAATCAGGTGAAAACATTGGTGTCAGGATATCAAGAACCTGGTTTTAAGACTATTTTATGGAATGCGACCAATGAAAGAGGGGCACAAGTAAGTGCCGGTATGTATCTGTATAGTATTAAAGCAGGTGATTTTCATCAAACTAAAAAAATGTTGCTATTGAAGTAATCTGAGGATGCTTGAATTGGATAAACAAACTTCAATGGAGAATATTATGATGATAAAGAGAATATTTAACAGAATTGGAATTACTAACAATTATTTGCGCTTAGTGGCTTGCAAAATGTTATGCATGTGTTTTATCATAAGCACTTTAGCTTTTGCCCAAAGCTCGTCTGGTGGTAGGTCAATACCCCTAGACCCAAGCTGGACACCACTGTCTCACGAAGAAAAAATGCTTCTTATTGAACAAAGTTCGCCCACAGTCAATAGAGGAGACATTATATCGCGTTCAACAAGGCAAGGCGGAGATACCTTTGCTGACGCAGTAGTTATCACATTTCCCTATAATGGCTCTGGCACAACAGTGGGATATGAAAATAATTATGGACCATTTGATGACCCCACAAATATATTATGTGATCCTAACTCAAGTCCAAGTTGGGGTCTGGCAAGCGATGTTGTTTATAAGCTGACCTTATTAGAGCCCATGGATGTAGTGGTGAACTTAGATGGCTCAAATTACGACACAGCCCTTGGTGTGTATGATTCGTCTAATACAGCGTTAGTGTTGGCAAATGATGACTATAATAATTTGCAATCATATGTTCAGTGTGATTTATCTCCAGGTACATACTATATTGTGGTTGATGGTTTCATGACAGATGAAGGTGATTATGAAATCGCTGTGCATGAGCATATGCCGCCAGAAGAATTTGCATATATAGAAGTTTCGGAACATGAAGCTTTTCCAGGAGATAGTGTTTCTGTATATGTAAATGTTAATGCTGCTGGATATATGCAAGGTGCAGGTACTTTTACGGGTGAATATTATCAAGGGAATCCAGGCCCATCACCAGAGTTTGGAGAACTTGTCTTAGTTCGAGAAGATCCTGTTATTGATTTTTATTGGGGCAGTAATCCCCCAGATCCTAGTATGGATGGTGATTATTTTCAAGTTAGATGGACGGGAGATGTGCGTACTAATGAAGATGGTGTATATCAATTTCATACGTATAGTGATGATGGTGTTCGGTTAATGGTGGATGGGGATACGTTAATTAATCAATGGTATGAGTATGGTGGAGCATATTTTCAAGCAAATGTTACTTTAGAAGAGGGTTATCATGAAGTTGTTTTGGAGTATTATGAGAATGGCGGTGGCGCAGCTGTATCGTTAAGTTGGATAACGACGGAAGGATTTCAAGATTTAGTACGTCCAGAAGGAGAAGAGAGTACTCTCAACGCAGCGGAGTTTGAATTTGCTGGTTTTCAAAATCATTCTGTGGATTTAACAGGTATTACTATTGATCCATCATTTGATGATTGGTCCATGGATTTTAATAATACGGATTCGGTATTATATGTCGCCATGGCCGGTGCGAATGGTGTCCATATGTCAGAGCTTGGGACGTTGTTTTCCCTTGATTTTCACGTGAATGAAGATGCTTCTTTTGGTGATGTTCCTGTGGATGTTGTCCACGGAATATTAAATACGGATAGTCCCTACTGGGAAATAGAGCAAGGCGGTATTTGGATTATGAATCCAAATCAACCCCCTTCAGCATTTAATTTATTGAGTCCTGGAAATGGTTCTACAC
>JAPYRG010000020.1 GCA_029936965.1 Fidelibacterota bacterium
TTACAAGGATATACATAAAAATATACGTGTCTGGTAGAAATTAATAGCTAAAAATGAAAAGCCCCCAAAATGAGGGCTTTACATTATTCAATTTCCTAAAGTATAGATTGAATTACTGATTGACCTCCGTTTTCACATAAAGGCCTGGATCATCAACAACAGTGCTATTGGAAGTTAATTCATCCTGTGCATATGGAATCCGCTCTACATGATCAGTTGCAGCATTAGTATTTAATGGAAATGCTGGAACCAAATTGGATTCTCCATCTCCACGGAGTCTCCTGTGATCATTAAACGGCATGTATGTTCCGAATCCTGATACATATCTTTCTTCAATGATTTCTCGGAGAAGAGCAGTTTCAGCTGATACTCCATCAGAATTTTCCATCCCACCTGAATCAAAATCTGCTGCATCATACGCTTCATACATCATGCTTGCAGAATCATTAAATGCATCATTTATCCGACCACCGCTAGCTAGCCAAGATCTATAATCATTCAAATGGCTTAATCCACTTGAAAAACCTGATGTCCTTGCTGCTGCTTCCGCTTTAATTAGTTGATTTTCAAAATAAGTTACCATCGGCATTGGTTCAAACCGTTCAATAACTCCCAAATTACCTTCATTGGAGGTTTCATCAATCTTATAGTAATTATGACGGGCAGTTTCATTCGTTTTGGCATTTCCTCTGTAGTTAGCCGTACTATCATTTAAGATTTCTAACAAAAAACTACCATTATTTCCAAGATCGCCTGTTCTTGAACCTGATATTATTTCATTGAAGAGATTCTTATCACCATCTGCTGTAGCAGCATCACCACGGGGCACAAAGTTCATGTCATCTGCGGAGGATGATATACCATTATCTGCGGCAGATAAAGCAGCGCCATAATCACTTTGAATTAATGCATATCTTGCTTTAAGCGTGTATGCGGCTGCCAACCATTTATCTTTATCGCCTCCATAATAAAGATCATAGCTTTCCAGGACCGAAGTGGGCCCTCCTGCACTTCCAAGATCAGTGATTGCGCCATCTAAAAGTGACGACACAGCATTTAATACCGATACTTGAGAATCGAACTTTGGATCTTCTACATCTGTTAGTACTTCCGAATACGGAACGTCTCCCATTAACATGGCCAAAGTTCCAACAGCATGAGCCTCCATCACTTGTGCTATTCCAGTTAATAACTTGTTATCAGCTGCTGCTTCACGAATGTGGCGGACATTGGTTAATACACCCGTATAACATCCATTCCATTCATCATTGGATTCAACCGTTGATAATGAATATCCATAAATGTTTGAATATAGAGATGTATACCCCACTAATTGTCCGGAAAACATTCCGGTGATCCTATTAACATGACTATTTTGAATCATTATATTCGCTAGTTGTGCACCATTTAAAAACAAGCTTGCATCAACATCTTGTAAGGTTATCTCATTTGGATTATCATTTAGATCAGCAGGAATCTCACAGGAAGGAAGCATCAGTATTGAAGCAACCAACACTAGTCCAAATATATTTTTCATTGAATTTCTCATTATTAAACCCTCCCTTAGAAGTTTACTGAAACTGTGAACAGATAGGACTTCGTACTTGGATTAGTAAAATAATCCAAGCCAAACCCATTTGCCACTCCAGCTTGATTTACAGCAGGATCAATACCTACCAGCTCTTTATAGTTTGCCCACAGATTACGTCCCGTCCATCTAAATGTAATAGAACTTAGATTAGTTTTATCTCTAAATGCCTGTGAAGTCAATGTATATGATATCGAAAGCTCTCTTAAACGGGAATACGTAGCATCCTTAACCGCAAAATTATAGGCCTGGTTATCACCAAAACCGCCGCCGATACCATGACGGTACCACGTTTCATCAAGCAGAACATCGCCCCCACCAAAATCATGTATATTACCTCGAACAAACGTATTAGCAGGAATAGTGTCTCCATCAAAATTCATTAATTCGGTAGAAGTTGTTACGGTTCCGGCTGTTTCTTCAGTGGTACCAAAACGGCGTAATACCCACTGCGTTCTTGGAGAATAATCACCTCCCTCAGAATGTTCGAACAAAGCATCTATGTTGAAATTCTTCCAGCGTGCATTTAACCCTAGGGTTCCACGCCAGTCAGGATTTGGATCACCAAGTACGATAGGCAGTGATGTAATTTGGGGAAAACCATTTGCATCCAGAACCAGATTCCCATCTACAGTTCCATCATCGGTTTGCGAACCTGTTCCATACAATGCACCTAGAGAATGATCTACAATCGCAACTGAATTAACAGAACCTGTTCCTAGAAAAATAACCTCGGTTCCAGCCAAATCCGTAACCTTATTTTCGTTCTTAGCCCAATTGAAAAATAGGTTTACCGATTGATCGTCTTGGTTCATCAATAAAAATGAGCCATCCAATTCAAGCCCATTATTTTCCATGCTGGCAGCATTCATATACTGAGTATCATATCCAGTCGATGGAGATTTTGATACATTAATTAACATATCATCAATTTGATTTTGGTAGCTTGTTACACTTAGAGCAAGCCGGTCATCAAGTAAACGTAGATCAACACCAAATTCTGTCTCTGTTTTTAGTTCGGGCTTCAGGCTCGGGTTTCCTTTATCATCATCCACCCGGTAACCACCGCCAAATAATGATACATCAAGAGGGTCGCTATATGAAGCATAACTGAAACCTGATTCAGCCAACGTTTCAAAACGATGGGCATTAGGGCGTACGCCCACTTGACCCCAGGCAAGACGTAGCTTACCAAAACTAACAGGTGACCCTTTTAGCATATCGGTAAACTGATATGCTACATCCATTGCAGGATAAAAATAGGGGTCACTTATTGTAGAGTGATCTTCGCTTGAACCAGATACGTTTACAAATAGATTATCCATTGCAGATAAGGACAAATGTCCATATGTACGTCCAGAACGGATAAATAATTTTCCATTATCGACTGTTGATGCCTCAGCTGCAGTATTTACATTTACTGTATGTTTGTCTGTATTCACCAGAAAACTGGCTATGTTAAAACTAGTTCTGTTATAGGCGCGATCCCACCAGTTATATCCGGCCGTCACATTCAAAGACATATTTGATCCTAGATCCAGATTTCTCCGTACAATAAAATCATAGTTAGCCTCACGATTCGTCAGTGCATCCTCTGCAAATACACCTGCATTTCTAGATCCAGATGATCCAACTGGGAAAAACCACGAACGATCATCTCCCCAAGCATCAATTCCTGCTCGTATAACAAAACTTGTGTTTTGATCTGGTGTTATGGTCATTTCATTCGTCATCATAAAGCGATCAACTTTTGTAAGAGCCTGTTGTTCATAAATAGTCCATAAAGGATTATTATAAATCGGGTTGGAACTTGATCCACCAAGATATCGACGATAGGCACGCTGACGACCTGTATACTCAACCCCATCTCCATCTACATAGGATCCTTTATAATGCTCAATATCAAAATCCGGTGCAGTCCTTAATAAACCAAGCATTAATCCTGTTACGTTGGAGCTTTGCTGAATACGGTTTGAATTAGTATAGGTGTAAGAAGCTTTTGATTTCATGGAAACCATATCAGACAACCTAAACTTTGTATTTAACCTGAAATTATCGCGATCATAAAAAGAAGCACGTATAATTCCATCCTGTCGGAGTCGACTGTAACTGAACAAAAATGTTTTTGAAGCGTCACCGCCAGTAACCTGGAAATCATCTTGTATATAATTACCTTTTTGAAAGACCAGATCCCAGTTTGAATCAACATAAGTTTCCTTAGAATTTTTTTCGGTTATTGCATATTGTTTAAATGTCCCATCTTCAGAAACGAAATGAGCACCTTCAGTATCAACTACATCTGCACCGCCAGAACGATCAGGAATATAATCACCCCATGATTCCGCCCGGGTAGCACCAAAAGATCCATCTCTACCTTGGCCCCATACTTTATTCATAGGAATACGTTCATGAATTTCATCAGTAGACATGGTCCTTTTATAGTTCATTTTAAGTTTTCCAGCATCACCATCCTTTGTGGTAATCATCACAACTCCATTGGCAGCTCTTGAGCCCCACAGAGCTGCAGCAGATGCACCCTTAAGTACTTCAACAGATTCAATGTCATTTGCATTCAAATCATTTAAACGAGATTGTTGTACTGTTCCTGAAGATCTTCCTCCAGAAATATTATTACCACCTCCATAAACTGTAGAATTATTCATTGGCATTCCATCAACAATAATTAATGGTTGGCTAGCTCCGGAAATAGTATTAGCCCCCCTTATCCTGATTGAAGTTGATGCGCCTGGATCTCCAGCTACTGCATTAACAATAACGTTTGATGCTTTCGCAGCAAGAGAATTCCCCATTAATGATTCACCGGAACGCGTCATATCTGCAGCCGCTACAGATACACTAGAAGACCCCTGTTCATCACGATTAGCTGTAAAACCCAATGCTGTTACGCTAACAGTCTTCATGCCAATAGCATCAACAGCTAAGGAAAAATTTTGTGTCATGGATCCACTTGCAGGTACATTTACTTGTTGGGATGCGTTTTTATAGCCGATGTAACTAGCAGTTAAAATTACTGATGCACCACTAATATCACCTGAAGGGATGTTTATTTCATAACTACCATCTGATCCAGTGGCTCCACCATAGGCCGTCCCATCAATGGTTACATTTGCACCAACCAATGCTTCTCCAGATTCAGAAGTCACATTTCCTTCAATAACAGATTGTCCTAAAACAAGACAATTGAAAATAATAGCTGTAAAAAACAAATAGGTTATATTTTTCATTACTTTATACTCCTCATTAATTAATAATGACCACCGGTTATAATATAATAACAATTATATATATTACATAATCATATAATATTTTACAGTTTGTAATATTATTATCATTAGAATTATTTATATTTCTTTCAAATATTTATATAATGTCGGCCTTGAAATTGCCAATAATTCACTAATAATTGTCTTGGCACCTTTTTTACTAAGATATCCTTTGTCTTTCATATAACTAATTACTTTTAGTTTATCATCCCTCTTCAATACTTTACCCTGTAATTGATTCATTGTAAAATATTTGCTTAAAGCCTGTTGAATTTCCGTTTTGATACTCCACATGAAGAACTGTTCTGTTTTTGGTAATTCTTCCATTTCAACGGTCTTGGAAAATAAATCAATAAACTCTTTTATATTTACAAAAGTGGAAAGATCAAAATTAAAGCCCATGGAACCGATTATTTTGTTATCATCATTTCTTATAGTTAGGGAAGATGATTTCAACTCTACGCCAGATGGACTTTTGTTATTATAATTTACGATTTTATCAGGAAGTTCATTCGAAAGCTTTTTATACCCTATGTCTGATGTCCCATCTCCAATTTTTCGTCCAGTAATATGGCTGTTGAAAATAGCAATAATTGATTGATTTGGATTGGTAAGATCATGAACAATTACTTCCAGATAAGGAGAAAACATTTCAGCAACAATCTCCCCAACTTTAATATAATGAGCTAAAATATCCTGATTTTTTTTAACCATTTTCATAGAAATTCAACAAATCAATTTAGTTCAATCTTTGTACTATACTATCGATTAATCCTCCGTCGCCAAATCTAATCAAATCGGTCACAGGCATTTTATGTTCTTGTTCTAATTCTTTGATTTCATCTAAGGCTTCATTTTTTTTCATATTTAACGTTAGCAAGTTTATGCCTAAGAATTGAGACTCTTTGAAATTCTTCATTAAATCAAGATGTAATTGCATAACCTCCCTAATAGTAGATATTGGGTGTCCCGTTACATCTTTTTTTCTACCTGGCTCATCAGTCATTATCATAAAGTCAGGCATAGCACCATGCATAAGAGCCAATGTAACCCCAGAGTAATACATATTGGTTAAGGATCCTTGTCCCTCAACAATCACTAGATCTGCTCCATTTCCTACATGGTCAATTGCATGTTCAATTTCTCCAGACATAAAGTCACCAACAACAGCATCAACAGGAACACCGTACCCACTCAACATTTTTCCCGTTTGACCAGTTGCGACAAAGCGGACATTCTTACCTTGGTTAATAAGACGTTTTGAAATTTCCCATCCCGTTGTCATTTTTCCGGTATCACAATCGGTTCCTACTACAAGCAATACTTTCACTTTGCGGTTTTTCCATGTTCCCTTAGAAAAATGAGGAGGGTCTGGTGGTCGTCGTAAATCATTGATAGTAATAGAGTATTTTTTCGCAAGAACAGAAATCTCTGGATCATCATTTAAAAACTGATGCATTCCACTGTAAATATCACAACCATATTGTATAGCATCTTTAAGTTCTTTCCTATATTGTTCATTAATAAAACCACCCTGAGGAGCACTGCCAATTAACATTGCATTTGGATCAAACTCTGTTGCTGCTTTAAAATTAGAAACAACAGGTATTTCCCCTCCAAACCCCAATATATCCTGCGCAGTTTTCCCAGATGTAACTGGATCTATCACGCAACAAACATCTTCGGGCCGATAACGGATTAACATGTTCCCTGTCTTATTTAAAATATAATCGAATGCATTCGGGCATAAAATTGCAAATGAAGCCATAATTCCTTAATTATTTATAATTATAATATTAATGAGAATTAAATTTAATGTATATAAATTAACAAATTGTTAATTAATTAATAAATTACAAATGCGTAATAACTACTGTTTTAAATCACAATGTATGCGACTAAATTTTACTAACATAAACAAAAAACATAATGATATGAAAAAATTATTGATAGTATGGATTATTTCTTTCAGTTATAATAGCTGGGCTAGTCCAAATCCAGTGTTTGCAGAAAATGGGATGGTTGTTTCCACTAGCCATGCGGCTTCAATTGCAGGAATCGAAATTTTGAAAAAGGGCGGAAATGCAGTTGATGCAGCTTGTGCTATAGGTTTTGCCTTAGCTGTCACCTCATCTTCAAATGGTAATCTTGGTGGTGGTGGTTTCATGGTGGCTCACATGGCTGATGGTACAACTTTCACATTAGATTATAGAGAAAAAGCTCCACTAGCTGCCCATCGTGATATGTTCCTTGATTCCAATGGTGCGGTTATAGATGATATGTCTCTACGAACAAGAGCCTCCTCTGGTGTTCCTGGAAGCGTTGATGGACTTTTAAAAGCTTGGGAAAATTATGGTTCTGGTCGTTTATCATATCGAGAGATATTAGCACCGGCTATTGCTCTTGCAGAAAGAGGGTTCGAACTAAGTTATTATGAAGCAAAACGCTTCAACAATAATAAAGATTTGTTTTTAAGGAATGCGGCAGCATCTAAAATATTTATCCGTAAAGATAGAAAACCATGGAAAGCTGGAGATCGATTGATTCAAAAGGATTTGTCCAAAACATTAAAACGTATTTTCCTGAAAGGTCGAGATGGGTTTTATCATGGTAAAACAGCTGATCTTATCGTTGCAGAAATGAATAGAGGAGTTGGTTTGATAACACATGAGGATTTATTGAATTATGAATCGAAATATCGTGACCCAATTATTGGTTCGTTCAATGGATATGAAATTATCACTATGGGCTTACCCAGTTCCGGGGGAGCTATCCTAATCGAAATGTTAAATATGCTTGAAAATTTTTCTTTGGCAGATATAGGTTGGAATACCTCTAACTATATCCATATTCTTACTGAAGTTGAACGTCGAGCTTACGCAGATCGAGCAGAACATCTGGGAGATTCTGATTTTTGGACAGCGCCCATCTCCATGTTAATTAGTAAACAATACGCTAAAGACCGCATGAATGATTTCTTTATGGAAAAGGCAACTCCTAGCGCAGATATTTTTGCCGGCGATCCAAATGATTATGAAAGTTCAGAGACTACTCATTATTCTGTTATAGATAAAGATGGTAATGCTGTAAGCGTCACGACTACCATAAACTTAGGATACGGCAGCGGTATTCTTGTAAAGGGTGCTGGTTTTTTTCTTAATAATGAAATGGATGATTTTTCCGTTAAAGCTGGTGTGCCTAATTATTTTGGATTGGTAGGGAATGATGCTAATGCTATCGAACCAAGGAAGCGCCCTTTAAGTTCGATGACCCCTACTATCGTATTAAAAGATAATGAGCCATTAATCATTCTTGGTTCTCCTGGCGGTTCAAGAATTATAACGACCGTACTGCAAACAATATTAAATGTAACTGTTCATAATATGAGTATTCAAGAAGCCGTATCAGCGCCAAGAGTTCACTCTCAATGGTTGCCAGAGGTTATTATGGTTGAACCATTTAGCGTTAACAAAGATGTAAGAAAGTTATTAAAAAGAAAGGGTCATAAAATTTCCCCTTATGTTATAATGATCGGTGAAATGAATGCAATATTAATTAATGAAAGCGGTTATTTTGGAGGCGCAGATACTAGAGGGGAAAATACAGCTATCGGTTATTAATCACCTGATCTTCTATTAGCTGAACAAATATTGAAGCGCCAACTAGAAGAGCATTTTCATCAATATCAAAATGTGAACAATGATGTGGTACAGATCGAAGCTCTTGATTGCTTGGAGCTGATCCAACAAAGAAAAAACAACCAGGTATTTTCTGAGCGTAATAACTAAAGTCTTCTCCTCCCATAGACATATATGGGAACCCGCATTTATCCCCTACTATTTTTTTTGCAGATATCATTAATTTCTTAAAGGGCGCTTCATCATTAATTGTAGGGGGGTATCCTTCCGTATATGTGAAATCAATTTTAGCAGAAAAAGTTTTGGCGATTCCAGAAATAATCTCTTGCATCCTGTTTTTTATTAATTGACGATTTTCTTCTGTGTAAGATCTCGCAGTACCTTTTAAGACTATTTCATCAGCAATAACATTAAAATTATGTCCACCATTAATTTGCCCTACAGTAATAACTGTGCTTTCTAAGGGATTTGTGTTTCGACTAACTATGCTTTGTAATGCAGTTATTAAATGGGCAGAAACTAATATAGCATCCACTGTCCCTTGTGGTGCTGCACCATGCCCACCTACGCCTTTTATTATTATTGAGAAAACATCTGCGGCTGCTAAAATTGGCCCCTCCTTCACTCCAACTTCTCCATATTTCTGATAATTCCATAAATGAATACCATATATTTCATCAACACGATCTAAACAACCGTCTTCAATCATATAACGGGCACCACCATCACCTTCTTCTGCTGGCTGAAAAATAAAGCGTACATTTCCATTTAATGTATCCTGAAATTGTTTTAATACAGTAGCGGCTCCCAATAGCATCGCTGTATGACCATCATGACCACATGCGTGCATAACTCCTTCATTTACAGAAGAATATGGTAGATTACTGGTTTCTTGAATCGGCAAGGCATCCATATCTGCACGCAGAGCTATAGTAGGGCCATCATTATTTCCAATTAAATCTCCTATAACGCCTGTTTTACCAATACCAGTTGATACATCAAATCCCAATTTATTTAGATGTTTTGATACTAATTCAGCAGTCCGATGAACTTCAAAACCAAGTTCTGGATGTTTATGGATATCGCGCCGTATAGAAATAATTTCTTCCGCTATATTTTTTACTTCTGATCGTATATTAATTTTCATTTTTATCATATATTCATAATAATTTCGGTCAATAAACTGGCAAAATCATCTTTTACCTGAGATGAAACCTGGATTACTTCTTCGTGTGAAAGGGGCTTATTTATAATCCCAGCTGCATAATTTGTAATTGTAGACATCGCTAAAATTCTCATATCTAATTCTGCAGCTTGCTGAATTTCAGGAACAGTGCTCATTCCTACAGCATGCCCACCAATTGATTGAAAAAAAGAAACTTCATCTGGTGTTTCATATGCAGGACCCATTGTCCAACAATATGTACCTTTTGAAACAGAAATCCCAATTTTTTCAGAACAATTAAATGCTTTTCTAATATAAGAGGGGTCATGATATTTTTTGCTATTATGTTTCTTTGGTGCAAATAAACTATCCCGAAATGTACAATCCATATGACTATCAATAATCATCATCTGACCAGGCGGAAGACTTAAGTTCAGTGATCCTGCTGCATTTGTAATTATTAGTTTTTTTACTCCTAATGAATGAAACAATCTTACAGGCAACGTAATGGTTTCCATATCATACCCTTCGTAATAGTGAAATCGTCCTTTTGCAACTATTAAAGAAATATTTTTAATAGAACCTATGGATAATTCACCGCTATGACCTTTTACTGTTGAAAGAGGATAACCTGGAATATCGCTATATGAAATATTAGTCAGATTATTTAATCTATCTGCAAATGCACCCATCCCAGAACCAAGTATAATAGCAGTATCGGCATCAAACTGCGCCTTTGAAAGAATATAATCTTTCATAGCTGATAAATGATATTTTGATATGTCTTTCAAGATTCCAATACGGCAAGCTGTCCGCATCCACTATTTATATCTGTTCCTTTACTCCACCTAACTGTAACAATAAAATTTGAATTATTGATTTGATTTACAAATTTATTAATTTTTTCCTCTGAAGGTCTTTTAAATGGTCCATCTATTTCATTATAAGGAATCACATTTACTTTACAAGGTAAATCACCTATTAAATTAATTAACCTTTTAGCATCTGCAATAGAATCATTTACATTTTCCATTAATACATATTCAAACGTTACCAGTCTTTTTGTTTTTTTATAGTGGTGCCATACAGCTTTAATTAAATCATTAATAGAATGGGTTTTAGAAATTGGCATAATTTGAACACGTTGTTTCTGATGGTTGCTATTTAAACTTATAGCCAATTTGTATTTGTGCCCTTCTTCGCTATACTGATTAATCTTTGGAATAATTCCTACTGTAGATATAGTTATCCTTTGGGAGCTTAAGTTAATTCCGTCCTTATGATTAAATAACATAGCTGCGTTTATCACTTGTTGATAATTTAAAAAGGGCTCTCCCATACCCATAAAAACTATATTCGTTATTTCTTTATCAATGGAATTATTTATTATCAAATATTGATCAATAATTTCACCGGCTGTAAGATTTTTTATGAAACCCATTTTTGCTGTGGCACAAAACTTACAATCTACTGCACAACCAACTTGAGTGCTTACGCATAACGTAACGCGCTTCTCTTCATACATAAGTACTGACTCAATTTTTTCTTGAGTTGATAGCTGGAATAAATATTTCTGTGTTAATTCAGAATCTGATCCAGTTTTTTTTATAAATAATAAAGGATGTAATACAAATTTTTCTAATAGTATATCCCTAAATACAATTGGTAACGTATTAATATTATTAAAGGAATCGGTTCTTTGTTTATATACTGAATTAAACAGTTGTTTTCCACGAAATCGTGATTGAGAAAATTCTTCTGAAAGATCTTCCAATTCAGTAAGATTCATACCAATAATTTGACTATTTTTTCTTTTTATTATTTCAGACATATAATACAATATCTTTTAAAAAGTATATTGCAATAAGACAATAACATTGTTTCCTGATAAGCGTCCTTTTAATTTTGACCCTTTCTGAATCTTAGCAACATAACAAATGGAAATCATATGAATAAAATGTCAGATATAAAACTAGTAAAACAACTTACAAAAACAAGGGATCAGTTCAATGCTGAAATATCTAAGCGGGTATTAGGACAACAAGAAATAATAGATCATATTTTGATAGCATTGCTCTGTAAAGGGCATACTCTTTTAGTTGGGGTTCCTGGCCTTGCTAAAACGTTGCTAATTAAATCAATTGCAGAGTTGTTGGATTTAAATTTTAGTCGTATTCAATTCACGCCAGACTTAATGCCAAGTGATATAACTGGTACGGAAATTATTGAAGAAGATCAGAATTCCGGTAAAAGGGAATTCCGGTTTTTCAAAGGACCTGTTTTTGGAAATATAATTTTAGCTGATGAAATCAACAGAACTCCTCCTAAAACACAAGCTGCTTTATTAGAAGCAATGCAAGAACATAGTGTTACAGCCGCTGGTCAAACATATGTACTTGAGGAACCGTTTTTTGTATTAGCAACTCAAAATCCGATTGAACAAGAGGGCACATATCCTCTACCAGAAGCTCAATTAGATCGATTTATGTTTAATATTAAGATTGATTATCCATCATATGAAGACGAAGTTTCTATAGTTAAATCAACAACTAGCGAAGATGATAAAAAATTAAATACAATAATAAGTCGTAATGACTTAATACTCTATCAAGACCTTGTCCGAAGAGTGCCAATTGCGGATAATGTTGTGGATTTTGCTGTTGAGTTAGTTTCTAAAACACGACCTAAATCTGACAAATCATCTTCCGCAATTAAAGACTGGATTGATTGGGGGGCTGGTCCTCGAGCATCACAATATCTAGTCCTTGGTGCTAAAGCAAAGGCAATATTGGATGGAAGACCTGCTCCTGAAATAGATGATATTAAAGCATTGGCCAAACCTGTACTAAGGCATCGTTTAATTACAAATTTTAACGCAGAAGCTGAAGGATTAAGTACAGATGATATATTAATTAAACTATTAGAAGAAGGCTAATTGTTCAAAATGGAACATGTTGATAAACGAAAATATTTAGAACCAGAAATGGTGGCGCGATTAAGCAATATGTCATTACGTGCACGTTTAGTAGTTGAAGGATATATTATCGGTCAGCATAAAAGTCCTTTTCATGGTTTCAGTGTTGAGTTTGCTGAGCATAGAACTTATGGTCCAGGAGATGAGATTCGACATATTGATTGGAAGCTATATGGAAAAACGGACAGATATTTTGTAAAACAATATGAAGAAGAAACCAATTTGCGTTCTTATATATTATTAGATACTAGTAGATCAATGGAGTATAAAAGCAACAAAATATCAAAACTTGATTATGGAAATTATTTATCTGCAGCTTTAGCATATCTGATGATTAACCAACAAGACGGAGTTGGGTTAACATTATTTGACAATCAAATACAAAAGTTCATTCCTCCTAGATCGAAGCCTAGTCATATTAATACTATTTTATCTCATTTAGATAAAACAGGATCTGGTAAAGATACAGATGTTGGCATCGTATTACATGAAATGGCAGAAAGAATCAAAAAACGAGGACTGGTGATCTTAATATCAGATTTATTTGATGAAACTGAAAATATAATGAAAGGACTGAAGCATTTCAGGCACAACAAACAAGAAATAATTGTTTTTCATATTATGGATAGAAAAGAACTTGATTTCAATTTTACAAATAGGACGAAGTTTAAAGATATGGAGACAGATGAACAAATAACAACTGAGCCCTGGAAAATTAGGAAAATTTACCAACAAGCAATTCGATCATACCAAGATGAGCTACGCCTGAGATGCAGGGAACAAAAGATTGATTATGTCCCTCTATTTACTGATCAAAACCTAGATTTAGCTTTAAATGAATATTTAAAGAAAAGACAGCGTCTGGGTTAACAAATATCCTTTATTAGAATTATCCTCCAAGACTTTTTGCTTTATCTAAAAAGCGCTTTGACTGATCTGGCTCCCCTTGTTGTAATTTTACACGAGACATCCCCCTATAATGCTCAGGATTATCTGGATCTGCAGAAATTAACTCTCGATAGAATTTTTCTGCCTTACGCCATTTTTCTGCATTTTCGAAAACTTGTGCCATCCCCATTATTGCTTCAACATCATCAGGATTTTCATCAAGAGCATTCATAAAATTAAATTCAGCTTCTTCAAAATCTTCTACTCCATTATATAAAATACCTAGATTAAAATATAGATCAGCTTTTACCTTCCTATCTGTTTCTTTATTTATTGCATCTTCATATGTTTCAATTGATTTTTCCATATTACCTGTATCATAGTAAATCTGGGCAAGGTTCCTAATAGATTTTGTATTGCTTGGGTCTAACTCAACCGATTTTTTGATATAAGGTAATGCCTGCTCAAATTCCTGCTTTTGCATAAAAATTTGCCCAGCAGTTAAATTAATATTTGCATCATCTGGTGATAATTCAACTGCTTTTATAATATATTTTTCTGATTCTAATTCATCACCTGCTAAAAAAAGACAAGTTGATAACATCAAATACGATTGAGCTTCATCGGGCTTTATTTCATAAGAAGTTATAAATGTATTAATTGATTTTTGTAAGAGTAAATCTTTTACGTCAGGTTTTCCATCTCTGTATAGATTAAATTGAGCAACGCCTTTATTGTATACTTCTGCCCAAAATTGTGTTCTTGCCATCACAACAAGTTCCTTAACAGTTTTTGGTTGATCTAGTATTTTTTTATTTGGATCAATTGCAAGGGCCTTATCAAAAGATTGATTCATCATGTTCCAGTCCTTATTCTTAAGACCATAAATATGATAACCTAATTGATAGGGTATCTCAGGATTCTCAGGCTCTACCTCAAGAGCTTTAATAAGGAACGCTTCAGCTTTTTCCCATTCTTGCTGTTGGATATATAATTTTGCTGATGTGTACTCCTGGCTAGAGCAACGAATAAATATCAAAACTAGTAATAGACTGATTATTATTGATAGATATTTTTTATTAAACATTTTACCCCCCCTTGGAAAATTCATTCTTTAAAAACCCGTGAAATTAGGATCAGATTATAATCCTATCAAGAATTAAGGGTAGTTCTAAGGTGTTCTTTTCTTTTTTCAACTTCGTCAATACTAGCATTATATACAGTATCAATACCGAATCCCTCAATAGTTAAGCTTGCAAGGGCTGCGCCATTTATTATTGATTCAATCATTGTTTCACCATTTGCTAACGATGCTGCTACTCCTCCGCCAAAAGAGTCACCCGCCCCTGTGGGATCAACAACATTCATTACGGGGAACACCCCTATTGTATCCAAGCCATGTCCTGAATAAAGCCTGGCTCCTTTTGATCCACACTTTATAATAATATTTTGTGGTCCCAATGATTGCAGAACAGTTCCTTGATCATCATGGTCTTTTCGCCTAGTAAATTGTTCAGCTTCAAACTCATTAATAAGCAAAACATCGCAAGAACTAATTACTTCCTTTAATTTTTCTCTTTCTGTATCAATCCACAAATTCATTGTATCAATGATAACATATTTTCTTTTATTGCACTGATTAAGAACGGATAATTGTAGAAGAGGATGTATGTTAGCGAGAAAGATTACAGGCACTTCTTTATTTTTATCTGTTAAAATTGGATTAAAATCATTAAAAACTCCCAATTCGGTAAACAATGTTTCACGATTATCCCAATCTTCTGCATACCTACATCCCCAGCTAAACGTTTTACCTTCTTTTTGATCAAGATTTGATAAATCAACTGTGGATTCTTCGAAAATTTTCATTCCATTAATAGGGAAATCGTCTCCAATAATACCAACTAAATGAACAGATGCAGATTTACCAGCAGCAATAGTAGCATAAGTTGCTGATCCTCCTACAATAGATTCTTTACGGTCAGAAACAGTTTCAATAGTATCCAACCCTATAGAACCAACAATTAAGGTATTATTATTGTTCATAGGGTAGTCATATTAATAGAAATTGTTTAGATGATCAATTCTATATTATCTTGCTATAAAGAATATCATAGCGGTATATTTTACACTTATGAGCAGTAAAACGTTTGCAATTCTGACTGATATTCACTCCAATATATCTGCGCTGGAAACAGGTGTCTCTATCATTAATGAAAGAGAAAATATTGATCAGCTAATATGTTTAGGTGATTGTTTTGCTTTAGGTCCTGCGCCAAAAGAAACTTTAGCTATCTTGAAAAGTTTAGATAATTGTATTTTTATTCGTGGAAACCATGATCGGTATCTCATTGAAAAACTATGGGAAAAGGAAATGCCATCGCTTGAAGGGATGGATCCTTATGATCCAATTAACCAAGCAATAGTTGCAAATGAAAAATGGACTGCTGAACAGCTTGGAAAAGAAGGTGTTGATTTTGTCTTAGATATGCATGTTGCACATAGAGAAGTTATTAATTCAATATTAATAGAGTTTACGCATGCCTGGTACCAACGGGATGACCAACCACCTAGTATAATGGAAATTAAGAACTGGAAAAATCATGTTCAAAATTCACATCCTGAAGTTGAAAAATTCGTTTTCATTCATGGGCATATTCATACACCTAGATTTGAAGAAGAAGAAAATATTTCCATATATTGTCAAGGAGCTACTGGCCTTCCTTTTGATGAAAAACCACAAGGAGCAGTTGCTTTTTTAACTGTTGGAGAAACAGTTGATTGGGAAGTGGTAAGATATGACTATGATGTGGAAGCAATGATTAATTTACTTGAAGATAGACAGCCTCCATTTTATTCTAATCTTCAAAATACAGTACGGTATGCTGCAATAAAAAACGATTAGTATAATTATCGTACTTATAATACTTTTCATTAATTATAAAATATAATCAATTCAAATGCTTTATTTCGACCATAGCGCAACAACGCCTATAGACCAAACTGTGCAATCACTAATGAGTGAGTTAAATCAGAATATGTTTGGAAACCCTTCTAGTATATATGATTTAGGGAGAAAAGCAAAACATGTTATCGAGAAAGCGAGAAGACAATTTGCAGATTCAATAAACTGTGAACCTAAGGAAGTCATATTTACGGGTGGTGGAAGTGAAGCAAATAATACTATTCTTTGGAATTTGGTTCATCAAAAAAAGAAGCATGTGATAACATCTTCTATTGAGCATCCTGCTGTTCTTTTGGTATTAAAAGAATTAGAAAAACTTGGTGTGAAACATACGATTGTTTCAGTTGATAAAAATGGATGTGTTAATCCTGATGATATTAAAAATAATATTACGTCTGATACTGGACTAATAACTATAATGATGGCGAATAATGAGGTGGGCACTATTGAGCCAATAACAGATATTGCAGATATTGCCAAGGAACATGATATATTATTTCATTCTGATGCAATACAGGTCTTAGGAAAATTACCTGTTGATGTAAAAAAACTTAATGTAGATATGATGAGTTTTTCAGCACATAAATTTTATGGACCTAAAGGCGTAGGTGCCTTGTTTATAAATAGCGGGGTTACTATAAAACCAATGATAATTGGTGGTAGCCAAGAAAAAAATGTGCGGGCTGGTACAGAAAATGTTAGTGGAATTGCTGGTCTAGGTCTTGCAGCTGAAATTGCAAGCAAATCTGTGAATGAAGATTCTTCCCATTTATTAGAATTAGAAAATCATTTTAGAAATCGTATCAATGAACAAAATCATGATATAATTTTTAATGGGTTTGCTAAAAAACATCTTCCCGGCTTAATAAATCTAACAATTCCAAATATTTCTAGTGATCTTTTATTAATCCATCTAGATAAGGAAGGAATTGCAATTTCAAATGGATCTGCTTGTTCATCAGGGACAATTAGCCCTTCCCCTGTTTTACAAGCTATGGGTATTTCTGATAAAAAGAATTTAGAGTCTATAAGAATTAGTGCAGGAAAACATAATACGATTAATGAAGTAAATAAACTCGTCGATTCTATAGGTTCATCAATTATTACTATACATAAGAATTCCTCATGAAACAAAAGATAGTTGTAGGAATTAGCGGAGGTGTAGACAGCTCTGTAGCTGCGCTTCTACTAACTGAACAGGGTTATGATGTAGAATGCATTTTTATGAAAAACTGGGAAGATCAAGATGGGGAAATCTGCACCTCAACAGATGACTATAATGATGCTTTACAGGTGTGTAATATTCTTGGGTTACCAATACATAGTGTAAATTTTTCCAAAGAATATTGGGATAAGGTTTTTTCATATTTTCTTTCTGAGTACAAGGTCGGAAGAACACCAAACCCTGATGTGTTATGTAACCGAGAAATAAAATTCAAAGCATTTCTTGATTATGCTATGAAATTGGGGGTCAATAAAATTGCTACAGGTCATTATGCAAAAATAGAATGTAGAAACTCAGAATATAGGTTGTTAAAAGGAAAAGATAAAAATAAGGATCAGAGTTATTTTCTTTATATGCTATCCCATGACCCTTTATCAAGAAGTGAATTCCCTCTTGGGGATTTAGATAAAAAAGATGTAAGAAATATTGCCAAAAATGCGGGGTTACCCACTGCAGATAAGAAGGATAGCACTGGTATTTGCTTTGTGGGTGAACAAAATTTTAAACAATTCTTAGAAAGATACCTGCCTGCAAATCCTGGAAATATCATTTCATTAGATCATAAAAAAGTGGGAACTCATTCAGGTTTAATGTATTACACTATTGGGCAAAGAAAAGGATTAGGTATTGGCGGGGGTCACAGTGATTTACCTGATCCTTGGTATGTTGTTGGAAAAGATATGGTAAAAAATAATCTTATTGTATGTCAAGGAAAGGATAATCCATCACTTTATAATGAAAAAATTATTGCAACCCAACTACACTGGATTTCTAAGTTAAAACCTGATAATAGCAAAGAATCGGCTGCAAAAATTCGCTATCGACAAAAAGATCAGTTTTGTAATATTGAAATGTTAAATAATAATTCAGCTATAGTATCCTTCCAAAAACCAGTGTTTGCTGCTGCGCCCGGTCAGTCAATTGTGTTTTACAATGATGATGTATGTTTAGGCGGAGGAATAATTGAACCCTATATTAATTAATAGTAAAAATATAAATAAACACGAACATTGCTATTTAATACATATTAAACCGAAATTTAGAATATGGTAATTATCCTAAAATGGATGATTTTAATAAAGATGAATAATCAAATACGATATTTAATTACTTTTTCTTTGCTAATTAGCTGTCTTTCTGCTCAGCTAATATCGCAACTTCCAAATCAAAGTCCTGGTGCTATGATAACAGGAAGCAATACCTCTGAACCATTACCCTTGTTTGATCTTAGCAGATTCTCTATGAATCATAGTTTTTCTATGTCTGCAATGAATTTTGGTAACCAAATGATCAATGTAGCCGCTTATACAAATATGATGAATTATACATTAAATCCAAATTTACATATTGGTGCTAGCTTTAGCCTTATTCAGCCTACTGGAATACAAAATCCTTTAAGTTATGGTATGGATAAAACACAATTTGTATATGATGCACATTTACGATATAAACCAACGGAAAATACTTTTTTTGAACTAAGAATGTCTAATAATCCTTATAATAATGAACGAAGATCCATGCAGAACTACAAACATAATCCATATTTTAATAATTATTACAAATAATAAATGGTTATTATATAGATAAAGAATAACAAAAAAGAATGCCTCATAAAAAATCTTCATTTTTTAATAAAAAAAAGAAATCAAAAAAAGGTTCTCGTAAGGATTTACAAGGAACAATAATTAATTCAGCTATTGTGGTTTTATCATTACTACTAGTTGCATTTATATTTTCTTTTACAACAAAACAAACCCATAATGGGGTCCCCATAGAAATTATATTTCCAGATATACCTGAACCGCGGCTTGCTGTTGAAATATATGAGAAAAAACCAGTTATGGATATTGAAGTAGAAATATTAAATGGATGTGGTGTCGTAGGCCTTGCTTCAAAGGTATCAGATCTACTGCGTGATAATAATATTGATGTAGTTAGGTCTGAAAATGCTGATAATTTTAATTATACTCAAACAATGTTAATATTGAGAAATGAAAATCTTGAAGAATTAAATTATGTTGCGAAATCACTTGGTTTAAATCCCACTGAAGATCCTAGAGTAATACATCAGCCCGATGAAAGTCTTAGCGTTGATCTAACATTAATTCTTGGAAAAGATTTTAGTTCTATAAAATCAATTCAAGCCTATATAGATAAATAATTTACCGCCCTGTCAAAAACTGTTAAATCAAAGTCTTCCTCGGAAATACTTGCTGGATCTATAGCAAATCTCGCTTTAGCTAAAAAGGCTGAAGATGTAATTTCTATAAAGGTTGCTGAACTAACAAGCATATCTGACTATTTTGTTATTTGTTCGGCCTCTACCGATGTACAAGTAAAAGCAATAGCAGATGGCATAAGAAAAGGAACTGATACTAAAGCATGGCGAATTGAAGGATACGAACAACTAAATTGGGTATTATTAGATTATATTGATGTAATTGTACATGTGTTTCGAACAAGTGAAAGAGAATATTATCAAATTGAGAGACTGTGGGCTGATGCAAAGACAATAGAATATAATGATTGATTTTAAACAATATATAAAGGAAATAATTTCTAATGCTTTAACAGAATTAGATGTTCAATCAAATGTTGTAGTTGAAAAATCATCTAATCCAAATTTTGGAGATTACTCAACTAATATTGCATTATCCCTAGCAAAACAATTAAAAAATAATCCACTAGAGATTGCAAAAAATATTGGGAGCCTATTAAAGTATGACAGTGATATTATTTCAGAACATTCAATATCAAAACCTGGATTTTTAAACTTTCATATATCTGATAATTATTATCAAAAAACTGTAAATAAAATAATCTCAGCATCTGAATCATATGGGATGACAACTGTTGGTAAAAATAAAACAGCAAACGTGGAATTTGTTAGTGCAAATCCCACAGGACCTTTAACGGTTGGTCATGGGCGCCAAGCTGTTTTAGGTGATACTATTGCAAATATATTAGAATGGCATAACTATAAAGTCACAAGAGAATATTATTATAATGATGCCGGAAGACAGATGCGTATACTAGGAGAGTCTGTTGCTGCGCGTTATTTTAATTTAATAGGTAAAGAATACAAATTCCCTGATGATGGATATAAGGGTGAATACATTATATCAATCGCAAATGAAATAAAAAATAAACACGGTGAAAAATTAGAAACAAATTCAACGGTGTTTAGAAAAGAGGCGGAAAAAGCAATTTTTAATGATATAAAAAAAACACTTAATTCGATTGGAGTAAATCATGATGTGTTTTCAAATGAACAAACATATTATGATAATGGGTCAATTGATACATTAGTTGAAGAACTAACCAATAAGAATCTTATATATAAATCAGATGGCGCAGTTTGGTTTAAAGCAACTGATTTAGGATTAGAAAAAGATCGTGTTTATTATAAAAGCTCAGGTGAAGCAACATATCGCCTCCCAGATACTGCTTACCATCGACATAAATTAGATCGATCATTTGATTTAGTTGTTGATATTTTTGGTGCAGATCATGCTGATGCCTATCCAGATGTTTTAGCGGCATTAAATGCTCTAGATGTTAATACTTATCCTATAAAAGTATTAATTCATCAATTCGTCACGGTATTAAAAAGTGGTGAAAAAGTTAAAATGTCTACCAGAAAAGCTAACTTTGTAACTTTAGATGAATTAATAAATGAGGTAGGTACTGACGTTGTTAGATATTTTTTTATTATGCGCAGCATGAATAGTCATTTGAATTTTGATCTTGATCTTGCAGCTGATCAATCAGAAAAGAATCCAGTATATTATATACAGTATGCTCATGCTAGAATATCAAATATTATCAATAATGGAAAAGCTAATAATTTATCTATAGATGGGAAGTTTGATACTTCCTTATTAATAAATAAATCTGAGATTTCATTAATTAAATCATTAAATGATTTCCCTGAAGTAATAGTAAACGTTTTAGATAATCTTGAACCTCAAATTATAGCAAACTACTTGCATAATATTGCATCAGAATTTCATAGGTTTTATGCTAAATGTCGTGTGATCACGGATGATATTGAATTAACAAAATCACGTCTTCATCTGATCAAATCAGCAAAAATCGTATTAGAAAACGGTCTAAAGATTCTTGGAATTCAAGCACCTGAAAGAATGTAAATGGATGATTTTATATATATAGAATTACAATATTTAGCGCTGTGTCTTTCAACCCTTTTTGCTCTAGTAAACCCCTTGGGAATAACACCAATATTTGTAGCAATGACTGATAAGTATTCGAATAAAGACAAAATTAAAATTGCAAAAAAAGGAATTATTACTGGATCAATTGTTTTAATCATTTTCACATTTTTAGGTTCCATTATTTTTCGGCTATATGGTATTACTATTGAGGCTTTCCAAATAATGGGTGGAATTATTTTTTTTAGAAGTGGCTTGAGAATGCTTGATGCTAAGGTTGGTCGCTCAAGAACTACTGAAAGTGAAAGAGAAGAATTTAAAGAATCTGATGAAATAGCAATTAGCCCAATTGGAATCCCCCTTATAACTGGCCCAGGTGCTATTACAGGAGTATTAATTCTATCTGGCAAAATGCCCTCAGATTACAGTTTGGCCATTCTTTTACTAGCCGTAATTATAACAATGGTTATTTTCTATATTATACTAAGAACAGGGAATTTTCTTTCAAAAAAGATTGGACTCACTGGTATGCGTGTTATTGAGCGCATGATGGGATTAATTCTTATGGTTATTGCCGTTCAATTTGTTATTAATGGTATAGAGACAATAATTAATAGATTATAACTGATATGTGGAGGCGGGGAGATTCGAACTCCCGTCCGAGACAGATGCTAATAAAACGTCTACATACTTAGTTATCTGATTTTTTCTCATTGATATAGCGGACAAATAACAACCATTATATCAACCAGTTTACAAAGTATCTTATCCCTTTCTAGTAAACAAATCCAGGGACCAGCCTGCGTTTATGACGCTCTTAGATTAAACCACAGACAAATTCAATCCAGAGCGGGCAGAGCTACTTAAGCAGCTGCCATGTAGCCGTAATCGGCATTTATTGATATTCCGGGGTTATTAAAGAGGATCCCGAACCTCTGCATGCAATCTTATCATTATCTTGCCCCGTCGAAACCGGTCGCCCCCATTGTCAAATAACTAAATTAATTAAATATTAAGAATCCAAATATTAAACCGCAATGGAAAATTTATTAGGATAGTATAAAAAAGAAAGGCTCCGAACGCCAACCCGGAGCCATTCACTTATTCACTTGCCAACCTTCAAGATTAAAACTCTTTATTTCTATCAAATTTTAATCTTATAGGTAGCTAAAAACTAAGCGGGGTATCAATATGGCGCAAGAGCAAAAGTAAAAAAATTTGATTTTTTTTAACAAAATCATAGTTTGTAAAATTAAAGGTTAGAAACCTTTGCTATAATAATTCAAATGAAGCACTAAAATGTCTGAGGGTTTTAGGCTGATCAATAATCTTTAATCCTTTAATGGTCTTTTTTCTATCTAAAACATCTTTTGCAACTTCCAAAACATAATCAATATGACTTTGTGTGTGTGTTCTCCTAGGTAGTGCGAGACGAAGTAATTCCATTTTAGCAGGAATTTCTTTACCTGACTCTTTATCAATTTTTCCAAACATTACAGTTCCAATTTCACAAGAGCGGATACCGCCAGTTTTATACAATTCAACAGCTAAGGCATGACCTGGGAATTCTAAGGAAGGGATATGATCTAATGTTGATTTTGCATCAATGTAAATAGCGTGCCCTCCTGGAGGTTGTATTGTATCATAACCAAGCCTCATTAAATTCTCACCTAGATATTTTGCTTGGGCTATACGATACTCTAGATAGTCTTCATCCATAACTTCTTTTAACCCAACCGCCATAGCATCTAAATCACGCCCCGCCAAACCTCCATAGGTTGGATATCCCTCAGTAAGAATTAGTAAATCTTTTTCTTTTTTAGCTAAAGAATCATTATTAGTGCACAATAGGCCACCAATATTTACAAGACCATCTTTTTTGGCGCTGATAGTACAGCCTTCTACTAAAGACATCATTTCTAAGACAATATCTTTAACAGTCGCATCTTTATATTTGGGCTCACGTAGCTTAATAAAATATGCATTTTCTGCAAATCTGCAGGCATCCAAATAAAGTGGGATACCATACTTATCAAGAAGTTTACGAACAGACCGTATATTTTCCATTGAAACCGGCTGCCCACCTCCAGAATTATTTGTAATGGTAATCAAACAAACTGGAATATTCTCTTCCCCCTTATTTTTTATCAATTCCTCCAATTTTATAATATCCATATTACCCTTGAAATGATGGGTATTGCTTGGATCAAGTCCTTCTGGAATTACTAAATCAATTGCTGTTGCACCCTGAGATTCAACATTTGCTCTTGTTGTATCAAAATGAGTATTGTTTGGAACTATATCCCCTTCTTTACAAATAGTTGAAAATAATATTCTTTCCGCAGCACGTCCTTGATGAGTAGGTATTATATGTTTAAATCCAAATAATTCCTGTGCAGTTTTCTCTAAACGTTCAAAGCTAGCGCTACCAGCATATGATTCATCACCTCGCATGATTGCAGCCCACTGTTCACTGCTCATTGCTCCTGTCCCGCTATCTGTTAGTAAATCAATAAGGATCATATATGCAGGAATTTTAAATAGATTATATCTAGCCTTTGCAAGCGCGCTAATTCGTTCTTCTTCAGAAGTCATCCGAATTGGATCAACGCTTTTAATTATAAAAGGTTCAATTACTGTCTGGAATTTTTTCAATTAATCAATATTTACTGATTAGGTATTTACTTTAACTTATTCAAATTTACACAAAACAACTCCCCTCTTCCTAATCACCTATTTTAAAAAAAAATTAAACAATTTTTTGTTCATATAAACAAATACATTAACTTTTAGGATCGAGGTAGGGGTAATCTTCATGTTCGATTATTCTATTTACATAATTAAAACGAATTTTTAGGAGTTTAAAAATGTTTAAAAGAATTTCTTTTATTTTATCAACAATATTATTGATAAATAATTGCAGCAATAAACAAGATAACGCTTTTACTATTGATTACGAAAAGTACCAATTAGATAATGGTTTAAATATTATTCTACACGAGGATAAATCTGACCCCATTGTAGGGGTAGCAATTCAATATCATGTAGGATCAAACCGTGAGACCCCTGGACGTACAGGATTTGCGCATCTTTTTGAACATATGCTTTTTCAAGAATCGCAACATGTAGCTCAAGATCAATTCTTTAAAAAGATTCAAAATGTTGGAGGAACATTAAATGGCGGAACAAATAAAGATGGAACTGTTTATTATGAAATTGTACCTAAGAACGCATTAGAAACTGTTCTTTGGCTAGAATCAGATCGAATGGGGTGGCTTCTGTCCACTATCACACAAGCAGCCTTTATGAATCAACAAGAAGTTGTTCAAAATGAAAAAAGGCAGAGAGTCGATAACAGACCATATGGTCATGCTAATTATGTAATGATCAAAAATATGTATCCTAAAGGCCATCCGTATAGCTGGACGACAATTGGTGAACTAGAAGATCTTCAAAATGCAACACTTAGGGATGTAAGAAATTTTTATGAAAAATGGTATGGACCAAATAATGCTACTATGGTTATAGCTGGGGATTTTAATAAAACTGAAGTTAAGCAATTAGTTGAAAAATACTTTGGTGAGATAAAACGAGGACCTGAAAATAAAGATCCAGAAACACAATTAGTTACACTTGAATCAATAAAAAAAGTTTACCATGAGGATAACTTTGCTACTTCCCCAAGATTATCTATGGCTTTTCCTACAGTAGATAAACGTCATAACGATGCCCCTGCATTGGAATTGTTAGGGCAATTACTTGGAGATGGTAAAAAAGCTCCCCTGTATAAAATTATTGTAGAGGAAAAAGAATTAGCTCCAAGTTTATATGCATATAGTGGCACACAAGAAATTGCAGGAACTTTTGATATAGTTGCAACTGGATTCCCAACAACAAATCTAACTGATATAGAAAACGCAATTCACGAAGCTTTTGATCTGTTTGAAACTGAAGGGTTTTCTACAGAAGACGTTGAAAGATTGAAAGCTAAATATGAAACAGGATTTTATAACAGTATTTCGTCAGTTCTTTCTAAAGCATTCCAACTAGCAAATTATAACGAATATTATGGATCACCTGACGCAATTAGCGTAGAACTACAAAAAGTTCTTGATGTTAAGGTGGAAGATATAAAACGAGTTTATAATCAATATATTAAAGGTCGTAATTATATTCTTACCAGTTTTGTACCTAAAGGTAAAATTAATCTTATTGCTGAAGGATCAATTCTTTTTCCTATTAATGAAGAAAAGATTATTGCTAATAAAGAAAAAAAAATAATCGATGATGGTATGAATGTAGATCAGATTCCATCTTCGTTTGACCGTTCAGAGGAACCAATAGATGGTCCGCAACCTGGAATAAATATCCCGGAAATATGGAAATATGACTACGCTAATGGAATTTCTCTATATGGTGCTAACCATGATGAATTACCTCTGGTTAGCTTTGGAATAACAATAGAAGGCGGTATGCTACTAGATAACCCAAAAAAGATTGGGGTCGCTAATTTAGTATCTGATATGATGATGGAAGGCACTGTGAATAAAAATCCTATAGAACTAGAAGAGGCCATTGATGATCTGGGTTCATCAATTTTTACCTATACTAGTACGCAAGCGATACATATAGAAGTTAATACTCTTAAAAGGAATTTTGTCCCAACCCTTGAAATAGTTAAAGAAATATTATTTGAACCTCGATGGGATTCTAAAGAATTTGAACGGATCAAACGGGAAACATCTGAAAATATCAAACGACGTTCAGCTATTCCATCATCTATTGCATCAAATGTTTATGATAAACTGAATTATGGGGATCATATACTTTCTAATTCAACTTTAGGAACAGTTGAATCTGTAGAAAAAATTGAATTAAATGATTTAAAAGAATATGTTAAAACTAATTTTTCTGCTCATTTAGCAACCGTGAGTATTGTCGGTGATATTAGTAAAAGTGAAGCAGTAAATGCATTTGAACATTTAGCAAAACGATGGGAAGTAAAAGATGTAGAAATTCCTGATTTTGAAATTCCTGAACCTAACAAGAATGCTAAAGTTTATTTTGTTGATGTCCCAAATGCAAAGCAGTCTGAAATACGAATTGGTTATCTAAGCTTAGCTAGGACAGATCCTGATTATTTTGCTGCCACAATAATGAATATGAAACTTGGTGGTAATTTTAGTGGGGATGTTAATTTAACTTTGCGTGAAGAAAAAGGATATACATATGGAGCACGTACCGGATTTAGGGGAACAAAATTTCCAGGTACATTCACGGCTTCATCCGCTGTTAGATCAAACACTACAGAAGAATCAGTAAATATTTTTAAAGATCTTATGAATGACTATCTTAAACCAATCAATGAAGAAGATTTAACATTTACAAAAAATGTGACATTAAAATCAAATGCTCGTCGATTTGAAACTCTAGGTGCTCTACGAGGAATGATATCTGATATTGCTAGATATGATCTCCCATTTGATTATATAAAAAAACAAGAAGACATAACTCAAAATATGACAATAAAAGATCACAATGCTTTAGCAAAAAAATATATTCGTCCTAATGAAATGATATATCTAGTTGTTGGTGATGCAAATTCTCAGTTAAGTCGTATGAATTCTCTTGGTTTCGGTAAACCAATTCTTCTAGATAGAAATGGTAATAAGGTCCCTAGTAATGAATAAAAAAGATACTATAGCATATGATTGGTTAAGAAGATACACTGGTACGAATCCAAAAGAATATGGCAAATGGATTTTATTAACAAATTTTCAGAATTATGTTGACAAATTTTCAGAAAAATTTGATACAAAGGTAAATGGTATTGGTGGACCAATGACCTCAGCAATCAATTCTGATGGACTTAGTGTAATAAATTTTGGAATTGGTAGTGCTAATGCTGCTACAATTATGGATTTATTATCATGTATTAAACCTAAAGGAGTATTGTTTTTAGGTAAATGTGGCGGATTGAAAAAAAATACAGAAATTGGTCATTTTATTCTACCAACGGCTGCTATTCGGGGTGAAGGAACAAGCGATGATTATTTTCCTAAAGAAGTACCTGCAATGCCTTCGTTTAAAATACATAAATATGTATCTGAAATTTTAGTCGACCGAAATATAGAATATCGAACGGGTGTTGTCTATTCAACAAATAGAAGAGTATGGGAACATGATGAAGATTTTAAAAAATATCTTCGAAAGGTGCGAGTTATGGGAATAGATATGGAAACAGCTACAATCTTTATAACTGGCTTCGCGAATGAAATTAATAGAGGGGCTTTGCTGTTAGTAAGTGACACCCCTATGATACCAGAAGGAATAAAAACTGAAGAAAAAGATAAAGTTGTTACAAGAAAATATGTTGATCTACATATTGATATGGGGATAGAAGCGATGACAAAAATTGGCGATGAAGGAGAAAAAATAAAACACTTCAAGTATTAGATAAGTCTTGATATTGTTGATACATCAATATTGTTCAATTTTAGAGTTTCAAATATGGTCGTACTTATTTAAATAATGAATACCAGGATCCAATGTGTTATTATTTTAGTATTCCAAAATATATGTTTTCCATATAACTCCAATTATGTAACCACAGCTAACATGGCAACAACAATACCAGTTATTGATGGTATTGTAATTAATGATCCTGCCTGGGAATCATTAATAGAGATAAACAACTTTACTCAAAAATCACCAAACGAAGGCGAAGCAGTCACGGAAAAGACTGTAGTTAAGGTGATGTTTTCTAATGATATACTATATATCGCTGCAGTATGTTACGATGATAATCCTGAAAAAATCGTTATTACTGATACGCGACGGGATGCTCCATTAATAAATACTGATAGTTTCATGTTTATACTAGATACCTTCCAAGATCAACAGAATGGTTATGTATTTGGTACAAATGCTGGAGGGTTAGAATATGATGCTCAAGTTAGTAAAGGTGGAGAAGGAATGTCAATAAACACTAGGCGTCAATCAGTAGGAACAGGTGATGCATTTAATATTAACTGGGATGCTGTTTGGGAAGTAAAAACAAATATAGGTGATTATGGGTGGAGTGCTGAGTTCTCAATCCCGTTTAAAACTCTAAGCTATCCAAAAGAAAGTGAACAAAGCTGGGGTATAAATTTTCAAAGAGTGATTGCTCATAAACAAGAGCAAGTATTCTGGGCGCCAATACCAAGACAGTATAGTCTAAATCGTCTGTTGAATGCAGGTATGATTACTGGCCTTCAGGTACCCAATGTTCGCAAAATAAAAATTATGCCTTACGGATTAGGATCAAAAATAAATGAAGATTCAGAAACTAATAATACATCAAGAACAAGCGATTTTGGATTAGATGCAAAACTCAGCGTTACATCAGGGTTAATTTTAGATTTAACGTACAACACTGACTTCGCACAAGTAGAGGCAGATGAACAGCAAATTAATTTGGATCGTTTTAGCCTGTTTTTTCCGGAAAAAAGGGGATTCTTTTTGGAAAATGCTGGTCTTTTTTCAGTTGGTGAAAACACGTTCAGTGGACCAGATATAGAAATGTTTTTTAGTCGTAGAATTGGTGTCGGTCCAAATGGCGAGCCCTTACCTATCTTGGGTGGTGCAAGACTGACTGGAACAGCAGGCAGATTCAGAATAGGGGCATTAAATATGCAAACACAAGCAGTAAACAATATAACAGATGGGGATAATTTTTCTGTTTTGCGCTTGAAAAAAGAACGGCCAAATCGAACATCATATGGTTTTATGATGACTAATCGTACTGGATTAGGAACTGATAAAAATTCAAATAGCAGTTATTCCATAGATGCATCATTAGGAATCGGAGAGAATATTCAATTAATTGGGTTTGCTGCAAAATCAGACCCGGACAAAAATATTCAAAATAGTGATGTCGGTACATATTCCTATTTGCTAGAAGCAAATAGGAATACAAAAAGATTGACGACTCAGCTTCGATTCACTGAAGTAGGTGTAAATTTTAATCCTGAAATAGGTTATGTCAAAAGACAAGGTTATAGAAAAATATTATTCAGAATATTGAACCGGACCAGACCAAAAGATACTTTTGGTCTTCTTGAAATTCGTCCTCATATCACTTATTGGGGATATTGGAAAATTGATGGGTTCTTGGAAACTGCACGTTTACATGTTGACAATCATTGGGAATTCAGAAATGGATACCGTATTGATACAGCTATAAACTTTTTGAACGAAGGGGTAATCGATACATTTGAAATTGCGAATGGAGTTATGGTACCTTCAGGACGTTATGAACATAAAGAATTACATATCCGTACTAACACTAATTTGACAAAACCATTCAATTTAATAATGGTAAACAAAATTGGTGGTTTTTTCGGTGGCAATCGACGCAATATTGATTTAACTATTGGATATAGATTTGGGAATCGTTTTACATCTGCACTTATCTCAAAATACAATAATGTTAGTTTGCCTGACGGAAAATTTATCACTCACTTAATCAAAACTAGATTAACCTACTCCTTTACACCAAAACTATATATTCAATCACTAATCCAATACAATAACCAATCAGATGAATGGTCAATGAATTGGAGATTTATTTGGCAACAATCTGCAGCTGCAGGTTTATACCTGGTATATAACCAAACGCAAGATTATGATGGAATACCCATTAAATACAATGTTGCATCAATTATTCTTAAATATAGTTACCTGTTTGATGTATAATAATTTTTTTTAAATCTAAATATTGTCTTTAACTACTGCGGTAGAATTTCATCAACAATTTTCTGACACTTTATTGCGCTTGACTTTTCGATCATTCCTAAAAATATTTTTTTACCTCTCTCATCTTTTCTCTTATAACGTCTAGATAATCCTAAAGGGCTATCTCCAGTAAAAAGTCTATAAAAAACACATGCTGCTAGATAAGTCCCAACTGGAGAAGGATGTTTACTATCCATAGTAAAAATAGGTATGGTAGGGTATCTTTGTTGAAAAATTCTAAATGCTTGATCAACCGGTACTAAAATTGCACCTGTTTTATCCGCTAATGGTTTTAAGGCGTGATACATTGGATCTAACACATCATAATTATTACTAGTGATACCTTTGTACATCCATGTCGTAAAAATATAAGGAGTACCATTATTTAATTTTATGTGATCAATAAACTTTATAAAATATTTTTGTGATTCTTTAGAATTTTGTAATGGGTTATTACTATAATCCTGAATAACAACACGATTAAATGCACTATTGGAAATTAGAGTTCTTGATTTTAATTCATTATTTTCAAACCAATGATCTTTTAATGAGCTACTGCTAGCTGTTGATTGAATAATATCAAAATTATAACCACGTTCATTGGCCATAGATTCAACTACAAGTGGTAGATTCCAATAAAAGGTGAAACTATTACCAATGAATAATATTTTCTCTACAGTTGCATTTTGAGACCAAATACAATTGAATAATAATAAAATGGTAAAAATATTTTTTTTCATAGAGGAAATAAGCACTAACAAATGGTGAAACAAGACGGTGCGTTTAAGGCAAGGTTACAATCATGATAAAAAAGCTAAATAGACTAACCATCCTGTTAACGCTACGGCAATTGCTGATAAGGTATAATCTTGCCATTTTTTAAGTTTAATCTTTTTCCACATCATCCCTTGCCAAGCAAGAAACATTATAGAAAGAATTAATGCCGTAATGTTAAAATCTATTTTCTGCTCCTTATGTGCTATTATTAGATACTAAATGATATATATATATCATCTTTTTTTACGATGCGACTATCAATTAACGTTTTGGATGTTAATTGCTACGATAATAACGGTGCAGATAAAAAATACGCCTGCTAGACCGTACAGTATTTTGCCAGCTTGCTTTTATCTATTGCGCCCTTTTCGGTGATAATATAGTCCACTAAATCCAGCAAAACAATATCACTAGAATGAGAAATAAGGTTGTATTCTGAACCACTTACACTGATCGATTCATCTTTTAAATAAAGATTCTGAT
>JAPYRG010000021.1 GCA_029936965.1 Fidelibacterota bacterium
TTCTTCTACCGGTGCTTCTTCTTCCGCTGGTGCTTCTTCTTCTACCGGTGCTTCTACATTATCAGCAGGCATCTCAATATCTAGAGACTGATTCTCATCGTCTATTCTTTTTAATGCGCTATCAAGGTTCTCACCATCTTTAATATTTACAATTTGTTCATTGAACCGCCAATGCCTGGTTTTTTCTGAAAATACACTTTTAATATATTTAACAAAGGTACCAAGACTTTTTCCTTTTTTTTTCGAGGATTTGTCTGCAAAAGATTGTTGTTTAGCCATATATTAATTTCCTAAAGTAAAATTATTTAAATATTGTCGGCAAATTTAGTGTGCATCTTTTGGATCTCCAACGCCAAACAATGATGATTGATTATTGACTATATTTATATTGCATTATTTGTCCATCATCCCAGTCTTCTGGTTTAGTTTCTCCGGTAATAACATTTAAAGTTTCATTATCACCAAAATTAAATAAACTAATTCTTCTGATACCTGATGATGACATTATCCAGTCTAAAGTCCATGGCTTTACTGAATAATCTATTGTAAATGTACCTTTCTCACTATTACTAACCTTATCTCCCATTTGAATCCATTGTTCAAAATCTCCAGTCAATCCATCATCTCCACTTGTAGTCGTAAAATTCCATACAACTATAATAACTGCTCCTTTGAATATCCATTTCCCATCTATGCTTCTTACATAATCTACATTATTTACCATTAATGGTTCACTTTCATTACCAGCAGGGTCAATACCTTTTATAGAGACATTATATGTTGTACTTGATAGTAAATCTGGGGTGTTCTCTAAAATCATCAAATCATAATCACCTTTTTTCTTTTCTTCATCTGAAAATTCTATATTATGCGGAGAATTTTCATCAGTATTGCCACCTATCCTATTCCATAAAACTTTAGATTCAAATAAGTCTTCAGATATACTATAACTTATCTCTTTTCCAATATTCACCATACCTTCTGAAGGAACACTCATTGTTATTATTGGTTTTGTAATATCATAGAGTATGGATTCTCTAATTGAAATATTACTTTTATTACCTGCTCGATCAACTCCTTCTAACTCAATTCTATATGAAGATCCATCAACTAAAAATGGTGCCGGATTCAAAGGATATCTATCAGTTTTACCTTCAGGTAAGCTTCTCTGACCTATATTTACAATATGTGGACTATTCCCATCTTCAGCACCATTTAACCAAGTATATTTAATAGTAGCAAAACCTAGTTGTTCTGATAATTCATAGCCAATATCTGTATTATTTATTGCAGGTTTCTGTAATGGGTAAATAACTCTTATCTCCGGGTTCACAACATCATAGTTCATATTATGATATACAACACCTGATAAATTACCTGCCAAATCCCTACCATTTAATGTTAACCTATATACTGTTCCATTGATTAGGTTTGGTGTAGTAATGCTTGATGTTTCCTGCGCTCCCTTTCCAAAATATTCGGAAGGTATATCAATAGTATGAGGTGAATTCTTATCTTCTTCTCCATCAATTCTTTCCCAAATCACTGAAGCGCTTGACAATTGTTCAATATTAGTAAATTTAACTATTGCTGAGTTTACATAACTTCCGGCTTCAGGTGCGATATCAACAAAATCAGGTGGTGTTATATCATAGGTAATACTATCAGATAATAAAATAGAAAGTCTGTTTTCTGCTCTATCATAAGCATCAATAGATAAATTATATAAAATGCCATCAATTAATGCTGTTTGATTTTGAAGTATTATTTCATCAAATGATCCTTGATCCATTTCACTCTCTTTAAGAGCAACTTTAATTGGGCTTCCCTCTGTAGGATCAATTGGTTCCCAAATAATTTCACCTTGGATTAATCTTTCACTCAAACTATATGTTAATCCAGTAGAATTAATGAAAGCTTCTAACTTAGGTTTTGTTAAGATGAATTCAGGTAATACATCATCATATATAATTTTATCGATAACTCTAATTCTCTTATTCCCTCCTAGGTCAGTAGCGATTATAGTTAAACTATATTCCGTATTATTTATTAATAAGAGAGCTTCATCTAAACGAATATTTTCATACCTGCCCTGAGGTAAATACTGCCCAGGTAAGAAAGCATTATGCGGTGAATCAGGGTCTGAAACTCCACCTATTCTAGTCCATACTAGCTCGAATTCAAGTAAAGATTCATTTGTTGAATAAGATATTCCTTTATAATTAACAAAATCATCTAAACCAGGTGCTAAAATAGCAATTACTGGTGGAATAGTATCGTACGTTACGTTTTCTATTAATATCTGCTCATTACTCGAGTTACCTGCTCTGTCTAATATTGATATTTCCATATCATATCCTGCACCACTCTTCAAAGGAAGCTTCAGATCTAAATCTATTGTATTATTTTCTAAAACAGAGAGTTGTTCATTATCTAATTCAACTGCATAAGGGCTATCAGCATCATATACACCTCGAACCCGTTGCAGATCAACTCTCCCAAAAGATAGGGGTTCACTGAGATTGTATTCAAATAAAAAATCCAGATAAAATTTATTTTCTAATGGAGAAATGACTGATAATACAGGAGGCGTAATATCAAACATTACGTTAGATATGATAATCGTTTCTGCAGTATTCTTTGCCATATCTGTAACAACAATTGATATTTCATAAGAAGATTCATTCACAAGATTGATTTTATCTTCAAAGTTAACCTCTTGATAAAACCCTTCGAATCGATATGTAGCTGGTATATCAAATATATGTGGACTATTAGGATCGTCAGGGCCGCCAACTTGCGATATTGTAATAATCGCCTCTTTAAGCTGTTCATTCGTTGAATAAGTAAATTTTGGAGCATTGAAAAAACCATTATCTAATGGATACTCCATAATTACAATAGGAGGATTAATATCATATAGAACATTACTAATAGGAGTAAATTTAGCTTTATTGCCCGCCTTATCACTTCCATCGAAAGTAATTTTATAACGTGTACCATCTACAAGATTCCCTTTTAAATCTAGCTGCAAATCTGCATGCATACCCTCTAAAAGCCCTTCATTTAAAACAGAAATATTATGCGGTGATCCTGGGTCAGATGTTCCACTTGTTCTTGTAAAAATAAAATCCCCTATATTTAGTTTTTCCGAGTTCAAAAAACTAACATCAACAGTATTAAGAATTTCAGAATCTATTGGTCTGGACATAGAAACTACTGGAATTGTAGTGTCAAATAGTACATTGTTTGACACTACGAGATTAGAAGAATTAGCGGCCAAATCTTGACCGCTAAATTCATACTTATAGATTGAACCATCTGATAATTGAGGAGCATTTGTAATAATCACACTATCAGCATTCCCCTCAGATAATTCATACATTATTATCTCTACGTTATGAGGAGAAAGAGAATCAGGCTGTCCATTAATTTGAGTAATTATCAAACTAGCATTTAACATTGTTTCACTAAAGATGTATGTTAATAATGGGTCATTCAATGCTCCATTCTCAAAAGGTAAAAGCAGATCAATAACAGGCTTGGTAATATCATAGTGGATATTTGATACTGTATATCCATCAGCTACATTCCCAGCACTATCTATTCCATTAAAAGAAAAAGTATAAATTGCACTATCAATTAAGGTAACAGAATTTAAAAAAGCTGTGTCAATATAACTTCCTTCTATCATTTCATCTTTAGTTAACTGAATTTCAATTGGAGATCTTGGGTCTATTTTTCCTCCTGTATTAACAATTGTTAAAGAGGCTTCTTTTAAATTTTCACTTAATGTATAATTCATCTTCTCTGAATTAGTATAAGGCCATTTATAAGAATCAAATACAGTTTGACTGGCCATTGGTTTTGTAATAACAATAAAAGGTTTAATATTATCAAAACGAACATTTGGAATGATAAACTCTGAAACAAAATTATCTGCAGAATCACGTCCAGTATAGGTTATAGAGTATATTCCTCCTGACACCAAACGAACCAAGCTTCTTGGTAATTCTCCACCACCAGGACCAGCTTTCAATCTACTACCTTCTAACCGAACTAAATATTCTCCATCTGGATCGGGTTCTCCGGCAACATGCCTAAAAACAATTCTACCAAAAATGAGATCTTCACTTAATGTATATGCTAAGTCGAGTTTCCGAATCCATTGGTTCGCATCAGGTTTCAAATCGTAAAATATTGGGTAAGTAAAATCATACTTTGCACGGTTAATTATAACTACATCCGATTGATTGCCCGCTCGATCTACTCCAGCCATTGTTACACCATACCAAGACCCGTCTGTAAGATCTGGTATATAGGAAAAAAAAGTTGAGTCATGATTTCCAGAGGTCATTTCATCTGACTGTAGCTCAACTCTGTAGGGACTCAAGGTGTCAATTCCCGTTTTAATTTCCCAGATTACATTTGCCTGAATTAAAGGTTCACTTAAGTCATAACTTAAAGCTTTGGTGTTAATGTACCCGCTTTCTGTCGGTTTATTAATAGTGACTATAGGTGCAGTAACATCATATATAATACCAGTTGTTACATTTGTCTGAAATGAATTTCCTGCTAAATCTTCACCAATAATAAATAAATCATAGTGAGTATTTTCATTAAGTGACGTTGGATACATGACTAACCTAGTTTCACCAAATAGTAGGTCTCTTTCCCGGATTCTTGATGAAATTGCATTACCTTCACTATTAACCCAATACATATCAGCTGATCTAAGTTCTTCACTCTTATAAATCGAAACTGCATTAGTATTGATAAATGAACTATCTATTGGATCCAAAATATTCACTATTGGTTGAGTAATATCATAATGAAAATTTGTAATAACTGTAGAATCATTCCAGTTTTTAGCGATATCAAATACTTTTACCTGCATAGAATAGACTGTACTATCCTTTAGGGGCAATTGATTTATTAGGGTATCTAAGCTATGAATACCTTTTGAAAATTCTACAGAGTCCAATTCAAATTCTACGATAGAAATTAAGTTAAGAGAATCAGATTGATCAAAAAATATCACTTTCCCATAATAAATATCCTCAGATAATGAATATTCGAATAATGGAAAGTTTGAATAAGAATTTGGAGTTGGTGATATAATTGAAATAACTGGTAATGTTCTATCAATATGATAATTATACAACCCCACTGGACTCGCATAATTTCCTGCCAAGTCTCTTGCCTCAAACCCTATCATATAGGTTGCGCTATCCCGAAGATCAGCTCTATTATATTCATCAGAATTATGATTACCAGCTAATAAGCCTTCAGGTGGTAAAACAACTTCAGCATTTAAACTTTTTTTATCCCCACTTGTCCCAACGTATATAATTTTTGCACTAAGAAGATCTTCAGATGAAGAATAATTTATATTAGTACTTGGTGTGTAATGATTGTTCCCAGGTTCAACAATTGTTATTATTGGAGAACTAATATCATAAGTAACATTGTCATTAATTACTAAATTACTTTCATTACCCGCAGGATCTTTACCTGAAAACGTTACACTATATATTGTGCTATCTTGAAGCATTGACTGAGATGTAAGAACAGTATCTTTATAAGAACCCTTCTTTTTTTCATCCTCATTAAAAGTAATTTTATGAGGAGAATTTGGGTCATCCGCACCTTCAACTGCCTCCCATATTAAAGTAGCTTCTAATAGTGATTCGTTAATTGAATAACTTATTTTTGAATTATTTATAAAACTATTTGGCAAAGGATAATTCAAAGCTAAAACAGGAGGATATGCATCATATACAACTCCAAGTACAATTGCTGGTTCAGCAGAATTTTCAGCTAAATCTTCTCCATTAATACTTAAGGTGAATTGCGTCCCTTCCATTAGTTCTGGAATAAATTCTGGTTCAATAATATGCGATCCAATTTTTAAATCATCCCCTTGAATATTATAGATATGTGGAGATCCTAAATCATAATCACCTCCACTATATTCAAACTTCACGACAGCTCTATCCATGTCTTCAGAAAAATCATACTCAATTTGGGTTGAAGTAATAAAAATATTAGGAGTTGGATTTGTAATTGATATTACTGGTGGGGTTATATCGTATTTAACATTTTTTGCAGTAGCTTTATTAGATGGGTTTCCTGCTCTATCTTTACCAAATAATGTTAAATCATAATATGCGCCATCAACCAATTCAGGTGAATCTTGAATAAGAATAAAATTTTTCAGTCCAGGTTCTCTTTCATAGGGAGATAGAACCTGTACATGTTCACGTGTATCTAAAACCCCATCTACCCATTTCCAAGTAGCTGTACCTTCTAGTAAAAATTCACTTAGCTCATAAGAAATAGTTATTTTATTTACAGAAGATAATGTCTGGGGATATTGTAACTCTATATCAGGTGGCGTAAAATCATAAGTTGCATTTGCAATACGTTTAGGAATCGCATCATTCTTTGCAAGGTCATATCCTTCAAATATTATATCATAACTTGCTCCGTCTTTTAATTTTTTCATACCTGCAAATGTTATACTATCATTAACACCAGCAATTAATTCAGATCCTTGTAGGATAACAGTATCAGGTTTTACTCCTCTTGTATAAAGACGAACCCATGATACTTGACCATAGTGTAAATCTTCAGTGATTTGATAATTAAAATATGTTTTTGATTGATAAGTATTATCTGCAGGATGAGATAAAGTAATAATTGGAGGTGAAAAGTCATAATGAACTTTAGAAACAGTAAATGGTATACCTATATTTGTGGCCAAATCAGAACCCTGCATCTCAATACTATATGTAAGACTATCAACCAATGATGTCATATTTTTTAGCAAAATATCAGAAAATATACCCTCAACCATTTCATCTAATTCCATTGAAATTGTTTTAGGAGACTCTGGATCTTTTGTGCTATTTAAGGCAATCCATGTAATTGTGCCCTCTCTAAGAGGTTCGGAAATTTCATATGACAAACTTAGATAATTTGCATAGCCATCTTCAATGGGATCAAGGATTGTAAAGACTGGAAGCGTGATATCATAAGTAATATCGGGAGTAGTTATAAAACCTGTTTGATTACCTGCTAAATCTTGTCCTATAAAAATAAGATCATATACAGTTCCATCTAATAATTCGGTTTGATTCTTTAACATCCAATTTGTTCTAGCATCTCCTTTCCGTTCATTTGCTATCAAGGTGATAACATGTGGTGCTGAAGTGTCTTTAAGACCCTCACGATACGCCCAAGTAAATTCTCCAGCAGCTAAATCCTCACTAACAATGAATGAAAGTCTGGGGTTATTTACCTTAGAACCAATTATCGGAAATATCTGTGTATATATTGGTGGAGATATATCATAATAAATTGGCTCACGAATTGCTGGGTATGAAATATTGCCTGCTGGATCAATACCTGTATACTTAAAACTATATGTAGTTGTATCCAATACCGGTAATGCATCATCTAACACAGCAGTATGTAAACCCAATTCCAATTCTTTTTTAGGTAATTGATAAATATGTGGAGATAGAGTATCACGTACCTCAGAAAGATCTGTTAAAATTATTTGACCAGAAGCTAGAAATTCGCTCGCTTCCACTTGAACTTCCAAATTATTAACATATGTATTACTTAATGGATAGTACATATAAACTAATGGTGGAGATATATCATATAAAATGAGCTCTTGCGCTTGAAAAAAAGATTGATTTCTTGCACGATCATATGCAGTAAGCTGTAAATTATATTTAGCACTATCCAATAAAGGAGTTTGATTCTCAAGGACAATGTACTGTCTTAAACCAAATTTTAATTCTTGATTATTCATATATACAAGATGTAGAGAATCCTGCTGAGCTGTAGAAGGAAAAGGGATCCATTCTATGTAACCTTCAGATAAAGGCTCATCTGTAGTAAAATAAAATTCTGGCTTATTTATAGCAGGTTTGGAACCCACAGATATAGTTGGTGGTGTTACATCATATGTAACATAGGGAATTACGGCTTTAATAATTTCAAAATCAAACGCACTCTCACCGGTAAATTCAATATTGTATATTGCTCCATCAATCAGATAATCATCTAATATAAGATCATAATTTTGATAAATACGTTTATGATAAAGACTATCAGGAATCTTAAAATTATGTGTGCTATCAATATCTGGAACACCTCCGACCCATCGCCATGCAATAAACCCAACATGTATACTATCTAATAATTCAAACGATAAAATAGTACTATTTGTAAAACCACTATCAATAGGAAAAATTGGATTATACACAGCTTCTAAAGAATCAGGGTTTAGTTGAATATCCATTACTAAAGTTTTTGTCGAGTCAAACTCCATGATTCTGGTTAGCTTTGTTTCTGGGTCAAAATTATAATTCCATAAACGCATCTCTTTACCATCAGGCAAACGTTTCCACACTTGTTTAGTCAACCAACCTTGTTCATTATAATCAAATAATGCATTAGCATAACCAATGGCGTTAACATCAAATAGTTGAAATAAATACGGTTTTTCGTACTCATTATAATTAACAACAGTAAATACATCATCTTTCCACGTCTTTAATGAATCCAATCCATATACATAGGAAATATACTCTGGTGCTTTACCTCTTAGACCAAATATAGTTTTCCTAACCAATCTACTGTCTCCTTCATAATTTCGTTTTTCTATAGGATCATCAGAATCAAGTTTATAGGTAAATGATTCTTTAGTTATAATAATATTGCGACGGTTAAAGTTTTCTTTTGATATAATGCGATCAAACTTATCATATTCTACACGAATATGAGGTTTATAATTGATCTCCGATTTTGGTGTAGGATGACCACTAGTAAAATCAAATTCATTAATATAATATAATGTTTTTACTACATTTTCTTGTCCATTAAGAAAAAATGAAATAAAAAAAACAAAAAGAATCCAGCGAGGAATTAAATGATTCATATTAAATACGCTGGTTCAGGTGGCTTAATCCGCTATTTATTATTCCTGCGTTTTCCAGCGCTTTTTTCGCCAATTATCTAGAGCAAGTTTTCGCATATCTACGACTGAATCTGTCTCATCAACAATTTCAACTCCAAGTAATGTCTCAATAGCATCCTCTAAAGTTATTAATCCAGTTACTTGACCAAATTCATCCTTCACCATAAACATATGTTCTCGACGTTTAACAAACTCATCTAAAACATCACCTACAGAATCTGTTTCTTGCACTGTATGAATTGGACGGGCTAGTTCACCAATTTTTATATCAAATTGATCTTCAGCCTTACTTTTTAATAAAATATGACGACGTACAACTCCAACTATATTATCTAATCCATTATCACATACTGGGATACGTGAAAATTCAATATTATTATGCTTTTCTAATACCTCTTTTACACTACTTTCTTTATTCAGAAAAAAAATGACTGATCGAGGTGTAAGCACCTCTTCTACAGGAATAGCATCAAGCATAAGAACATTTTCAATAACCGTACTTTCACTTTCTTCAAGGGTGCCTTCATCTTCACCAAGTTCAGCCATTGCAATTACTTCTTCTCTAGAAACCTTACCCCCGTTTTCACCTTTTGCTAACCATTTTGAAAGTAGTTCAAGCAATAAAACCAAAGGATACATAATTACAATTAATATCTGAATTGCAATTGTCGCAGGGATAAGAATTCTTTTCCAATACAATACCCCAATAGTTTTTGGTATAATTTCTGAGAACACTAAGATTGATAAAGTAAGTATTACAGACATTATTGCAACCCAACTATTACCAAATTCAATAAGTGTTATTGCCCCAACTCCTGCCGCACCCACTGTATTCGCTATCGTGTTTAGACTTAGTATAGCTGACAAGGGACGATTAATATTTTCTTTAAAGTAAGATAGTTTTTTTCCAATTGTTGGGCGTTCTTTTGATATTAGACTAATATGTACATGAGAGACTGAAAGGATAAAAGACTCTAGCAAAGAACATAAAAACGAGACTCCTAATACAGTAAAAAAATAGAGAAATAGTCTACTCATTAAAATTTACAAGCCCAATTAGCTGATAGCAAAATTTGTATCCCTCTTTCTTAAAATTATCATAGGTATATAAAATAAGCCTAATAAAAGAATACCCGAAATTTCAAACCCAATTAAATAAAAAGGCCAATCACCAATAATAAACGGACTTTCACCCCCAGGCTTCTCACATAAAAACCAATAATTTCCACCGAGTAAAGTATTGACTATTGATATAATAAAAAGACACCCATTAGTTATTATTATAGTATTAATAAAAGATCCATTTCGACATCTCATATTATCTATAACAATTAACCAAAGAACATTCAATATAATAATACCATGAGATAAAAAATTCCAAAAAGTAGATACATCTAAAACAAACCGATTAGGATCTGGAGTTATAATTGCTTGAAATCCACCGGCAAGGCCCCAAAAATATGATAATTCAAATGCTGTTTGATTTTTTTTATAAATTGCAAATACTGATGTAAATAAACTAAATCCACACATATGTAATGGCAAGTCCTCAGCAATTATCCAAATACCTGCATTCCATCGTAAAATATCATCAATTAATTCTTGGCCAATTGAAACTGCAATCAAAAAGAAGACAAGCATACGTTGTTGATCCTCATTTAGAATCACTTTCCCAATATATAATATTATTAACCAGATTGAGAATATTCCAATCAAATATAAATTATGATCTAAACCAAATGTTGCAAAATTCATTTTCTTATAATTATATATTAATAGGATGCATATCTCTAGTTATGATTTAAGAATTACTCTTTAACATCGATATCAACATCACTAATTGATTTAGCGCTTTCACATAGCCTAATTGAATGCATAGGCAATGTCCATTCTAAGCCACTATTGTCTACTACAATAAGACGTGTTGGATAATGAGCTATAGATACTACTGTCAATATTGTTCCAGAAGACAAATCTCTATTAACTTCATGATGATCAATAATTGTTTCAATTTTTGTTCCTTCATTATACCCTGCATGCTTTACGGATCTTTTATCATATATATTTGCCATTATCTAATATTCCTTAATTAATAAAATTAAAATATTTCTTTATGTATAAGGTTTCGTTCAATCTCAATACGAGTTCTCCACGCAGGCCGCAACTTCTTTTGAGAATAAAACTCTGCCTGATCGCTACGATGTATTGAGTTTTTTTGAGATGCATTTCCATATCCAATACCGACCAAAGCTTTCAATGGATTACTAAATTCAACAACAGCTTGAAAAGAATCCCCACCAACAGCAGCATAACGATTATCCTTAATTGGTTTATACGCAGTAACACGAAATATTCCATATGGATCACCTGGTCCTCCATTGCTTGGTAAATCTATATCATGGCCGATAATTCTATATACATCACCCCAAGAAACATCAAGACTATCATATTTGCTTATTACCTCTAAAGCAACAGTTTTAAGAGTTTTCACAGCCATGTCTAAATTATTAATACCTTGTGGCGTATTTATAGGATTAGCTTCATTCCAAGGTATCCTAAATAGTTCTGATTTATCAATCTTAAATCCTGAAGCATCAACCCATTCCTTAAATAATACTGCACCTCTACTATTATTGTTCGCACAACGATCCCAATTTTGTAAAATAATTGAGGATTTCTTCAATAAGAGATCCTCCGATTCCATCGCAGCTGAAATAAGATCATCTAATAATCGATCCGCTAATTCCATTCTGGTATCCATTTTATGTGATAACAATTCATCAAAAGAAATTTTCTGATCTTCATATGCCATTCTAGCTGATCTCTGGGCACGAAAATGCATAAAATTACGAGACATATAACTTGGATAGTCATGACGATTTAATTCTAACGGAATTGTTGTTGTCCATGGCGGATCATTCGCATTTTGCAACCAACCTGAATTGGCATCAATAACCTTTGGTAACTCATCATAAGTATGTGTGTTATTCCATAATGTGGCAGGCGTATCACCCGGGACAGTACCTAACCAATTCCAATCGCCTTTTGGCCTAATTGGTGTTCTACCTCCAAATAAATGCATTATCCTTCCATTACGATCAGCATACATTGTAGTAAAAAATGGATTTTGTAATCTACTTACCGCTTTCTCAAATTGATCAAAATTCTTAGATAGTGCCATATCAAAATACTGTTCAAAAACAAATGGTTGATCTTGACCAACTACTCGTAAAGCATAAGCGTACTTTTCATCTTCTCTAACTATTGGGCCATGAATTGATTCTTTTATTAAAAATTCTTCTGTATTTAGGTTGCCATTTTTTTTCTTAACCTTTAACTGAATAGTTCTTTTATTAAATGGCTCAATATTTTCTCCCCATTTATATCCTTTATCAGCTAAAACAAGTTTATACATGTCTTGACCATCATGAACATTGTTCGTGTGAGCCCAACCAATATTATCATTAAATCCTATACCAATAAATGGACTTCCCACGAGAGTCGCACCATAAATATTTAAAGAGTGACAATTTAATTGAACTTCAAACCAAGTAAACATATCTCCCCATGATAAATGAGGATTAATTATCAACATTGCATTTCCTGATGCTGATTTTGAAGGTCCAATTGCCCATGCGTTTGAACCTTTATTTTTATCTATAGAATATGGATCAAATTGTGTGTCTCTTGGGTTTGTAACAAAATGGTACATTATTACACGCTGATAGTGCGTTAATAGGTCTACTGATTTTATTGGTAAAACAGCTTGATTTTCTACATCGATATCTTTTGGGAATTTTTCAGCGTAATCATTAATTCCATTAACAAAGCTTTCAAAATATAGTTTAAATGCAGGTTTTTGTAACTCCAGCCAATCTTTAGCTCTTTGAGGAATATTATGGGTATGAACCCATTTATCTGAATCAATATATTGTTCTCCATAATATTCCGCAGCTCTACCTCTTGATTGCGCAAATAAACGTAACATTAAATTTGCATGATTTCTCATCTGGGCCCATCCAAATGAATAAAATAATTCGTCATATTCATTTGCAAAAATGTGTGGCACACCATATCTATCCCATAAAATTTCAGTACTATTTTTACTGGATGAATCACATCCATAAACAAATAATACTAACAGAACCATTGATCGAGTAAAAAACTTTGCTTTCATTATCATATTATCTTATACCTTTGTAGAAATTTGTCGTTGTCTTTCAAATAAAATAGCGCTAACAGCAGCAGATACATTTAAAGAATTTATTTTTCCTTGCATAGGGATAGTAGCTATAAAATCGCAATTATGCTTTATTAATTGTCTAATCCCTTTACCCTCACTACCAATTACAATTATTACTTTACCAGAATAATCAATTTCATGCCATAATTTTCCACTACTATCATTCTCAACACCTACAATCCAAAATCCTTCATTCTTAAACTGTTGCAATACTTGGTGAACATTCCCACAATTATATATTGGCAATGAAACAAATGCTCCTTGACTAACTTGCAATACACTATCTGTAATCTGTGCGCTTCCTCTATCAGGTATTATTAATCCATCTATTCCAGAGCATTCTGCAGTACGAATTATCTGACCTAAGTTTTGCGGATCAGTGATTTGATCACCTAACAATAATCCAATATCTTTATCATCATCAAATTGAGGCAATTGTTTCTTTATTTTTCCATCAAAGGAAACCACAATACCTTGCGTACGTAAATCATTGTACTTTATTACAAACTTATCAGCATTAAGAATATTTACTTTAGATTTATAGTTACTTAATAATCTAGAAATGTCCTTATTTTTTTCCGCAGCGCTTCTAGATTTGATATCTATATAATTGATAGAATAGCATCCAGCATTTAGAACTTCTTGGGATCCATTTAATCCATAAATTCTATATGTTTGAAGTGCAATTCTCTGTGGTTTCACGCACCTCAAAATAGTTAATCAAAATAAACCACAAAAGAAAATATTATAATGAAATAATTTTATTTTTTTCGTTTGGCAAGATTCCTGTTTGGGGAAATAGTAAAGCTAACTTCTTCAAGCTCTTCGTTATTGGGTCCTCTTACAACAACTCTCCAATCACCTTCAAAACCATCTCTTAATGTAAGATAAGACCAACATCTCCATGAACTAGAATAGCCTACTTCCATTGGAACTCGAGCCATAAAACTACCATTTCTGTACCAATAATGACTTACGTTAACAGGATTATTGAGATTCTTAATAACTGTAAAGCAATATACTCTGTGATTGCTTGAGGGGAATTCATAGTTGATATTATCTGGAAGACGTTTTTTAGGATTAACATATTCAGCATTCACTATTCGAATAACGTCTAACTTAGAACCTCTTCTATTTTTTCTAGGCTTAAAAGTATTTATTTGAGCATTCGTAATATCATTCTTATTTGAAGAAAATAGTTTTTTAATAGATCTTCTTCTCTTCGGTTTAGCAATCTCTTTATCTTCAAGATTGCTTTCATACGAACTAGCAACATCATTAACCTTAATAGCATCCTTATTGGAAATTGAATTGCGAAATAATTCTTTCACACTTATTGGTTTTGAATTCTTTTTATCTTCAGCATAATTATTTGTGGAGTTGCTCAAATCATCGGTTTTATTATCCTGTATGCTAGGAATTGTATCAGCAAATAATTCATTATTACTATCTTTTTTATTAGCTTTAGTATTCTGATCATTTTTTCTAAATGTTGATAGTAAACGACTAAATAAATTCTTACTAGAATCTATTCCATTATCTTTTGGATCATCAATTAAAGTATCCTCTGTAACTGCTATTGCAGATTTATTATCATATTTAATTGATTCTTCTGAAATCTTTTGAATCAATTTTGGTACTAACTGATTGTTACTATCTTTGTTTATCTCAGATGTAACTATTGGAGGTGGTCCATTCAAAATTTCTTTATACTTCTTTTCTTTCGAGGAATTAATATTATTTAATGAACTTTTCTTTGTAGAAGAACTTTTTAAACTTTTTATTCGTCTATTTAAAAAACGTTTCATATCCTTATTTGTATTAGCTTTTGATTCCCCCAACCCAAAAATAGTACCTAAGGAATCTTGATAGATAGTTTTCTCTTTATAATTTGGAGAGGTATTTAATACATAGAGATCAAAATCTACGATTGTTACTTCATTGACTTCGATAAAGACATTATGTATAACATCACCAATTATATTTTCGCTTATGGGAGATTCATACCACCTACTGGTATTGATTGGTACAGGCGGTATACACCAAACCTTATGAGAGCCCACAGTTAATTCAATCTTTTCAGATATCGGGGTTAAGCCCACGTATTCATCATCAATAAAAATAGTAATATCATCAATAGTAGATGTTATCTTTAACTGGCCTTTATCTAAGGGTGATTCCTTTGGTTGAAAAAAGTCATCTTCATACCAACTTTTGTTTGGCATGAATAATTCTCTGATATAAGAAACTGCAGCATCGTTTATTGCAAGACTTCCTAAATCTGCAAAATCATTCATGACGTTAGGTTCGTTATTTCTATTTTCTACTCCTTCATTCATTCTTATAAATTCAGTTTCATTCTGAATAGTTTTATTTCTTTTGAACGCATCTACATCTGCTAAATCAAAAACTAAATCATCTATCATTCTATCTACAGCATTGTTTAAAGAATCGGGGCTAAATCCTTGATTCAAATAAGAAATACTTGGTGCCCGGTTTATACTATCCTGTAATTTTTTACGAGCCAAGGGCCTTGATCTTTGTTCAAATTTATTGTCACCATTCTTTTCATCATCTACTGCTCTCCCAAGTCTCTCTTTAATAGCTTTATTGGTCTTATATACAGCAGAGACTTGAAAAGCATTTGAAATTTCAGATTTTAAAATTTGTATATCATTAATAGGTTTTGATAATAAAAATGCAATTTGGCCAGATTCATGATTATTTTTTATCACAACATCTTTTATCTGATCAATAGCAGGAATTTTACCAGGTATTTCTAATGAAAAGGTTGCACCATTTACTGTTATGTAATACCAACCATGTGGCGACATCCAACTAGAAACATTATCAATATCAATCTTTTCTTGCGAATACAATGTATATAATAGACCATTGGTATATGGATCTATAAATACATCAGTTATCTGTGGTGAATTAAAGGCACAAAGAGCGCTTAATAAAGCGATGAAAGCAAATGCCTTATTTATGAAACTCCGCATACTATACATACTCTTACCAAAGTATGTATTTGAATCTATAAAATTCTTATCATTCTATTCAAGAAGAATGATAATGTTGTGTAAATATTAAAATACACTAAAATATAAAATAAATTTTGTACCCGGGGCCGGACTCGAACCGGCACGGCCCTAATGGCCGAGGGATTTTAAGTCCCTTGTGTCTACCAAATTCCACCACCCGGGCCAATATGAGGCGTCGATCGGATTCGAACCGATGAATGACAGTTTTGCAAACTGCTCCCTTAGACCACTTGGGTACGACGCCAAATTAGTTTTAATTAAGCATGTTAAGTGGGCGAATATACAATCCTAAACTATCCGGAACCAATTCGGAAGAGCAGTTCTCTTACAGCTTCTACTTTTGTTTCCATCTTTTCAACATCATCATGCAGTTTGTTAATTGCTCTCGCTTGATTCCAAATCTGCAAGGACAAGGTTAAAAAACCAATTATCAAAACAATCATTATAATTTTAATATATTTATCCAATCATTCCTCCCTTTAGACTAGCAATTAATATGTGTAATATTGAGCATGGAAATTGAAAAATTAAACATATATAATTGTTTAAGAGATTAAAATGTGCCTACAGCAATATTAGATGAAACTTTTGCTAATGAAAAAAATTTAAATATTCTTATTAATAGTTGGAGAGATTTAAAAAACAGGCCTTAAACATGATGAAATTGCTGATAAAGTTTCCAAATTAATTATTAGCGAAATCAGATTCGACCTTGATCAAGATCCAGTCGAAAAATAATAATAAGTTATTTTACTAGACTTCTCTATTGGTAATTCAATTTTCTCAGGTATTGGTTTTTGTAATTCATTACGAAGCTTAATACCTTGATACCATACTCTCCCTACATGAACTGGGTTTTCATTCAGTACATTTAAAACATTATCACAATAACTTTGCAAGATCAATTCGCGGGATGATCTTGGTCCAGTTATATAATGATCAGGATAGAAAGTAAATCGTGTTTTAATTTTCGCTATTGATTTACGCATTGTAATTACATCTTTTTGTGTGTCTTTCTCTCCAGCAACGAGAGGTGAGATACAAAAAAATAATCCAAAAATAAATAAATAATTAATTCTCATTAGATACCCATACTACGTAAAAAAGCATCAGAATTAGGTTCTCTTCCTAAAAATTTCTTTACTAAATCAAGAGGTTCTTCAGTTCCACCTTTTTCTAATATAATTCTACGATACTTTAATCCTGTTTTAGGATTTAAAATTCCTTCAGTTTTAAAAACAGAAAACATATCATGTGCATACACCTCAGACCATTTGTATCCATAATATGCAGCACCATAACCATTTAAATGTCCAAAGGAAGCTTGTTGGTGTGTCCCTTCTTGATAAGGATAGAGTGTAACATCATTTTTTAATTCTTTAATCATATCTGTAGTTGATTTATTTCCATCAGGATCATAACCATCATTTAATGAAAAATCATATATGCCATAGAAAACTTGCTGTAGAGCTTTCGTGCCTGAATTTATATTTTTTGCTGCAATCATTTTTTCCAATAATGCATCAGGAATAATATCTCCTGTTTCATAATGTTTTGCGAATAAAAATAATGATTCCTTTTCCCAAACCCAATTCTCAAGCATCTGGGATGGTGCCTCTACAAAATCCCTTGGAACTGAAGTTCCAGCATAGCTCACTAATGGTGATTTAGTTAAAACACCGTGCACTAAATGCCCAAATTCATGAAAATATGTCTCTACATCATCATGTGTAAGTAATGATGGCTGATATTCAGTTGGCTTTGGGAAGTTGCAAACTAATGCTGTAGCTGGCTTTTGATAACCATTATCTGTCATTTTACCCATTATCACACTAAATGCTGCAGCATGACCATATTTATTTGGCCTAGGAAACATATCAAGATAGAATTTTCCAATAAGTTCATCCGAATCTTTTTCATAAATAGAAAACATTTGAACATCTTCATGCCACACAGAAGGGTTTCCTACTTTTTCGAAACGTACATTAAATAAACGCTGATAAATTTTAAAAAGACCAGAGGTAACATTATTAAATTCAAAATACTGACGAACTTCCTCTGCATCTAAGTCATATTTTTTTAACTTAACCTGATTCTCATAGTAACCAGCTTCCCAAGAATATATATTTTTTGCATCAGTTTTTAAACGAACTGATTTGATCTTAAGCATTTCTTGAACATCGTTTTCTGCTTTTTTTCTCAATTTTTGTTTTAAATCATTTTCAAAATCCCATACATTTTTAGGGTTTTTTGCCATACGATCTTCAGTCCTGTATTCAGCATAAGAATTATAACCTAATAGGCTTACTAGCTTATTACGATTTCGGAGAATTTCATCTAATACATCAATATTCTTATCTACAGCTCGATTATTAAATTTATATCGCAATTGCTCTCTAGCTTTATCTGACTCTGATAAATCCATAAATGGTATATAACTTGGATAACTCATATCAATTGCATATTTACCACTACTGTGTAACCGTTCTTTTTTATAATTATCTGGCATACCATCAAGATCTTTTTTCTCAAGAAACAATGTATCTTGAGCAGAACGAATATTCTTATCAAACTCTAGACCCAAATTAGTAAGCTTATTAAGTACAACTTTTACTTTTTCTCTCTGTTCTTTTGGCAACATAAAACCAATCCTTTTATAACCAAGCAATATATCATCAAGAAACTTCTTTCGAAGCCCTTTTAGACTTTTAGCTTCATCTGATTTTGAATACGCCAATACTGCTTTATATAATTCTTCATCCAATGATAGATCCGTCATATAATTTTGAATAGTTTTACTTGACTCTAAACCTTCATTTCGAATTTCCTCTTTCGTATGAACAGATCCCATTAAATACCCTGGACTCCAAACTGATTCAATTACATTATAAATATCATCAATAGGAACTAAAGTATTTTCATATGTCCTTTTACTATCATCCCGTTTAATAATTTCAATCTTTATCTTTTCAGCTTGAGAGATAACAAAATCTGTGCCCTCTTTAATATGCCCTAGTTTAATATTTTCAAAATCAAAGTCTTTATTAAATCCAATAATCAATGGATTATTGGATGTATCATTAGATGTAGGAGCACATCCTTTAATAAAAATTAATCCTATAAACAATATGATTCTATTCATGTGCATTACAATTCCTCTTTTTTATAAAATACGGATTATCTTACGAATTTAACTAAAAAATACTGCTAAGGTAAAATACAACGATCATATATGCTGCACAATAGGCACAAGAGGAGGAAAAGCTTTTGAATTGATAACTCTGATCATAGGCTAACTTCTTATTTCGTTTATCTCTAGTTTTAGTTTTAGCTTTACCACGATCACTAAAACGACACTTAATTGAAGCAATCATATATGGAATTAATTCTTTCATTTTTAATGCTCTATTTTCATCGCTATACTTCATTTCAATCAATGGTGAATCACAAGAATGAACTTCTACAGAATCTACATTCTCATCTTGTGAAAGAATAATAGAAGTTCCAATCAATATAATACTTAATAAACGCATTCTACCTTGTGAATACCACACCTAATCTTATTATTGGTAATGATTTAATTAAAATATTTGGTCCATTTATATCTTCTCCTTCATATTTCCACTTTTCTTTTTGATAAAAATTTCTAATAAAACCTAAACGAAAATCAATACCTAAAGATGATTTTAAGTAATATCTAATTCCAACAGAGCTTAAAAAACCAAACCAACTCTTATTCATAATTGCTTTACTCTTAAACGTAAACGAACCTGAGTTTCCAAATGTGCTTAACAAATCTGTCCAATTTGTGTTTTCATTTTCAATACCCATAGATATATCGCAAGAATTCCACATAGGCCCAATAACAAAATTAAATTCTAAAGGCTCAGATTTATGAAAATAGGTTTCAACAAATATTGAACGGTACGTAAATCGTCGATCGAAACTATCTTTTTGATTATGAAAGGAATACCAATTGCTAATTCCAATTCTCGAATTATAATAAACACTATAACTTGCAGTAAAATCGAGCAAAATATTACTAGAAAAAAAGCTGCTGTCCCCTAATGCAGCATTTAATGCACCTAGTTTAGGTTCATAAAAACCTGTACCTAATTGTATATGCCATTTTGGTTGTCCATATATAGCAGAAAAAAATATTAGTATTATAGGAAATAGCTTTTGATTCATTATTGTTGTGAATTTAAGTTTATATATTCACATAATTCATCATATTGAATAAACAACTGCAATTTTGGTTATTTTTATTATTATTTCTAACCTTCTCCAAGGCTGAAGTAAAAGACGTTATAGTATTTTTTGACGGCTCTACAGGAATTGCATTAGTTGATTCCATTGAATTTGATTCATTAAAATATATAGATCATGATAGTGGCGATACATTGCGTATTGCAAAAAAAGAAGCTTATTTTGTTTACAATGACTTTGGAAGAATGTTCTATTATAGTCCTTCAAGCTATTTGCGTATGGAATTTCTTGAAGAATATGGTGGATATATCCGAACGGTCTATGAAGATACGATATTCTATGATCGCATCTATTTTGACCGGAAAATGATCCGACCAGAAGTAGCTTTATATCAAGAAAATGAAGAATTACCATTTATGACGTTGCCATTTCAGGATATACATTTTGTTCGGGCTAACGGGAGCGTGTTAAAAAAATCTGTTCGCAATGGGTTTTATACAAGTCTTTTATCTTTTTCCATCGCTACAGTATTAAAAATTAATTCAAGATATAAAGAAACTGAAACTTTCGGTTCAGCGGCCTGGAGTGGAATCAAAAGTATTTTACCTGGTTTTACACCCTTAGAAAATGGAAAACAATATCATTCATTTACTTTTATAACACCATCAGCAACAATCGCTTGGATGCTTTTTGATCTTGTTTTTGATCGAAGGACACAATACTTCCGTCCGCTAGAAAGAGAAATTAATTTCCCCAGATCAATGTATAAATTTTCAATAAATACAATAGTTAACCGTCAAATAGAAAAGATTCAATATCGAAGAGATGAAAAACGGAAAGAAAAAGAAGCCGAAGAAGCTAAAAAGAAACAGTCGCTGTATTAGTTTTTTAATATAATAAAAAGATGATCTTACTCTTTTTTAGTTACCAATGTTATATTTACATCAATATCATCTAAAATCAGTTTATCTCCAAGGTTTTCAAAAAAACTTCCAGATCTAAACCTTACATTATACTTTGATCTATCAAATGATAATATCGCTTTAGCTTTTAAATATGGAGAAGATTCAAGTAAGATTGCATTAAATAGAATAGGATTACTAATATCTTTTATTGTCAATTCGCCTTCAAAATTAATTTGATTTTTTAACTTATTAAATGACTTGCTTTTAAAACTAAGTGTAGCTTTAGGAAAATTTTCAACTTCGAAAAAATCTACACTCCTTAAGTGCCCTTCTAACATCTCTTTAGCCCTACCCTGTAGATCAGTAACATTTATAGTGCTCATATTAATTGTAATATTCCCAGTAATTTTCTTGTCATTGTCAACTTGAATGATCCCATTGCTTAAATTAAGAGTTCCAGTATGAATTTTAGTTGAGAGTTCTTTTCCAATCCATGAAAGTTCAGTTTCATCAATAACTACTTTGTATACACCTTGTTCGGGAGATATTTTATTCGAGGTATTACTGGAAATTTCTGTGTCTTTTTTAGTACCGCATCCCGCTAAAAATAAAAATAGTATCACTAATATCTTTTTCATCATATTGAAATGTAAAAACAAAATTTAGATATAAAAATAACTACTAATTAGTGGGGTTTGATGATTAATTAAACCAAACTCCATATCCTTGTTTTCGCAAATCCTTACCAAGTGTCTCTTCAATTTCTTCAGCATCTTTTCTGGTTGGTATAGGGTTGTATTTCTCATAGAGATCTGGCCTGAGTTTTATGCCATAATATTTTGCATATTTGTTAGATTTATAACCTTCTTTATGTTGTTCAAATCTAAGTAATGGTTTTCTGGAGGATTGACCAACATAAACACAGGATTTCCCTTTAATATATTTTGGGTTTTTATTACGAAATTTCCTTATCTCTGCTACTGTTTGCTCTAATTCTATAACATAAACAAAGTACTTTTTCATAAATTGAATCTAATCTTAACCATATCAATAAAAAACCTCCACTAATAGGCGTGTCTTAAAAATAAGTATGATTAAATACTATCTAAATAATCAGATAATATTTTATATAAATATTTAGTTAATCTTTTTTTGAAATAGTACAATTTTTCGGTTTGGCTTTTCTTTTTCAATGTATCCTTCACTATTTAACAATGCCTTTGCAGCTGTATTCTTTAGCATTATTCTTGTAACCATCAATTCAGCGCTTTCTTTTAAAGCCAAAGACTCAAAGTAATGCAAAATTTGTTTGCCCAATTTTTGTCGGCGATATTCTGCGTCAATAAAAATATGAAATATTTCTACTGTTTTTGTATTTGGTATCGTACGCATACTTCCTATTCCGATAACCCATTTATTTGTTTTCATTACAACAGAACGTATATCTGGATCCAAGTAATTAAGATTAACCCATTTATTATAACGAAACGGATAGGATATAGTGGGGTCTACAAGGTTTAATTCTTTTGGGTTTTTAAACCAATTTGCCAGCACCGCTTCAAGAATTCGGGCATTCTTTTTGTTCTGATAACTGACATTTTCAATTTTTATATCCATTTTTTATTGTGCTATTCTAAATCCAAAATGATCATTTCCTTTAAATTGTTCATCTTCGGCTCTAGCAGATGATATTAATGGTGTTTGATGATAATTCCAAGATCCACCTCGTCTGACTTTTAGTCCTGTATCCACAGTGTTAACAGGGTCTGTAGCATTATTAGAATCATTATAATAATCTGAAGCATACCAATCCTCAATCCATTCCCAAACATTGCCTGCCATATTATAAAGACCATAAGGATTCGGTTCATTCATTTTTACATTCAAAACATGACCTCGTGAAGGATTTTCACCTAAGAAATTCCAATTAGCACTTGTACCGTCACTATAAACATTTCCATCTGCTGTGGCGTATATGAATTCAGCATTCCCCTGTGCAGCAAACTCCCATTGTGCTTCTGTAGGTAATACAACATCATAAAATAATGTAAAAGCTTTCGCACCATACCACTTGATGAATGTTGCAGGCCAATGACTGACCTCTAATAATGTTGGTAGATTATTTGGGTAATCCTCTAATTCTTCCCAGTCATTAATATCATTTAACAAAACAGATGTATCGTATTGGTGTGATACATCAGAGTAATTGTAATAATTTGTTAATTCTAACCAATTAAAATCTTCAGTATTTTCAGGATTCTTAATATAAAACCATCGATTTTCAGTACTTAGTTCATCATAACCTATATAGGCAATATTCAGTGGATTTTCTGGTTCTATCACACCCGTAAACGAATCATTATCTCCATCAGCATTATCATGATCCTTCATAACTCTAGTTCCATTTAAGTTATATAGAGCCATTCCGCTATATTCGATAGGTGCTAGTGCTGTACCAAATAGAAGTAAATCTCCCATATTTGGCCCAGGATCAGTTTCAATTTGGACCTCCAAAAGACCAATAGAAAAAGCTCCATTTAAAAAATGAGCATATTGCTCATTGGTAATTTCTGTATCACTCATTTGAAAGGAGTTTAATGTAACCGTGTGTAAATAAGCATCATAACTTCCTGGCGGTCCTTGGTAGTTGGTTTCACTTTGGCCCATTGTAAAAGTACCTCCGGGTATATCTCTCAACACGATACTACTATGTAGTGTAAATAGATCCTCCTCTTGCCAACAATCAGAAATAATGCAGTCTACTGTTGCGCATATGTCGAATATATTTATAAATCCATCATTATTAAAATCGCACTGCGAGCCATTATCACAATTTACCAAAATACAATTAACTTCATCTATAATATCCAAAGAATCTAATTGACCATCACTATTAAAGTCACATTGCCCCCAAGCCAATCCTACCAGAATTAGTAATGGTAAATTTTGATTAATCATTTCTAAATATACTCATCATCCAATAAATAAAAAATCACGCTAATGGGTGGGAATAAATTAAATCAGATATGTTTCATTTAGATTTATAAAAAACTTTCTTAAAAGCATTTACTATTAATAGTATAAAATCATTTCTTGCTAAAAGGCGACCGCCACATTTTGGGCAGAATGAAAATAAAGATACATATTCAGTAAGTTTGGTCCTTTTCCAAGTGTGTTTGCAGGACAAACATTTCATTTTATCCTCCTTTATGAAGCAATATTACAAAACAGCAGTCCTAAACTTCTAGAAACAAAAAACCCCACTAATAGGTGGGGTTTTATATATAAAAAGCATATAATTTTATTTTAATAAAATCATCTTTTTTGACTGACGATAATTTCCTGCTTGAATAGTATAAATATATACACCAGCCGCAACACTATTACCATAATCATTGGTACCATTCCAATTATATGATTTAACTCCAGGATTCTGTAATTCATTCACTAGAGTAGTAATTTTGTTACCTCTCAAATTAAAAACGCTGACCATAACAAATTCTGCCTTTGGTATCTCATAGCTAATTGTAGTGATAGGATTGAATGGGTTGGGATAGTTCTGATCTAAGGTTACTTGTTCTGGCAGTGATATAGATTCAATAATATTCAGCGAAGACCGACCTGGACCATTAATATAGGTATATTCATTTCGTTTTCTAGGATGCCATCCATCATCATGCCATCTAGATGAAACACTTTCCATTATCATACCACCATCAAAAAATGTATTCTCCCGTAAGGATACATTGTTCCATGCATCGGTACTGTCTACTTTTTCCAAAAGAATATCTACTGGGTTAAGAGAATCATCGCGACTAATCGTTATCCGTGCTTTGGTAATCCAACCAGAATCAGTCCACTTAGAAAATATTTTTTGAGAAAGATTGCTGTTATCATCAAAAGAATATTCTGTTTTGTGCCATTCAGTCCATCCGCTATCAGTCCACTTATATCCTACCTTTACATCTCTCTCCCCATTATCATTATATGAAATTTCATTTAAATAACGATTTGTCCATGTAGTGTCTTCCCATCTATAGTAGGTGCTATTCACACATAACCCGCCTTCATACTGTAATTCTTTCTGTGAACGATTATTCCAAGAATTATCATGCCATTTATAACGCGTATTTTGGGTTAAGTCGCCACTGTCATTATAATTATATTCGTTTAATGAGCGATTACGGAAGTAACCTCCTCTATATACTTGTTTAATTTTTGTATTAGGCAAACCATTGTCATTGTTTGTATAAGATACATTACCACGTATTAACCATTCATCATTCCTAAATATGTAAAATTCCGATTCTGTTAAATAACCGTTTGCTTCATATGATTTCAGCCATTGCAATTTGTTGTGCCAAGCGCTATCTCGCCAGACCTGGGTCGTTTTAGTATCAAAATCAATACTATTTTGATAAGCAATATTATCCGATTCCTCAGTAATTACTTCATCAAATTGATCCACTGCAAAAACAACAGAAGCAATCAAAGTTATTAAACTGATTTTATATATATTTTTCATTCATTCCTCATTAGTATGAGATTGTATTATTTATCGATTGACCCTTATTAGACTCTTCATGGTTCAAAAAGTTAAAAATTATTATACCTTTATGTAAGGATTAATATTGCTTTTTAGATTGATAAACATTCGTAAATCGAAAGTCTAAACAATAAAATTAGTCAATACTTAATTTTAAGTAATCTAGAATCATATTTGACATGACGCGAATACCCACTTCTAATGAAGAATCATCTGCACGAAATTTTGGTGTATGAATCCATCCCGATGTTGTTCCAGGTTTTACAACGCCCAAACGAAAATAAACTCCAGGCACCTCATTAGCAAATATAGCAAAATCTTCACCACCCATAACTGGATCCATCATTATTAATTTTTCCTTACCAACAACTCTTTCCATTGTAGGTATCATTTTCCTCGATAACACTGGATCATTAATCGTAGCAGGCGTTCCACGCTCATACTTCAATTCAAATGATCCACCATAAGCATGAGTCATTCCTTCAAGAATCGTATTCATCCGTTCCTCAACCATATCCTGAACTTCCGTATTGTAAGTGCGAACAGTTCCTTCCATATACACTTGTTCCGGAATAATATTAAATCGTTCACCGCCTCGTATGATCCCAACTGTCACTACGCTTGGTTCCAATGGTGAAAGTGAGCGCGAACGGATTGTTTGGAAAGCATCAACAACTTCAGTTGCCATAATAATTGGATCCACAGACTTATGAGGATATGCACCATGAGATTGTTTCCCTTTAATGGTGATAATAAAGTGATCTACTGCTGCCATTGCTGGCCCAATAGTAAGTCCTAGTTGACCTACTTCAAGCCCAGCGTGAGTGTGTAAACCAAAAATGGCATTCGGTTTAGGATTATTAAAAACACCTTGTTTTAACATAAGTTCTGCACCACCCTCTTCTCCTGGTGGAGCTCCTTCTTCTGCAGGTTGAAAAATAAATTTAATCGTACCAGGAATCGAACGTTTCATACTAGCTAAAACAGATGCAACACCCAATTGAACAGAAGTGTGAATATCATGTCCGCACGCATGCATAACACCTACTTCTTTATCCAAAAATGTAGTTCTTTCAATCGATTTGAAAGGAAAGTCAGTTTCTTCTGTGACAGGAAGAGCATCCATATCTGCCCTTACAGCAATAACTGGTCCGGGTTTATTTCCCTTAAGAATCCCAACTACTCCAGTATAAGCGATATCTGTTTCAACTTCAATCCCCAAACTTCGTAGATGATCAGCAACTAGCTTTGAGGTTTTGAATTCACGGTTTCCAAGTTCAGGATACTGATGTATTTGATGGCGCATTTTAATTATTTTTCTCAGATTTTTTGATATAGCGCTATCAATAGGGTCTTTGCCAAATATTAAAGATGTCATACATAGTATAAATATGTACTGTAATATTCTTTGATGATTCATAATAGCAATATTACAAAGTAGTAGTCCTAAATGTCTAGAAACAAAAAAAACCACGAATGCGGGGATTGATTTAAATAATATTTAATTTTCTATTGTAATGGAACCTTCGCCATTTGTAGCCTCCCAAAAATTATAAAGACTTGTACCATCATCTTCTTTTTTAGAAAACCATTCAGCGGTCGCATCCACCTTATTCCATTCTTCATCTGATAAAGGTGAATCCGTTATTACTACTACTAATAACTTAAAATCTTTTTGTGAATTATCAATAGAAGGATCTCTTTCACCTAAAAGATCTTCTAATGATTGAGGAGTATACGTAGTCCTAGTAGAAGCAGTAAAATCGAAAGTTGACGAATTAACAGTCAGAGATGTTATGTCCGTAAACATATCAAAGTTTGAAACAGAAGATATAGGTATCATACCCATTAGGTATAATTCTAATTCATTATATGGAATTCCATTACCACCGTTCGCAAATGGACCAAATTCATCAACTGTGTAGGAATTGCTCCCATTTTCTATTAAGGAACTTTGTATAAACCCACCCAGTTGTCCCTTTGTGCTTCCTCCTGTAAACCCCCAATGACTTCCATAGGGATACGAAGTTATATTTGACCCAGGTTCATCTACAGAATGAGTTGGAAGTGCAAAATTTGCCCATTGATGTGCTAATTCATGAAGAGCAGGTCCATATTTTAAATATTCCAATGCAGTCAGTTGCATCACGGCTTTTAGCTTACCTGCAGAACCATAATCAGAAGAATAATCATAAATATTTTTTCCTATTCCCTGAACATCATTAGAGATTCCAATTAACATACCATAATAATATAGACTTGAAGGAATTGATGGTTCATTTAATACAAGAAAAATAAAATCATATTTATCTGCAAACTTATTATACACATCATTAATAAGTGGTATTCTCATACTGCCATCTGAAAATCCATCGTTGCTTACCCAATCACTATACTCACTTGATGTCATGAGTAATGACGAAACTCTATTATTCGAATGTAATTCAAACTCATGTAGGGTATCATCTTGATTATTTGATTTTTCATCCTCACAAGCAACCCAGATAAATAATGATAGAATGATTAATAGTTGTAGTAATCGCTTCATAATAGCAATATTACAAAGCAGTAGCCATAAATGTCTTAAAACCCATAAATAATTGATCCACTAAGAGAAAATCCACCGACATCTTTTTTCTTAATATCAGAATTATCGATCGCACCTACTAATTTATACGATAGTCCTGCAGTCGCCTTCATTTTATCATTCAAGTTAACGCCTACACCAATTCTCGGTTCTATGATCGAAAACTTTTCAGTTGAAGCTGAAACTATCCCACTCAGTCCCTCAGAAATTAATTTTCCTGAATACAAACCAACATCAGCAAAATAATGAATGGCATCATTGGGCTTTACAAAAGAACCAAGCAAAAGTCCACCATACCTGTAACTAGTGTAGCCACCGCCAATTTCCGTAATACTTGAACCTAATGCTCCACCCAGATAGATCGCATCATTAATGAGGACACCCCCATGTCCGCCTATCAGCCCAGTTATATTCTCCATAACACTTGCGAAATTCAGATTCAGTCCTCCGAAATAACTTATTTCCATTTCACCATCTAATATTGTTTCTCGATTTTGTGCCATCGTTTCAAAAGAACAACAGATCAGAACAATTAATATTAAATATCTCATTTTTTTCCTCATTTACAATTGATATTACAAAGTAGTAGCCCTAAATGTCTAGAAACAAAAAAAACCCGCTAAGGTGCAGGGTAAATATTCGAATCATTATATTTCTCAGAATCCATAATATAAAGCCATCTTTTTTATTAAAGGGATTAACAACTATTTATAATAAGTTGAAACTTATCTAGTAAAAATTGCTACCTGCCAGAAAAAAGTTTTGGTATAGTAATTTCGTTTAAATCCGTTATCAAAGAGAATTCCTTCCACCTTTTCAGTAGGATGGATGAATACTCGAAAAGAATTGCCTTTTATTATTTGGTAAAAGTTCATCATTGGAAGAAATAGTCTTGTCCACCATACGCTACGTGGATAAATGACAGCATATATTTTTCGAGCAATCTTGGAAGATAGTCCTACTAATTCAGACATATCATCGTAACAACAAATAACCTTATCCAAAGTTACGATATCAAACGATTTCACCTCAGATGCCATCGTAGTAAAATCACCAATCTCAAAATTTACTTTTTTAGCTATAACATTATGGAATTCTTCACCTCTAACTAAATCAAGATAAGCTGATGAGGCTTCAATACTTGTTCCTTTAGAAGCACCTGCTTTGATTAAATCATATTGAATTGCACCAATACCTCCACCAATATCCAAAAAATCCAACCCCTGAACTCCTTTCTTACGTATTTCGTCCAGTAATATTCTAGTCGTTCTGCTTGGACCTTTCTTAAGATATCGGTTCAGTTGCCGCTTGGCAGCTTTTTCGTCAAAAACATTTTCTATACCCTGACATTGACAACAACCCATAATTAATTATCTCCAATTTCCATTATTATCTTTATTATAAAAAAAAATTAATGGGCTTAGATCATTCAAGAATTGTGTTATTCAATTCATAACTAACAAATGCTATTTTTTTACTATCTGGAGACCATGAAGGAACATTAATTGTTCCCTGTCCACCAAATAATTTCGTTAGAATAACCGGTTTTGTATCTAGGGTGCTAAACATTCGTAGCATGACACGCTTAAAAGGTGGATGGTCCCCAGGATCCACTTTATCAATATAGCTTAAAAAAACGATCCATTTACCATCGGGAGATGGATGTGGAAACCAATCATTATATTTATCAAATGTAACTTGCTGTTGATTTGATCCATCGTTATTCATTCGCCAGATTTTCATTTTTCCAGATCTAACTGAATTAAAATAAATATATTTCCCATCTGGAGAATAATCTGGTCCATCATCCAACCCTGGAGAGTCTGTCAATCTAATTTCTTCACCCCCAATTGTTGGAATTACATAAACATCATAATTATTATTTCTTTCCGCACAATAAGAAAGGAATTTCCCATCAGGAGACCATCCATGCCAATATGATGGTCCTTTTTTTGTTATCAGATTTGGTTTTCCACCAATAATCGGTAAAGTATATATCAAAGATAAATTTGATTCTTTTTCTGCATGACTTATAACAAGCATATCTCCCAATGGAGAAATACCGTGATCATTATTACATCTCGTTGCAAAATTTGTATCTATCAACTTTGGTGGAGATGAATTAAAATTGATCTTATACAAATATCCTTTTTGATTAAAAATTAAATATTTCCCATCTTTACTCCAATTTGGGGCTTCAAAGTGACTTTTATTTTCATAAATAGTCCTTCTTGAGCTTTCATATATATCAAATACTTCAAGCTTACTGGTTATTATTTCTTGTGCATTTAAACCGATAACAAGGGAACCTATTAATAGTTTTTTAATCATTATTTATATACGCATACCGCCAATATTACAGTACACCAGTCCTAAATGTCTAGAAACAAAAAAACTCCACTGATGGGCGGGTCTTGATGTTTATTTCAACAGCACCATTTTCTTAGTACTTATGTATTCCCCAGCTTGTATCTGATATAGATATATACCAGCGCTCACTGGTTTACCATAATCATTCGTAGCATCCCATACTACTGACTTATAACCAGTGTCTTGTGTCTGGTTGACTAAAGTTTTTACCTTCCTACCCATCATATCGTATATGGTAATATTTACAAGATTATTTTCTGGTAAATCATAACGCAATGTAGTAACTGGGTTGAAGGGATTGGGGTAATTTTGGTGTAAAATGTAAGTAACAGGTAATAGTTCACTAGATATACTTAATATAATAGGATCACACCCTATTCCATAGGCACCCATATTAGAACCATCTTCACCAGCGCCAACACAAGGTGAATTTTCTGC
>JAPYRG010000007.1:0-105296 GCA_029936965.1 Fidelibacterota bacterium
CATAATCAAAACACATAAATGGTTTGAGTTTTTTACTACTTCCAAAACGAACTCGGTTACGATTGAGTGAGTTTCGGTAGTAGTACGGGGTAATCAATTCATTTTTACCCTTAATAACTTCATAATCTTATAAATCCTTTTTATACCATATAAAAAAATATAATTATTGTTGCACATATAAAATATTATAGATAATCTTTAATGAGACTAAGTCTCATTAGCAATAACTTTACTTACCAAGGAAGTTTCACCGTCTCCTATAAAGTTTGGATCCAAAAATAAGGTAGAAACTTCCTTGGTAAGTAAATATTTATAATATAAATATTAATTATGGCAGAATTTATAGTTGTATTTAGAGAAGTACTTGAGGCTTCGTTAATTATAGGAATTCTCTATACTTTTTTAAACAAAACGAATCAACAAGATTCAATTAAACATCTTTGGAAAGGTGTGTATCTGGCTTTAATTGCTAGTGTAGTTGGTTCTGTGCTTTTTCATGTATTATTAGGTGGATTTACTGGACAAGCGGAAAAATTATTTGAAGGTATTGTAATGATTATAGCTGCAGCTGTTCTGGGGACTATGATTATATGGATGGCTAAAAATAAAAATATAGCAGCAGAATTAGAGGAAAAAGCAGAATTAGCTATATCCTCAGAACAAATGAGTTATGGGATCCTTGGTTTGGCCTTTATTGCAGTATTTAGAGAAGGAATTGAAACTATATTATTTATTTATGGAATTATGATAAAACAAGGTGGGGTTTCAATTGCAGCATCTCTATTAGGAGGATTTTTAGCTATAAGTATCGGTTATGTTATTTTTGTTCAAGGTAAAAATGTACCATTAAAAACTTTTTTTAATGTTAGTTCAATTTTACTCATCTTGGTTGCTTCTGGTATGCTCGCTTATGGTGTGCATGAGCTTGAATCAGCAGGCATTATAACTGATTATGGAAGAATATGGGATATAAATCCACCAAAGAATCTTGATGGATCATATCCATTATTTCATGATAAAGGATATATAGGTGGATTATTGAAAGGTTTATTTGGTTATAATGGTGATCCAAGTTTAATTGAATTATTAGCTTGGATAACTGTTTCTAGTGGACTTTTTATAAGTTGGAAAAGAATTTCATCTCAAAGTTAATTATTTATAAAAAATTATAAGATAAAATAATGTATAGATTATCAATACTTCTTATAGGCATAATTCAATTAATGAACGCTGATGTATTTTTAGGTAAAGTAGTTGATTCATCAACTGGAATGCCTATTGTAGAAGCAAATATAAAATTAAAACATAAAAATAATGAAGGCACCGTAACAGACCCTAACGGTGTATTTACTTTTTCTGGAAACAATGGTGATAGTGCATTAATCGAAATTACGGCAATTGGCTATACGGGATTAGAAAAGATGGTTTTCTTATCAGAACCACGCGCTATGATTATTAAGCTTGAACAAAGTGCAATAAAACTTTCTCCCATTAATGTGCTAGCTGATAGATCTAGGATATCTGGAGTTGGTCAAAATTTTTATAGAATTCCTGGGTCACTATCAATAGTATCTAAGACTGAGGTCATGGAGTTTCGTGACACAGATATAAATAAAGTTATTTCGCAAGTTCCTGGAGTTTATTTACAGGAGGAAGATGGGTATGGTTTAAGGCCTAATATAGGCATGAGAGGTAGCGGACTAGAAAGATCCTCAAAAATAAATATGATGGAAGATGGAGTATTAATTTCTCCCGCACCATATTCTTCTCCAGCTGCTTATTATTCACCGACAGCGGGTAGAATAGAATCTTTTGAGATTAGAAAGGGTTCTTCTCAAGTTAAATATGGGCCTCATTCCACAGGAGGGGCGATCAATTATATATCTGCATCTATTCCTAAAGAACTTGATTTTAATGGATTATTATCCTTAGGTGAATATGGTTCTCAAGTTGCAAAATTTAAATCTGGTATGTCTTCCAAAAATTTTGGGATAATGTTTCAGACGCATAATGAAAAAGCAGGAGGGTTTAAAGAATTACAGGGAGGAGGTAACACAGGATACGATAAAAATGATTTATTGTTTAAAGTAAGAATTAATACAAGTTCTGATTTAGCTCTACTACAATTAAAATTGAGCAGTACAGATGAAATTAGCAATGAGACTTATTTAGGCTTAACCAGGGATGATTTTGATCAAAATCCTTTTATGAGATACAGAGCTTCTCAGAAAGATAAAATGGATGCTGATCACGAGCAAATTTCCTTAACGGCAATCTTAAAACCATTTGAGAACTTAGATATTACTTCAACATTGTATGATAATCATTTTCATAGGAATTGGTATAAATTGAATAAAGTTAATGGATATGGGATAGGATCTATTTTAAGTAATGATACCGGTACAGATTCAACTTATCAATTACTATCGGCTAATAATAGCATTGATGATGTTTATGATATTAAGGCAAATAATAGAATATATGTATCGAGTGGCCTCCAATCTGTCTTAAGATCAAATTTTAAATTTTTTGGTAAACAAAATGATTTAATGTTTGGACTTAGGATTCATTCTGATGCAATGAATAGATTTCAAAAATCAGATAAGTATAAAATGAATAATGGTAATTTAATTATGACTACTGAGGGTGTCTGGGGTGAGGGAAGTAAAAATAATCGACTATACAGTGCAAAAGCTAATTCATTGTTTATAGAAAATGAATTAACATTAAATAGAACAATTATAACTGTTGGTTCTCGAATGGAATCAATACATCTTGAAAGAAAAGATTGGGGTTCAGATGTAAATCGTGATTCAACTCCTTCTTCAATAAAAAAAGATAAATTAGAAATATTTATTCCTGGAATCGGTTTATCATATCAGTTATTCCAAGGGGTTCAGTTTTTCACTGGTATGCATAAAGGTTTTTCACCACCTGGGCCTGGTTTTGATGAGGAAGATGAGGTGTTACCTGAAGAAAGTAATAATTTTGAATTAGGATTGCGTTTTAATCAAGGATTTCACAATGCTGAATTAGTCACATTTTATAATGATTACAAAAATTTACTTGGGGAGGACACTGAAGCTTCAGGGTCTGGGACATATGCACAATTTAACGGTGGAAAAGTCCTGATAAATGGTATTGAATTTTCATATAGCAATCTTATTAAGATTAATAAATTATTATTTCCTTTTTCTTTTTCCCATACCTACACGATAGCAAAATTCAACAATAATTTTGATAGTGACTTTGATCCATGGGGGAATGTTTCTATCGATGATGAATTACCTTATATTCCACGTAATATGCTTCACGCAAGGATTGGAATAGGAATGGGAAAAAGTCAAACTTACTTGAGATTTAAGCATATTGGTAAAACGAGAACTGTTGCTGGAAAAGATAAATTGTCAGAAATCAATAGTGCTGATGCGATAAATACAGTTGATTTTGTTTCAAAATATAAAATTAATAAATATATAATTGTTGAAATAAAGTTTTATAATGTAACAAATTCCAAATCTTCCATTGCAAATAGACCTGCAGGTTTAAGACCGAATATGCCTCGCCAGTTAATAACGTCAATTAGTTTTGATTTTTAATATTATTTTAATACAAAACTAATCTGTTATGAAAATAATGTAATGTGTCGAAATATTTATTTATTTTTTATCATTTTCATTATTTTTAATTGTACAAGCCGCAATAATCAAGATCTTAACCTCATATATAATAATTCATTAATTATAGAGGGAGAATCTCATATTAAAAATATATCTCAATTAACATTTTCTGGTGAAAATGCCGAAGCCTATTTTAGTCCAGATGGAAAAAAATTAATTTATCAGAGTCATGATGGAGATAGTCTATGTGATCAGATTTACATAATGGATATTGAAACGGGCAATACTGATCCTGTTTCCAATGGTCAAGGAGTAACAACTTGTAGCTTTTATCAATACCCTGATACGAACAAAATAATTTATTCTTCTACCTATCAAGATGATTCAGCATGCCCTCCAAAACCAGATTATAGTATGGGATACGTATGGAAGTTATACCCTGGTTATGATATTTTTTCAGCTAATGTGAATGGATCGAATCCTGTACGTCTAACATCGTCACCTACATATGATGCGGAAGCAACATATTCTTTTGATGGAAAGAAAATAATCTATACTTCATTAAAAAGTGGAGATCTAGAATTGTGGACTATGAATCCAGATGGGACTAATAAAGAACAATTAACTGATAAATTAGGATATGATGGAGGAGCTTTTTATAGTCACGATGGATCAAAGATTATTTGGAGAGCTTATTATCCTAAAACAGAAAAAGAGATATCTGATTATAAATATTTGTTATCTGATAATTCAATAGGCCCCATGGCTTTACAATTATGGGTGATGAATGCGGATGGTTCAAATAAGAAACAAATCACGAATAATGGCTCTGCAAATTTTGGACCATTTTTTTTCCCTAAAGATAATAAAATTATTTTTTCATCAAACATGCATGACCTAAAAAGACGTGATTTTGATTTATACTCAGTTAATATAGATGGAAGCGGTTTAGAAAGAATAACTTATTTTGACGGGTTTGATGGTTTTCCCATGTTTAGTCCGAATGGGAAGTATCTTGTCTTTGCTTCTAATCGCAATCAAAAGGACAGAGGAGACACAAATCTATTTATATGTGAATGGAAGTAATATTAGGTTAAATCTCTCCGAGGAGAGATCGACGATAAATTTCTTGACATTTTGCTAATTACTATAGTACGTTCACCGAGGAGACATAGTTCTTTAAACTTTTTTAACTAAAATAAAGGAGGAATCCATGGCTGAAACAGTAAGAGCATGTGGAGTAAAAAAAGAAAGTGGTTACCTATATTACCTCGGTAAAGACGGAAACGTATGGCGTTCTAAAATGGCCCGCGCTGGTAAAGGTGGTGGCAATGCAGAAAAAGTAGCAGATGCAGGTGTTAGCCGTGAATCTGGCTATCTTTACTTCATTGATAAAAATGGTGATGTTGCACGCGCAAAAATGGCCCGGGGTCGTAAATAGATTCTTGACCAGATTTTGAGAAAAAGCCTCAAAGTTTTTTTGGGGCTTTTTTTTACTGATTTTTTAATTTGCGATTAAACTTATATAAATTATATCAAAAAAAAACTTCATGATCATTTCTTAATGTGATAAATTTTGCAATCATGTTGCGCATAACAATTTTGTCCCTAATATTATTTTTCTCTAGTTGCACTGCATTGCGACCAAAACTATTTTCTCGAGATCGTGATATTAGAGATATAATTACTTCTATTCCCGCAGAAGTAAAAAAACTACCCGTAGGAAACAGAAAACAACAACCTGTCAAATCGGATCCGACATTACTAGATGGTTTTATCAAGCCTCTTCCTAATGGTTGGGTACTTGCAAGAGAACCAATATCAAATTGGAATTCAAGTTTATCTGCAGTGATGGGTTATTTCCCTGATTCACTATCCGTTGCAGAGTTTTGGGATGATCCATTAGCTTTAAAATCGGGTTTCCGAATTCCTGTTAGGCGAGCAAAAATGATGTATGAGTATACCACTCGTTTAACAATTGAAAGAATTGAACTTCGTTTTATTAATATTGATTTTATTTATAGTATAACAAACATTGAAGCCTCACACTATAAACTTGAAAGTGTTCATAAAACTGTTGAACTTAAAGATATTGGCTTTCCTCAAGTAACCACGGAAGATGTTTTGCAACATAAAATTATGATGACATATGGTCCTCCAAATGAATTTGATGGAACTTGGCATCGCTATCTAGATGATCTAACAGAAATGAATGTGCGTATTTTGGATGATTGGAATTTGGCAATTAATCTACGTGGATTAGTAGTTGAGCAGGACCTTCGAAATGCTATTGAGCACGTATATTCTGAGCAAGGTATCGAATATAAGAAGATGCAACTCATGGAGAGTTTCGACCTCTAAATTATTTAATCGACCCATATAATCATGAGGTCGACCCATTATGTTATATAAACAATTTTTTATCTTAATATTTGCATCATTTATATGGGCTAATAACCTACCTATCGTTTCTTCAATTGAATTTAAAGGCCATAAAATTACCAAGGATTATATTATTAAAAGAGAAATCCAACATCCACTTGATATACCATTAGATAGTTCTTTAGCAGATCAAGATAAGGATCGTTTATTGAATTTGGGAATTTTTGCAGACGTATCCTGGAGGATGGTTCCTTTAGCAGATTTAACTGTAATCTTGCAATATAATCTTATTGAGTCTTCACTACGGATTCTTCCTGCTGCTAGCCCAACCTATGAAGAAGAATATGGATGGTCATTTGGAGGAATGTTTATGATAAGAAATTTTCGAGGAAAAAATGAGAATCTTACATTTGCAGGATCTACAGGTGCTCGCAGATCCTATTTTTTATCATTTAATAATCCATGGATTATGGGTGATCACGTTTCATTACGCTTTATGACAGGTAAGAGCAATACTATGCATCCATTTCTAGATTATGAACAGAATACATTAACATCTGAAATTATTTTTGGTCGATATTTTGGTTACAAACATAAGGCTAGTATCGGTTTTGAATTAGAGAGGAAAACGTTTACTAGTAAAATAGACACATTGGAATATATATCTATTAATCCCCTAGGAAGTTATTCGTATGATACTAGAGATGTGTATCGAGATCCAAGTAAGGGTTTACTAATTACCCAAGGGTTTTTTAGCATTCTTGATCTGGAAAAGGATATGAATAACCTCTGGTGGGTACAGTCATATAGTATATACCATACAATTAATAATTCTATTAAAAAATTGACTGCTGCATTTAACATGTCCTTTTTGACAACATTTGGAGATATAGATGAAGTTTTTGTTTCATGGTTAGGTGGCGCAGAAAATGTTCGTGGTTGGTCAATTCCCAATCATTCTATTCATTCAAATCTTGATAATAAATTCCGATTTGGAAACCATTCAGCAGTTTTTTCTGCTGAATTAAGACAAACAATAATTCCTACACAAGTATTTGCAACAGAACTTATGGATTGGAAACAGGAGTATGGGTTGACACTGGTAGGTTTTTTTGATTTAGGATATACTTCCAGAAAGAAAGAAGATCTATTTAGTCATTTGCCTATGATTGGTATAGGTTTTGGATTTCGAGTCCCATTTCCTATGGCTGGTACAGTTGGTCTAGATTATGGTTGGGGATACAGAAATGGGAGTTTTATTGATCAAGCATTGCATTTAGTAGTAGGTCAAAAGTTTTAATCTATTTTCTTTTCTTAAAAATAAGCGTTTTATCAAAGCGATTTTCAGTACCATTCCTTATTCTACTAATATTGCTACGATGGGTATAAATAACGAACCAAGGGACAAGTAAGCTAAAAATAACCAAAGATAGATTTGGGGTAATAATTCCTAGACCCGGAAGAATAAGTATGATGATTGGAAGTGAAATAGCTGCAAAAATTGATCCAAGAGATACATAACCTGTAGTAACAACAACAGAAATAGCAACTATTAGGCATAATGGGAATACGACAGGAAATAAAGCAAGCAATACGCCAATCAATGAGCCTACTCCTTTTCCCCCTTTAAATCCCGCAAAAATAGGATAAGTATGTCCGAACACAGCAGAAAAACCACATAATATTTGTATAAATCCTATATCAGGTATTGATATAGATTGAAATATTTTTGTAGCATATATTGCCGTTGGTAACCATGCTTTAAATATATCTAAGAATAACACGATAAGAGCATATTTCCATCCTAAAATACGATAGACATTTGTTGCGCCAGCATTTCCACTTCCATGTTCTCTAATATCAATATTTTTTGCAACCCTACTAACAATAATACTTGTAGGAATTGAACCTGTTAAATAACTAAGAATTAATAGTGTAATAAACTCCATAGGTGATTACTTATCTATTAAGAAAACTATACAAATGAATAAATATTTAATGAACCTATGAGCCTATAGGGCTTCTTTTAGGAGCTAGTAACCCACCTGATATCACTGCCTTTAGGCCTTCTTCAACAGTCATCTCGGCATCAATAGCATCTTTTTGTGGTATAATGATAAATACACCAGACGTTGGGTTTGGAGTAGTTGGAACAAAAACATGATAATATCTCACTCCAGATTTATCAACGCTTTCACCAGTGACAAAACTAATAGTCCATAATTCTGCGCGTGGATATTGTATATAAATTACTCGCTGGTAATTGTCTGTTTTTACTGCTCCAGAAAAGGCGTTAGTAATTTGTTTGATTGTACTATAAATATTTTTAACTAAAGGTATAGATGATATCAATTTTTCTGCCCAAGAAAATAATCTTCGTCCCAACACATTTGTAACAAAGATGCCAAGTGCAAATATAATTAGAATTGTAAGAACCAATCCTAATCCCGGTATTTCTAACTGAACTCTTTCTAGAAAAGGGGCAGTTAATTGATTAAGAAAAACAATAATTATTTTAATTATATAAAAAGTTAGTGCAATTGGCACTATTGCAAATATGCCAGCGAATGTAATTCGTTTAAAAAATGCCCACATAATTATTATGCATTGAATCTAACTATAAGGCACCTTCTAATTCTAATAGAAAACGTTTTGTTTGCAATCCACCACCATATCCACCAATACTGCCATCATTTGCTATAACGCGATGACATGGTATTATAATTGGTAAAGGATTATTAGCATTAGCATTTCCGACAGCTCTTGATGCATTTGGATTTCCTGTTTTAATTGCAATAGATTTGTATGAAGATGTTTCTCCATATGGAATTTCCACTACTTTTGTTAATGCTGTTCTATAAAATGATGATAATTGTATATCAATATCTAATGCGAATTCCTTTCTTGATAAATCAAAATATTCATGTATTTGATTAGAAACTTTTTTTAATTCAAAATTATTTTGCACTATTTTTTCATGAGGAAAATTATTTTGTAAATTTGTTTCAAATGGATAATTATTTGCAAACAAAATCCTCCGAACACCTTTATTTGATTTCACTACACATAGTTTTCCAATAGGTGAAGATATTATACTATAGTTCAACATAGACAATTATATAAATAAATAAAAAAAGAAGGTTGGAAATAGGAGAGAATTATTGTGTTTTCGTGTGCAATCGCAGTACTAATGGACAAGCAATAAAAATACTAGAATATGTTCCCACAACTACGCCAACCATCATGGCGAAAGCAAAAAGATTGATTACCTCTCCACCAAACAACCAAAGTATAAGAACTACAATAAAAGTTGTAATAGAAGTGACTATTGTTCTACTTAAAGAGTCATTAATACTTTTATCAATTACTTCTGAATATGTTAATCTCTTCATTGATTTAATGTTTTCTCTTATACGATCAAAAATTACGATAGTATCATTCAGTGAATATCCAACAATGGTAAGAAATGCAGCTATGATTGGCAGAGAAATTTCATAACCCATAATAGAAAAAATCCCTAAAGTGACAAACACGTCATGAGCAAGTGCTGCAATTGCGCCTAATGCAAAGTTGAACTCAAAACGAATCGATATATAGAATAGAATTAGTGCTAATGCAGACACAATAGCTAAGACAGCTTTATTACTTAATTCCGCTCCAATTTTTGGACCTACTTTTTCAATTGATAAAATAAAATCAGAATCAGATTCTGACGCTTTCCCTGAAAAAGAATTTCTTAAATGTGAAATTATTTTTTGTGCAACATTATCCAGTTCTTGATCCATATGTGGAATACGTACGGAAATATCCTGTGGACTACCAAAAAGCTTAATTTCAGCTTTACTAAAATCAAAAGACTCTCCATCAATATTAACATTACTCATCACAGACCTAAATTCATTAATATCAACCGGTTCTTTAAAATGAACAGCTAAATGAGTCCCTCCTTTAAAATCAATACTTAATAAAGGTCCACCAGCTCGTATTAGAGAGACAATTCCTAAGATGATTACAGCGCCTGATAAAATAGCTCCCAATTTGTATTGGGACATAAATTGAATATTAGTGTCTTTTATTATTCTCATATACTTAGTTTTTTCAAGCCTTTCCGATCAACAAATGAATTGAAAATAGTACGTGTAACAAAAATTGCAGTAAACATCGAAATAACAATTCCCCAAAACAAAACAGTAGCAAATCCTCTTATAGGTCCTGTGCCGAACTGATATAGAACAAGAGCGGCAATTAGAGTTGTAACATTAGCATCTATAATTGTAGTCAAGGCACGATTATAGCCACCATCTACGGCAGAACGTATTGATTTTCCTTTTCTAAGTTCTTCTCGAATTCTTTCAAAAATAATCACATTAGCATCAATTGACATTCCAACAGTTAATATTAGAGCAGCAATTCCTGGCAGTGTAAGTGTTGCCCCTAATGATGCTAGAACTGATAATACAAGTAATATATTCCATATTAATGCAAAATTCGCTATTGAACCTGATAATTTGTAATAAACGAACATAAAAACAATGATTAACCCTAAGCCAAGCAATACTGAGTATGTCCCTCTTTTTACAGAATCTGCGCCAAGTGATGGGCCAATAATTCTTTCTTCTATAAAATTAACAGGGGCTGGTAATGCTCCAGCTCTAAGTACTATGGCAATATCCTTTGCTTCATCCATACCAGCAAACCCTTCAATCATCGTACCGCCATCACTTATTTTTGTTCGGATCGATGGCGCCATATGAACCTTTTTATCTAAGACTATTGCTATTTGTCGTCCAATATTTGCTCCGGTTATTCTTGACCAGGTTCTTGCTCCTTCACTATTCATATCTAGTAAAACAATAGGTTGTCCCACGGCGCTAGTCCCTTGTCCTCCAATAGTTGCATTCGCCTCTTCAATGACACCACCAGTTAAATCTGCATCTTTTTCCAGATAATACATATAAACTAGTTTTTCATCAATGCCCTCATTATTAGAAAAATTTTCTGCGTCAGGGGCAAAGAGAAATTGACCATTTCCTAGAGCAAGCTTATCCTGTATTTCTTGTTTATTTATAATCTTTTTGACGGTATATAGATTTTTCTCGGGCACAGCAATATTGTTACCAAGAGCTCTTAGTAAAGAAGAAAAAGGTCGTTCTTGAAATATATTTTGATCCACTACAACTGAAGTATCGCTACTATCTGTTGACGTTTCTGTATCTTCACCAAAAAGTTCACTAATTGACACTGTTTTATCATCGCTTACACCGAGCTGATTATCATTTTCGGTTTCATAATCTTCATTAATTGATGCTACTAATGTTTCTAGTTGTTCATTATCTTTTACAAGATTATCAATCTGTGATAATATAGCATTCGTAACTTCAGGAGACTTTACTAAACAAAATTCCAATTGAGCGGTGCTTTGTAATAAAGCACGAGCTCGATCAGCATCTTGTATACCTGCTAATTCAACAATAATTCTTCTATTTCCTTGTTTTTGAATAGTTGGCTCAGATACCCCAAACTGATCAACACGGTTTTGAAGTATTTCTAATACACGATTGATTGCATCATCTGCCTGTTCTTTTAAACTAGCTACTATATCATCAGGCTTTGCACCATAGTCTACATCATAATATCGCGGTAATCGAAGTCCATTACTTGAGACACTATTAGCAAATACAGTAAAGAAATCTTGCTGTGTATTCTCTTTCAGGCTATTTCGAATCTCAGATATTGTACGCTCAAATTTTGTGTCTTTATTAATTGCTAATGTTGATACGAGAGTTGGAAGATCAACTTCGAGCACAATATATATACCCCCCCTAAGATCCAATCCTTGTTTGATGATCTCATTTTCCAAGGTTTCAAGAGTACCTATTTCCCGCATTTCTTCCATATCATCAGATGATAACATCTGATATTTAACAGAAGGCCATAGAGTTAAAAGCGCCCACCCGAGGACTACTCCAATTATAATATATCTTGGTGTAAGGTTTTTTGACATAATTATTTCTTTTCTATGCTAACAAAAAAGCCTGCGAATATACCGAGCATAAGATAGACGTGCCAAATTTTATTTATTCAATTGATTTATTTTAAAATATTTAATTCTTGCCCAACTTCAATAAATATCGATATAGCTTTTGAAAGTTGATCCATTTCCATTGCTGCAGATATTTGCACTCGTATTCTCGCCTGATCTTTCGGTACTACCGGGTAAAAAAAACCAACCACATATATACCCTTATTTAACAATAATTCAGCCGTTCTTTGAGCTAGGATAGCGTCATGTATCATAATAGGAATGATTGGATGAGTACCCATTTTAATTTTAAACCCAGCATCTGTCATTTCTTTTCTGAAATAATTAGTATTTTTTTCTAGCTTATCTCTTAAATCAGTGGATGAAGAAATAATATCAAAAGCTTTTATACCTGCAGCGACTATTGATGGCGCGAGTGTATTAGAAAAAAGATATGGACGTGATCGTTGTCTTAATAGATCAATAATTTCTTGTTTTCCAGTTGTAAAGCCACCTGATGCACCACCTAATGCTTTACCAAACGTTGAGGTCCAAATATCTACTTTATCCATAACTCCACAATACTCAGCAGATCCGCGACCAGTCTTTCCAATAAACCCTGTAGCATGGGAGTCATCAACCATAACCATAGCATTGTATTCTTGAGCTAATTCAGTTATTTTATTTATTTTTGCAATATGTCCATCCATAGAGAAAACACCATCTGTTGCGATCATTATATTACGAAATTTATCTCTTTCGCTAAGTTTTAATTCTAGATCATCTATATCATTATTTTTAAAACGATATCGTTTTGCTTTGCTTAGTCTGATACCATCAATTATTGAGGCATGATTTAACTCATCAGAAATGATTGCATCATCTGGCCCCAATAACGTTTCAAAAAGGCCACCATTTGCATCAAAACATGACGTATAAAGAATCGAATCATCTGTTCCAAAAAACTTAGATATTTTTTTTTCTAATTTTTTATGAATATGTTGTGTTCCACAGATGAAGCGAACAGAAGACATTCCAAAACCATATTTTTCTAAGGCATTTTTGGCCGCTTCTTTTATTTCTTTATTATTGGACAATCCTAAGTAGTTATTCGAACAAAAGTTTAAAGCATCACCGTTCTCCTCAGTATTTATTATTACACCTTGTGGCGTAGTTATAGTGCGCTCATTCTTATATAATCCTTCAGCTTTTATTTTAGCTAAATCTTCAACAAATATATTTTGCTCTTTAATCAAATCAGCTCCATTCTAAAATTACCTTGCCACATTTACCACTTTCAGCTATTTCAAAAGCTGATTGAAAATCATCAGGTTTGAATTTATGTGTTATTATTGGAGATATATCGAGGCCACCTCGTATTAATTGATTCATCTTGTACCAAGATTCAAACATTTCTCTACCATAAATTCCTTTTATATTTAGACCTTTAAAAATTATTTCATCCCATTTGACTAATGTATCATTTGGAAGTATACCTAGTAGTGCGATTTTGCCACCATGATACATTGTACGTATCATATCTTGTAATGCATTAGGATTACCTGACATTTCAAGTCCAATATCAAAACCGTTAGAAATCCTTAATTCTTCAAAGCAATCTTCAATACTTTCTTTACTTATATTTACTGTTTTATCAGCACCCATCTTTTCTGCGAGTTTTAATCTGAAAATATTATTATCACTCACGACCACGTTTCTTGCACCCAAAACTTTACATATTGAAGTAGCCATACATCCGATAGGCCCTGCACCAGTTATTAAGACATCCTCAGCAACCATTGAATAACTTAGAGCGCAATGAACTGCATTCCCTAGCGGATCAAAACATGATGCTATATCTATATTTATATCTTTATGCACTGGCCAAATATTACTTTCTGGTAAAGATAAATATTCAGCAAATGCTCCGTCACGATCAATTCCAATTCCAATAGTTTTATGACATAAATGTCGCATACCAGCACGACAGTTTCGACAATATCCACATGTTATATGCCCCTCTCCAGAAACTATATCTCCTTTTTTATAGTGAGTTACGCCATTACCAATTTTTTCTACTATTCCCATGAATTCATGGCCAATGATTATAGGTGTATTAATATTATTTTGAGCCCATTTATCCCATTGGTAAATATGAACATCTGTTCCGCAAATTGCAGTTTTTTGAACTTTGATCAATATATCATTTGCGCCTAATTCAGGAATTGGCATTTCTTCTATGGAAAGGCCATATTTTGGATATTTTTTCACTAATGCTTTCATATTAACTTATAATTTGATCATAATTCTTTTTATTTAAATGTATTAAAAGTTTAATAATATATCTAGCAACCTACTTGTTAAACCTTTATTACGAAATTAAATTACTCTTGTTTTGTAGGTATATAAATATATTCCTTAATTATAATAATGACCAAAATAATTGCTTTAACAAATCAAAAAGGTGGTGTTGGTAAAACGACTTCTTCTGTAAATATTGCTGCAAGCCTTGCTGTTAGTGAGTTCAATACATTACTTCTTGACATGGATCCTCAAGCAAATGCTTCTACAGGTATCAGTGAAATAATAAAAAAAGATTCTGGATATACCGTTTACGATACCTTGGTAAATCAAATCTCAATTAAAGATATTATTACAAAAACTTCATTTGAATATTTAGATATAATTTTATCAACAAATGACCTTGTTGGAGCTGAAATTGAATTAGTTAGTGTGATAGCTAGAGAATTAGAGCTTAAAAAAGCATTAAAAACAATTAAAAAAAAATATGATTACATAATAATAGATTGTCCCCCATCTCTTGGTCTATTAACATTAAATTGTTTAACTGCTGCAGATGAGTTAATTATCCCAATCCAAGCAGAGTACTATGCATTAGAAGGATTAGGTCAACTATTAAATACTATTCGATTAGTTCAACAACATTTAAATAAGAAATTAAATATTGCAGGGGTTTTAATAACGATGTTTGATGGAAGATTAAATCTATCCAAACAAGTTTTAGATGAAGTTAAGAGCTATTTTGGTGATAAGTTATTTGAAACAGTCATTCATCGGAATGTTCGACTTGGTGAAGCTCCTAGCTATGGAAAGCCAGCTTTATTATATGATGCGAATTCAGTTGGGACGCAAGATTATATGCAATTAATTGAGGAGATAATTGATAATGGCCACTAAGCGCTTAGGCAGGGGATTAGAAGCATTAATACACGGGCCATCTGATAGCCCTCCAATAAAACCTGGAGTAATGGAAATTCCGCTTAAAGATATATTTGCCAATCCGTTACAGCCTAGAAAAGATGGATTAGATGAGAAAAGCCTTCAAGGTTTAGTCGCATCTATAAAAAGGAAAGGCGTAATTACTCCAATTACTATTAAAGAAGAAGATGGAAAATATGTATTAATTGCAGGTGAAAGACGATTAAGAGCATCTAAATTAGCAGGATTGAAAGCTATTCCAGGTTATATAGTATCTATTTCTAATGAATCCGAATTAATGGAAATCGCATTGATTGAAAATATTCAACGTGAAAATTTAAACCCTATTGATGAAGCGGAAGGATATGCAATATTGCAAAGCAAATTTAACCATTCGCAGGATAACATAGCAAAAGCAGTTGGAAAAAAACGTGTGACGATTTCAAATGCTTTACGTTTATTAAAGTTACCAAGAAATATAATAAGTAGTTTGCGTAGTCAAATAATCTCTGCGGGACATGGCCGTGCTATATTAATGATGAATACTATTACTGGAATGAACAAATTGTATAATTTGATAATCGCAAAAAAACTTAGTGTTCGAGAATCAGAAGCGATTGCAAAGGGAAAATCATCTGGTAAGATTAAAATTGCTTCTAAAAAATCAAAGAAAACCAGTTCTCCCTTAAAGATGGTAGAAGATGAATTAATCACAATATTAGGTACTAAGGTAGAAATTCATTATTTAAAAAATGGTGGAGATATTGAAATTCATTTTTTTTCTGATGATGACTTTGATAGAATTTTAGATTTGTTACGATCCATTGGATAATAGATAGATGAAACCTTCCAATTATACTGTTTTAATAATTCCAGATAATGAGTCTGAAGGGAAAAGCTTTTCTTTTAATAGGAGTTGGCTATTTCTAATTATAGTAATTACAATTTCACTTTTTAGTATAATTATTTTTGCAGGGTATTTCTTTATTCCAAAATCAATTGAGTATCAAAAAATGAAAGAGGAATATAATAAATTGGCAATGGAGCGAGTAAAAGTCATGGAGCTTTTCCATGATTTACAACGCCTACAGCAAATGGATGAGTTATTGAGAAAGAATCTTGGATCAGAAGTTGATTTATCTTCTTTTGAAAATGGATTAGATAGCTTAAGTGAAGCTTCAACAATAAATAATCATAATAATCAATATTCGACAAATCAAATAAGCAATATTCCAACAAAAGCACCCATTGATGGCTATATAACTCAGAGGATGATCATTCGACCACATATTTGGAAAAGTAATCATTATGGTATAGATATTTCTGTTAAAGAGGGAGCTCCAGTTGTTGCATCAGCTTCAGGAGTAGTTATCTTTTCCGGTTGGTCAACTGATTTAGGTAATATGGTAATTATATATCATGGAAATGATTATTTTACATTTTATGGCCATAATCAAGTAAATCTTGTAGATAAAAGAGATATAGTGAATCGAGGGGATGTTATTTCTCTTGCAGGAAATACTGGTATTTCTTCTGGGCCACATTTACATTTCGAAGTTTGGGAAGGATCGAACCCTCTGGATCCCTTGAATTTCTTCCCTGAGTATAATGAGAAAAATTTAAGTGTAGAATAATATGGCTAAAATAGATTTTAATAATATTCAAACAATGATTGGTGCTGGAGCTGTTGTGAATGGACCAATTACCTTAAAGGGTGGAATCATTATTTATGGTAAAGTATATGGTGATATACAAACGGATGGTCCTCTGCGAATTACTGTTTCTGGCCAGGTTTTTGGCAATGTTCAAGCAATCGATGCTCATATTGGAGGTAGCATCAAAGGAGATATCACAGTAACAAATAAAATTGTTTTGGGTAGTAAATCTGAAATAACTGGTGATTTAATTTACCGTAGTCTAATAATAGAAGATGGAGCTCAATTTGAAGGGTCATGTAGCGTTATTGGCAATAAAGAGAATGTTGGAGATTCTTCTGTAAAGAAAGATTTAAAGTCCAGATTTACAATAGCTTCCTCTCCATCTGATCCAAATGCCTGAATCAAAAGAAAGTTCTAATAAAAATTTCTTTTATTATTTACAAAGATATCTATTACAATCGGCCCCAGCCGCATCTGCGTCTTATACATTAATAGGTGGTGTGATTATTTTTTGTATGATTGGCTTTTATCTTGACAATCAAAATGACACAATGCCTTGGTTTACCTTGTTAGGACTTATTATTGGATTAGTGATAGGATTTTATGCAATAGCAAAAACATTGTGGGCAAAATAATTGATAAAATTAGTTATTTATATTAGTATGATATGTTTTGGAACCTGGGGATTATTAAGCTCAGTTTTTCCTGAAATTAGTACTGAGATTTTTTTAGGGATGATTTTTCCATGGGTGATCTTTTCATTTTCTGTATTAATAACTCAATTTATCCACATAAAATTTTCTTTAAATCTCACAAAATATTTTAGTATTGCTATAATTATGAAAATGATCCTTTATGGAATTATAATAGTAGCTGTTTTTACTTTTATATCTTTTAATCCCACGCCATTTATTATTAGCTTTACAAGCTATTATTTAACGCTTCATTTAACGGAAGCTTTTATTGTAAGATCATTTATAGATAATAATTAATTATATTTAAAAAATTATATGTTAGGTAGTTCTGGTGGAAATGAAGCACAAAGTGTGATGGAACAAGTTGGTGATAACATTATTCACCATGTTTCTAATTCAGATATTCATCACCCTATTTTTCACTTACCACATTTATTTAATATAGATATGTCTGTAACTAAACATGTATTAATGCTATGGATGGTAGCTTTTTCTGTTTGTTTGTTTGTTATTTTACCTGTTCAACAATTTATTAAGCAGAAAAAATTGATTCCTGTTGGTTTGATGAATTTATTAGAATTTATTGTAACGTTTGTACGCGATACAATTGTTAAGCCAAATGTTGGACAAAAATGGGTTAATAATTGGGCTCCACTTATCCTAACTTTCCTATTTTTTATTTTCTTTGCCAATGCAATTGGTATGTTACCTATCTTTGATTTATTAGGGGTTATCAACAGGTTTGTTTTAGATGTACCTGTGGATGATAATCATAATTTTATAAATGGATTACTTCATGGAGGGTCCACCGCCACAGGAAATTTTAATGTAACTGCAGCTTTAGCAATAATAACTTTTTTTTCTATAATTATTGCTGGAGTTCGCGCCCATGGATTTATTGAACACTGGAAGAATCTTGTTCCACATGGACTTCCAGGTTTTGTATATGTTATTCTTATTCCTATTGAGATTATAGGAATGTTAGTAAAGCCTTTCGCTCTTACTATGCGATTGGCTGCTAATATGACTGGAGGCCATATAGCGCTATTAGCGATTTTATCATTTATGGCTATTTTTGCTGATATGTTTCATAGTGTGTTTGCTGGTGTTGGTGTTGCCATTATTTCTGTTCCTATGGCTGCAGCAATTTCCGGTTTAGAAATAATTGTTGTAATTGTACAAGCGTATGTTTTTACGCTACTATCGGCTGTGTTTATTGGCATGGCCATTAATGTTCATCATTAACTAAAATGAAAGAGAGGTAAAATAATGGAAGTTCTTCATTATTTTGGGGCCGCAATTGGTCTAGGTATAATTGTTGTAGGCGCTGGTCTAGGAATTGGTCGTTTTGCAGCAGCAGCAGCAGATGGAATTGCTAGACAACCAGAGGCGGCAGATAAAATTACTGCTGCAGTAAATTTACCTTTATTCTTACTTGAAGGTGTTGCTATTCTAGCTGAAGTATTCATTCTGCTAATTGTTTTAATGAAATAATTAGATAGTCATAATTAATAGTAAAGGAGCTTATTATGGACAATCCACTAGTACAATTGGATCCAGGGTTATTTGTCTGGACTATTATTACTTTTTTAATACTTCTTGGATTGCTGTCAAAGTTCGCTTGGAAACCATTATTACATGCATTAGAAAAAAGGGAGAATGAAATTGCACAATCCCTTGAAGATGCAGAGAAGGCTCGAAAAGAACTTGATCGACTTACATCTGAAGGGAATGAAATAATTGCAAAAGCTAGATCTGAAGCCCAAGCTATTGTTGGTGAAGGAAAAAAAGCTGCTGATCAATTAAAAGAAAGTACTTTACTTAAAGCAAAAGAAACGGCGGCAGCAAATTTGGATGATGCTAAAGAGCAGATTAAGATGGAAAAGGAAAAAGCAATTACTGAAATAAAGGGAGAAGTAGTTGGGTTATCATTGTCTATAGCTGAGAAATTGGTTAAAAAGAATCTCAATGAAGAAGATAATAAATCATTAATTAATGAATCATTAAAAAATATCAAAGGTTATGAAGCATAAGAAAAGGACTAAACATATTGCTTCTGTGGTTATGAAAATATCCAAAAAACAAAATGTAGTAAAAGATGTTCAAGAATCGATTAGTTTGATTACTCCATTATTAAAAAAAAATGCTCAATTGCGCGGTTTTCTTCAGTCAAAAAGATTCTCTGTGAATCAAAAAAGTGAATTAATTCATGCCGCTTTTAAGGACTTAGTTCATCCGATAATTCAAGAATTAATTATTATGAATGCCGACGATAATCCAATTATGTTTTTTCGTAATTTTTCATTTTACTTTAATTCTTTGGTTAAGGATGAATTAAATATTGCAACAGTTACAGCTCACACAGCAGATGAGTTATCTAATGAAGAAAAAGATAATTTTCGAACACAGATAGAAACAATTATTGGCAAAAATACTGAATTATCTACAGTAGTTGACGCTTCTCTTGTAGGAGGGTTAAAGCTAAGAATTGACAATATTTTTCTAGATGCTTCAATAAAAACAAAAATGGAAAATCTTAGGAAATATTTACTTCAATAATAATTTATTTAAGGGAAATTATGGATATTAATACAGATAATATTACGGCATTATTAAAAGAGCAAATTGCAAAGTTTGATGACGCAGTTGACGTCAGTGAAGTAGGGGAAATCATTTCAGTCGGGGATGGTGTTGCTAGAGTCTCTGGGCTGGAGAATGTGATGAGTTCAGAATTAGTTGAATTGCCTAATGATACGTTTGGAATGGCATTGAATTTAGAAGAAGACAATGTTGGCCTTGTATTATTTGGTGATAGCAGTTTAGTTAAAGAAGGTGATTTAGCAAAACGAACTGGTCGAGTTGTAGAAGTTCCAGTTGGAGAGGCAATGGTAGGACGTGTAGTTGATCCGTTAGGACAAGCAATGGATGGAAAAGGACCTATTAATTCAAAAGTCTCGCTCCCTATTGAAAGAAAAGCGCTAGGTGTTATGGCTCGTCAGCCAGTTAAAAAACCACTTCAGACAGGTATTAAGCCAATAGATAGCATGGTCCCTATTGGTCGAGGGCAAAGGGAGCTGATTATTGGCGATCGTCAAACGGGAAAAACAGCAATAGCCGTAGACACCATAATTAACCAGAAATACACCCATGAGACTAATGATCCAGTTTATTGTATTTATGTAGCTATTGGGCAAAAGGCATCAACCGTAGCATCTATTGTCTCTGAACTTGAGGAAGCAGGAGCAATGGATTATACAACAGTTGTTGCTGCAAATGCATCTGATGCTGCACCGCTGCAATTTATTTCTCCTTATTCAGGTTGTGCTATGGGAGAATATTTTAGAGATAATGGCAAGCATGCGTTAATTATTTATGATGATTTATCCAAACAAGCTGTAGCGTATCGTCAAATGTCCCTAGTCTTGCGTAGGCCTCCTGGTCGTGAGGCTTATCCTGGAGATGTTTTCTATCTTCATAGTAGGTTGCTTGAACGTGCTTCAAAATTATCTGAAGAACTTGGAGGAGGTTCTCTTACAGCGCTTCCAATTATTGAAACACAAGAAGGAGATGTTGCTGCATATATTCCTACTAATGTTATATCTATTACAGATGGACAGATTTACCTTGAAACTAATTTATTTAATTCAGGTGTCCGTCCAGCAATTGATGTAGGTTTATCTGTATCACGTGTTGGCGGTAATGCTCAAGTAAAAGCAATGAAAAGTATTGCTGGAACGCTAAGGTTAGATCTGGCACAATTTAGAGAGCTTGAAGCATTTGCAAAATTTGGATCTGATTTGGACAAAAGCACTCTTGCTCAGTTGACGCGTGGTGAACGTATGGTGGAGATATTAAAACAGAAGCAGTATTCACCTATGAATATTGATAAGCAAATAGCAATTATATTTGCAGGAACAAAAGGTCATTTAGATGATATTCCTTTAGATAAAGTTTCTGAATTTGAATCTGCTTTATTTGATTATTTAGATGCCAATAACTCTATAGAATTAGAAACATTAAGAACTGAAGGAGTCATGTCAGAAGAGGTGTCTGATATTTTGGATAAATCAATTAGTCAATTTAAAGATGGTTTTATAGCTTAATATTAAAATGGCAAATCTAAAGGATATACGAGATCGAATTAAATCTGTAAAAAGTATCCAAAAGGTTACTAAAGCAATGAAGATGGTTGCTGCTGCTAAAATGCGTAAAGCTCAGGAAAGAATGGAACAAGCTCGACCTTATACATATCGTTTAGTAAATGTCATTCATCATTTATTACCAGATGTTAATCGTGCTCTTCTACCATTATTAGATATTAGACCTATTCAAAGAGTTGGGTATGTTGTTGTGACATCAGATAGAGGTTTGGCGGGTTCATTTAATACCAATATTATTAAGAAGGCAGAGTTAGAGATTAATGAGATTGGTAAGGAAAATGTTGATTTATTTTGTATTGGGAAAAAAGCTAGGGATTATTTTACTAGAAGAAATTATAATATTATTCAATCCCATATAGAGTTTTGGAATGATTTAGAGTTTCAACATGCAACTAAGATAGGTGAAAAAATTATTAATCATTTTGTATCTAAAAAAGTTGATGAGATTCATGTTTGTTATAATGAATTTGTTAACGTTGCAACTCAGACTATCCAATCAGAGCAATTGCTCCCATTAGAATATAATCAAGAGGAGAGTTCCAATGTTTCTAATCGGCTTTATGAGCCTTCTAAAGAAAAATTAACGAAATCATTAATTCCTCGTCATTTAAATGTTCAAATGTGGAAATATTTATTAGAGTCCTATGCCAGTGAGCAAGCTGCTCGGATGATTGCAATGGAAAATGCGACAGATAACGCTGAGGATATGGTTAAAAATCTCACACTTGAATTTAACAAAGCTCGACAAGCGTCAATTACGAAAGAAATGCTGGAGATAGTTGGCGGAGCTGAAGCATTGAAGTAATAAAGGAATACTTATGGAAAATATTGGAAAAATATCTCAAATAATGGGCGCTGTAGTTGACGTGACTTTTGAAGGTGGGAACTTACCAGAAATATTGAATGCATTAAACGTTGATAGAGGCGATGAGGGAGACTTAATCTTAGAAGTTGCTCAACATCTAGGAGACTCGATTGTTCGTACAGTTGCGATGGATTCTACAGATGGATTGGTGAGAGGAGTTGATGCTAAAGATACGGGTAAACCAATTTCAGTTCCTGTTGGCCCAGAAACATTAGGAAGGTTGTTTGATGTTACTGGTAATGTAATTGATGGTAAAGGTAAAGTTTCCGCAGAGAAAGAATATCCAATTCATCGTTCTGCTCCCAAACATGAAGACTTATCACCCTCAACAGAAATGTTAGTTACCGGCATTAAAGTTGTGGATATGATGGAGCCATATACAAGAGGAGGTAAAACGGGCCTATTTGGTGGAGCAGGTGTTGGAAAAACTGTTTTAATTCAAGAATTGATTAGAAATATTGCCACAGAACATGGTGGGTACTCTGTTTTTGCTGGTGTAGGAGAAAGGACTAGAGAAGGAAATGATTTATATAATGAGATGACTGAATCAGGAGTAATTAAAAAAACCACTATGGTTTTTGGCCAAATGAATGAACCTCCAGGAGCAAGATTAAGAGTAGCTCTTAGCGGTCTAACAATGGCTGAGTATTTTAGAGATGAGGAAGGAAGAGATGTATTATTATTTATAGATAATATTTTTCGTTTTACTCAAGCAGGATCAGAAGTTTCTGCATTATTAGGTAGGATGCCTTCTGCAGTTGGTTACCAACCTACTCTTGGTACTGAGATGGGAGAGTTACAGGAAAGAATTACTTCCACAAAAAATGGATCAATTACTTCTGTACAAGCTGTTTATGTCCCAGCAGATGATTTAACTGATCCAGCGCCTGCTACAGCTTTTGCGCATTTGGATGCAACTTCAGTTTTAGAAAGAAAAATAGCTGAACTTGGCATTTATCCTGCTGTTGATCCGTTAGCGTCAACTTCTAGGATTCTAGATCCTCGTGTAATAGGTGATAATCATTATAATACTGCGCGCGAAGTCCAAAAAATTCTTCAAAAATACAAGGACTTACAGGATATCATTGCAATTCTAGGTATGGACGAGTTATCAGACGATGATAAACTTTCAGTGTCTAGAGCGCGAAAAATTCAAAGGTTTATGTCGCAGCCATTCTTTGTTGCGGAGCAGTTTACCAATATTGAAGGTAGGTATGTTGAGCTTGAGGATACTATTGCTGGTTTTAGCGCTATTTTGAATGGAGATATTGATGAATATCCTGAAAATGCTTTTTCCTATGTCGGGACAATCGATGAGGCAATTGAAAAGGGTAAAAAATTAGTAACTTGATGGGTCATTTTACTTTAGATATAGTAACTCCAACACAAAATCTGGATGTAATTGAAGTCAATTACGTTAGATGCCCTGGGATAGATGGTTCTTTTGGGATAATGGCCAATCATCAGGATGGTGTGTTTAGCCTTGATATTGGAGAAATTATGATACAAAGTGAATCCGATACTAAATTTTATTCAACAAGTGGTGGTTTTGCAGAAATCAATGAAAATGAAGTTTGTTTATTAGTTGAAACGATTGAATCTTCATCCGATATTGATATTTCAAGGGCTGAATCTGCATTGCAAAGGGTAAACGAACGTAAGACTAAAAGGAATGTAGAAGATGTTGATGAAGTTCGTATGGAAAGTTCGTTATCAAGAGCATTAAATCGATTGCGAGTTGCAAAAAGGTAATTTGAGATTTAATTATAGATCAACCGCCCGTAAATTTGGGCGGTTTTTTTATTAATAACTATGAATAGAAGAACGCATACATGTGGAGAATTAACATCTGCTAATATTAGTGAGAAAGTATCATTAAATGGTTGGGTAAATGCTGTACGATTCCATGGTCAGGTTGTATTTGTAGATATTAGAGATCGATATGGTAAAACGCAGATTGTTTATAATCAAGAAAGTTTTAAGGGTGATTTTGAATTAGTTAAAAAATTATCTATGGAAGACGTCCTTTCAGTAATGGGCGTTGTTCAGAAAAGAGATAAAAATGCTATAAATCCAAATATAGCAACAGGCGATGTTGAAGTTGCTATATCTGATCATAAGATTTTGAATGAAGCAGCCCCTCTTCCTTTTATGATTACAGATCGTAATAGTGCTGAAGAAGATCTTCGATTAAAGTATCGGTTTCTAGAATTACGAACAAATGAATTACAGAATAATATAGAAGTTCGACATAGAACATATCAAGCAGTACGAACCTTTCTTTCAAATAATGACTTTTTAGAAGTTGAAACACCTGTGCTCATGAAATCCACGCCTGAAGGAGCACGAGATTATTTAGTTCCAAGTAGAATGCATAATGGAAAATTTTATGCTTTACCACAATCCCCCCAGATGTATAAGCAGCTATTAATGATTTCTGGATTTGATAAATATTTTCAAATAGTAAAATGTTTTCGAGATGAAGATTTAAGGGCTGATAGACAACCTGAATTTACCCAAATAGATATTGAAATGTCTTTTGTAGTGGAAGATGATGTAATGGGAAAATGCGAGGAATTAACTAGGTATATTTTTAAAAAAGTGCAAAATATTAATTTAGTGAAACCGTTTCCAAAGATGACTTATGATGACGCAATGTCAAAGTATGGTACAGATTGTCCAGATTTACGTTATGATTTATTATTAAATGATTTTAAATCATTTTCAGAAAAAAGCGAATTCAAAGCATTTAATTCAGTTGAATGCGTTAAGGGAATCATTGTTCCAGGTGGTGCTAATTATTCTCGAAAAGAAATTGATAATTTTACAGAACATGTTAAGAGATATAGAGCCAAGGGTTTAGCATGGATGAAGGCTGATGCAGGGAAATTAACTGGAGGGATATCCAAGTTTTTTAATGATGATTTACAAACTGAAATTAGAAAAAACCTTAATATGAATGATGGTGATATCCTTTTTATTATTGGTGATGATAATAAAATAACTCAATTATCATTAGGAGCACTACGTGTTGCAATTGCTAGAAAAGAAGAGTATATAGAAACGAAAGAATTCAAGCCAGTATGGATAACAGATTTCCCTATGTTTGAGTACAGCCATGAAGACAAACGTTATCATTCTCTTCAACATCCTTTTACGCAACCAAAATCTGATGATTTGGAGAAGCTAAAAGTTTCACCAGAATCTATTCCTTCTAAACAATACGATTTAATAATTAATGGCTATGAGATAGCAGGCGGTTCAATTAGAATTCACAATTCTAAACTACAAAAAACTATTTTTGATATACTTGGTATTGATAAATATGAAGCCAAAGAAAGGTTTGGTTTTTTCATAGATGCTCTTAAGTATGGGACGCCACCTCATGGTGGAATAGCCTTTGGGTTTGATAGGTTAGTTATGTTGCTTGCAGGTACAAATAATATCAGAGATGTTATTGCATTTCCCAAAACTACGTCCGCGATGTCATTAATGGATGGTGCGCCAAGCTCTGTTTCTAATGCTCAGTTAAAGGAATTGGGAATTCAAATTAAAAAATGATTCCAATTCAATGCATCTATAGTGATGCTTGACTTATAATATGACCTTTATTAATTATTATTCAATTATCCATTTTATAATTTGGTTTATTTACGGAAAATATTTTAAAAGAAAGTGGCCCTTATTTCTGTTTTTATCTGTTGGATGGGAAATAATTGAATTATTTATTCCATTTAACTTTGCAATTGAAACTACAATAAATAAGATAACTGATATATTTATCAATATTATTGGATATTCTTTCGGTATATTGTTTAAATAATTAATATTAATGGTAGATAAAATTATTATTACAGCTTTGCAGGATGAGGCTAATCCAATTATAGAGTTTTATAATTTAATAAGAGATGTAAAGCAACCTGATTTAAAAGTTTATGCAAATAATAAATACAATCTTTTAGTAACAGGTGTAGGTAGAAAAAAAGTAATAGATACATTACCTATCTATTTAAATCGAATATATAACAGCAATAGTATATTAATAAATGTTGGTATAGCTGGAGGAAATCCTTCTTCTACTAAAATAGGCAATATTTATTTTATAGAAAAATTAACTAGTGATTTTTTTAAGAAAGAATATGTGTTTCCCCTAACAGATAATATTATTATTCCTAAAATTGGTTTAACAACTGTAGAAAAAAAAATTAATAAAAATAATAATAATATTTATAAAGAATTAGTAGATATGGAAGCAGCAGTAATTACTGATATAGCAATAAAGTATCTTGATTTATCTAAAATTAAGATACTAAAAATTGTTTCTGATCATATGAATATTATGGATTGGTCTAATTTAAATATCAGAAAATTGATACAATCTAATATAGAATCAATTTCTTCTTTAATTAAACTAAATGAATGATTTGTATTACTTCATTCAAAGAGAATTATTGCATTATTTAACAATTCTTTAGCTTTTTCTTGTTCAAAAAGATTTTCTGGCATTGCATCTGGTAATAATGATGGATCTCCATTTATAACAAATTCTAAATCTTCTTCAAATAGTTCGCGATTGCCTAGCTTAGTATGGTAGTACCGCGCTCTTAAAACTCTTGTTCCAAAAAAGTTTGGATTATCTAATAAAGATTGATCAAAATTCAACTTTGCCCTATTAAGAGGCACCCCGGGCAATCTAGAATAAAACATTCCAAAAAATCTTCTAGGACCACCATAATAGTAATCTTCATCAAATGTCGAAATCCGATGCATTGCTATCTCGAGGATTTCTCTTGAACCAATTCTATCAATAACTGGTTTATTAATTAAGAACTTTCCATGATTGATTGCCAACCAAAATAGAACCCCAATGGTTTCAATTGGTGCTTTCTTAATTGCTTCTAAAATTATATTATTATTGTCAAATTTTGTTGTATCTGAGAAAGCTTGATAAAATATTGAATTTTGGAAACCTTTAAGTGCAGATTCCGCACCCTTAACATATAAGGCATCACGCTTGGTTAAATCTGATTCAATGAAATATGCTTGAAAATAATATGCTTTACTGAGGGATGTTGCTAGATTTAAATCTGTTTGATTTAGTTCGAAAGCCTTTTTATAAAATAATACTGCTAATTTTGCGCTTTTAGGATCAACTCTCTTTCCCCAATATGCATTTCCTTGATTGATAAGGGAACTCATATTCATTTTATTTGTATTTGAATTTGTAGTTAAATAACTGCAATTAATCAGTAAAATGACAAAAATGTATACTATATGTAAATTTTTCATTTTAACGGCTTTTTCTTTCATTAAAATTATTTATACAAGAGATTAATTAATAATGGATAATAATATTTATAACATAAATTAATATTTAATTTTAAGAAGATGGATAAGATAATAGATATTAGAGGTCTAGATTTAGTAATGCTATTTGGGCCAGCAGATTCTCATTTAAGAATGATAGAAGATATATTTGAAGTTAAAACTTTTATTAGGAATGACATTATCAATATTTCTGGTGATAAGAGTAAGATTGCTCTTGTAAATGAGATTATACATGAGATGAAACAAACTTTGGGTAGAAAAGGATCTCTTAATTTAAAAGATGTAAAACATTTAATTGAAATTATATCCGTTGATAATGGGCAAAATAATCAACTTCCTAAAGAAGTAATCCATTATGGAAGTAAAGGAGCTATTGTTGCCCGCTCAGAAGGTCAGCATACATATATTGATATAGTAAATAGCAATGATATAGTTTTATGTATTGGGCCAGCAGGAACTGGTAAAACATATATTGCCGTTGCATTTGCAATTGCTGCTCTTGAGAATAGTGAAGTTGATCGGATAGTATTATGTCGTCCTGCAGTTGAAGCTGGTGAAAGCTTGGGGTTTTTACCTGGCGATTTAAAAGAGAAGGTCGATCCATATCTTACCCCTCTTTATGATGCATTAGGAGATATTATGCCAAAACAAAAATTGAAAAAGGTGTTATCTGATGGAACAATTGAGATTATTCCTTTAGCATATATGAGAGGTAGAACATTAAATAATGCATTTATGATTTTAGATGAAGCTCAAAATGCAACTCCTATGCAAATGAAAATGTTTTTAACAAGGCTAGGTGTTAATTCAAAAGCAATTATTACAGGTGATATAACTCAAATTGATTTACCAATGAAAATGGATTCTGGCCTAATTCAAGTAGTAAAAATACTTAAAGGAATTGATGGCATTGGCTTTGTCAAGTTAACAGAGAGCGATGTTGTTAGACATAAGTTGGTTAAAGATATTATTCTGGCTTATGATAAATCAATCATGGCAAAGTCAAAGAATTAACTTAATAACTATGAAACCAATATATAAAAATACTAATTTACTGGAGATTTCTTATGCTGGATTTCATAATTAAAATTTAATTAAATATTAAATGTTAATTATTATTTAGTTGTTTTTTTATATTTATGTTTAGTTCACTTATGTCCTATCAACTTAGTCGAATACTTATCTCTATAATAAATAAAGATTAATGAGTAAAGAAAATAGCGTAGTTATTGTTTCAGCTAAACGCTCACCAATAGGATCCTTCCAAGGAGCTATTTCTTCAGTACCAGCTCCTAAACTGGGATCATTAGTTATATCAAAAATCTTAGAGGAAACTATGATGGATCCTTTACTTGTGGATGAAATAATTATGGGGAATGTATTATCTGCTGGTTTAGGGCAAGCGCCTGCCCGGCAAGCTGCCCTTGGATCAGGATTACCTGATACAGTAGAATGTCTTACTATTAATAAGATGTGCGGATCAGGATTAAAAGCAGTTATGTTAGCCTCACAAGCAATTCAAGTTAGTGATTCTAATGTTGTTTTAGCTGGCGGCTTTGAAAATATGAGTCAAGCTCCGTATTTAATTCCAAAAGCTAGAACTGGTTACAGATTAGGACATGGGAATTTAATTGATAGCATGTTACTTGATGGGTTATGGGATGTCTATAATGATATTCACATGGGTAGTTGTGCGGAAATTTGCGCAAGAGATCGAGATTATAGCATTAGTGATCAAAATGATTTTGCAAAAGAATCATATCGAAGAGCAATTGATGCTCAAAAATCAGGAGCATTTAATAATGAAATAATATCTATAGATGTAAAAAATAAAAATAACACTATTACATTTAATGATGATGAAGAACCTGAAAAAGTGAACTTTGAAAAAATGGATACATTAAAACCAGTTTTTGAAGAGGATGGTACTATAACTGCTGCTAATGCTTCAAAAATTAATGATGGTGCTGCTTGTTTATTATTAATGAGTGAATATAAAGCTTCTGAATTAGGCTTTAAACCTCTTGCGCGTATTGTTTCTCAATCTTCTGCTGCCCATGATCCAAAATGGTTTACTACAGCTCCAATTGAAGCGATAAAGAAAGTTCTAATGAAAGCAGATATGGAAGTTGATGATATTAATTTATGGGAAATTAATGAGGCATTTGCTCCAGTGGCAATGTCAGTAATTGATGATTATAATTTGGATCATGGAAAAGTTAATATAAATGGAGGAGCCATAGCATTAGGACATCCAATTGGAGCAAGTGGTGCTCGAATTTTGACTACTTTAATCCATTCATTGAATCAAAAAGAAAAATCTATAGGATTGGCAACTTTATGTATCGGCGGAGGAGAAGCCTCTGCATTAATTGTTGAAAGGATAAATTAATTTTAACTGAACAACAAGAGTTAGTTCGTAGGAGCGCACGAGAATTTGCCTCTAAACACCTTGAGCCCGGCGCGATCAAAAGAGATGATAAGGCCGAGTTTCCCCATCAAGAGGTTAAAATGATGGGAGAATTAGGATATATGGGTATTATGGTTCCAGAGAATTGGGGTGGCGCAGGAATGGATACTATTAGTTATTCATTGATTATAGAAGAAATATCAAGAATTGATGCATCTGCAGGTGTTATTGTATCTGTAAATAATAGTTTAGTATGCCAGATATTTGTTAATTATGGAAATGATTTTCAAAATGAAACATATTTAAAAGGGTTAGCAAAAGGTGAATTATTAGGCTCTTTTTCTTTAAGTGAACCGCAATCTGGTTCTGATGCTAGTAATTTGAAAACTATTGCAGAAAAAGATGGGGGTCATTACATATTAAATGGAACAAAGAACTGGGTCACTAATGGTATTAATTCAGATTTAGTTATTGTAATGGCTATGACAGATAAATCAAAAGGGTATAAAGGAATTTCTGTATTTATTGTTCCAAAAGATCTTGATGGAATTTCATTAGGAAATAAAGAAGATAAATTAGGAATTCGTTCATCAGATACGTGTGAAATTCATTTTGATAATTGTCGTGTTCCAATTGAAAATTTAATTAGCGATGAAGGTGAGGGTTACCGGATTGCATTAACCACCATTGATGGAGGTAGAATTGGAATTGCATCCCAGGCTTTAGGAATTGCGCAAGCTGCTTTAGATAAATCAAAGTCCTATGCAAAGGAAAGAAAACAGTTCGGGCGTTCTATTGCGGATTTTGGAGCAATACAAGAAAAAATAGCATCTATGGGTACAAATATTGAAGCCTCTCGTCTTTTAATTCACAATGCTGCATTATTAAAGGATATGCATAAACCTTTCACAAAAGAAGCAGCAATGGCAAAAAGTTTTTCATCACAAACAGCCATGGATGCTGCAACAGATTGTGTGCAAATTTTTGGAGGATATGGCTATATGCAGGATTACGGAGTAGAGCGTTTAATGAGAGATGCGAAAATTACGCAAATATATGAAGGTACTACCGAAATTCAGAAAATGGTAATTGCAAGGGAGTTATTGGAGAATTAATTATGGAAAAAATAGATTGGGATATCCTAGGATTTAATGTAGTTGAGACCAAAAGCATGTTTAAGGCAACTTGTAAGCAAGGAGAGACTTGGCAAGCAGGAGCGCTAGTGCCCTATGGAACAATTGAACTATCTCCAGCTGCTGGTGTTTTGAATTATGGGCAAGGTTGTTTCGAAGGAACTAAAGCATTTAGGACAGCTAATAATCGTGTTGTTTTATTTCGAATTGATTTAAATGCTAAGCGAATGGCCGTATCTACAAAAAGATTATGTATTCCTGAAATGAATAAGACTTTTTTTATTAATGCTGTGAAGGAAACTGTTTTAGATAATATCGATTATGTCCCACCATATAATAAAGGAACGCTATACGTAAGGCCAATTGTATGGGGGACCGCGCCAGCTATAGGTGTAAAACCTGTTGAAGAGTACACCTTTATGGTTTTTGTTTCTCCTGTGGGCCCTTATTTTAAGGGAGGTGTAAGGCCACTTCATCTTAAAATTAATAAAGATTATCATCGTGCGGCTCCAAAAGGCATAGGCAACATTAAGGCCATAGGAAATTACTCAGCTTCCTTATATCCTCTAACTAAGGCAAAAAGTGAAGGCTATGATGAAGTACTATATTTAGATGCAAAAGATGATACGTTTTTAGAGGAAGTTGGAACAGCAAACCTATTCTTAATAAAAGATAAAAAATTAATGACTCCACAATTAGGAGGTAGTATTCTTGCTGGCGTAACACGCGACTCAGTATTAAAGATTGCTAAAGATAAATTAGGGCTAGATATTATAGAGACTGATATTACACTAAATGAATTATATAATTCAGATGAGGCTTTCTGTACAGGTACTGCTGTATCAGTTTCCCCAGTTGGATCTATAACTGATGATGATGGAGTTCATTCTTTATCTGATGGAAATATTGGTCCATATACAATGAAGTTAAAAGAATTATTAGTTGGTATACAGCGTGAAGATATAGATGACGATTTTGGTTGGCTATTTCCTATAGAATGATGAAAAAATATTATGCATCCTCGTAGAAAAGCTAGGGAAAGTATTTTAGGGGCATTATATGCTCATGAGCTTACCGGAGAAGAAAAAACCAAAGTCCTTCTTGATATATTTGATAGGAACAGTTTTGATGAAGAGACTAAATCATATATTTCTGATCTTTACAATAATATTGTAGATAATAAAATTTGGACAGAGGATTTAATTTCTGATAATTTAGATAATTGGAAATTGGAAAGAGTAGCGACTCTAGATCAATTAATTATGCGAATTGCTATTAATGAGATTTACTATAATGATGATATTCCACCAAAAGTATCTATTAGTGAAGCAATTGAAATAGCAAAAATCTATAGCACAAAAGATAGCTCCAGTTTTGTAAATGGTGTCTTAGATTCAATTTATAAAAAAAAACTTGATTCTGATAAATTAGAGAAATAAAACAAAATAATTATGTTACAAAATATATTAACCAAAATTTTTGGAACGAAATCTGACCGAGATACAAAATCATTATTGCCGATTGTTGATGAAATAAATACAATTTATGAATCGCTAAAATTAAAAACCGATGAAGAATTAGAGAAAAAAACATTGCAGTTTAAGAAAGAGATTATTGAGAAAAGAAAAGAAGCGGAAGAGTATGCAAATAATCAGATCTCTGATAAAGAAGAATCAAAAAAATATATAATAGAAGCTGAGCAAGATAAACTAAATGAACTTTTGCCAGAGGCTTTTGCAATGGTAAAAGAAACTTGTAGAAGGATGATGGGGATCACGTATCGTGTTATGGGCCAAGAAACCAAATGGGAAATGATACCATATGATGTCCAGATATTAGGAGGCATTGTTCTTCATCAAGGAAAAGTTTCTGAGATGAAGACTGGAGAAGGAAAAACACTTGTAGCCACGATGCCTCTGTACTTAAATGCTCTTACAGGTAGAGGGTCTCATTTAGTTACTGTTAATGATTATTTAGCGCAAAGAGACGCTGAGTGGGTGGGTGAGGTATATAAGAGCCTCGGTTTAACTGTTGGGTATATTTTGAACTCTATGGATAATAGAGAAAGAAAAACTACCTATGACTGTGACATAACTTATGGTACAAATAATGAATATGGGTTTGATTATTTACGAGATAATATGGCTTTATCTAAGGAGGATCAAGTTCAAAGGGACCATGCTTTTGTTATTGTTGATGAAGTTGATAGTGTGTTAATCGATGAAGCGCGAACACCGTTGATTATTTCTGGTTCAGTAGATGCACCTGTCGACACAACATATAAAGAGCTTAAGCCAATGGTGCAAAATCTTATTAAAAAACAAAACTCACTTGTGACAGAATTAGTATCGGATGCAGTTAATTATATGGAAAATGAAAAATTAGATGAGGCTGGATTAAAACTATTACAAGCAAATCGAGGTATGCCGAAGCATCCAAAAGTGATGAAAATATTTCAGGAAAAAGGTACAAAAAAATTGGCTCATGATGTGGAATCAGAATATATCCGAGATAAAAAATTACATGAAGTTGATGATGATTTATATTTTAGTATTGATGAAAAAACTCATGTAATTGATATTACAGATAAAGGACGCGAATCTCTATCGCCAAATGATCCGGAAATGTTTGTTATACCAGATCTGGGTGAATTATTGCATGAGATTGATGAGGATAAGGAACTAAGTTCAATAGAGAACAAACAGTTGAAAGAAAAAGCACACCAAGAACACGCAGAGCAAAGTTCTCGAATCCATAATATTAGTCAATTGTTGCGTGCCTATACTTTATATGAAAAAGATGTAGAATATGTTATCCAAGATGGAAAGGTCCAGATTGTTGATGAGTTTACTGGTAGAATTTTGGCAGGGCGAAGATATAGTGATGGTCTTCATCAATCTTTAGAAGCAAAGGAAAACGTAACAATTGAAAGGGAAACGCAGACTCTCGCAACAATTACCATTCAAAATTATTTTCGCATGTATGATAATCTTGCGGGTATGACTGGAACAGCTGAAACTGAAGCTGAAGAGTTAGGAAGTATTTATGATTTGGATGTGGTTGTAATTCCTACCCATCGTGAAATTATTAGAGATGATAGAAATGATTTAATTTATAAAACTAAACGTGAAAAATATTCTGCTGTAATAGATGAAATTGCTGATTGCTTCAAAAGAGGGCAGCCAACATTAGTTGGTACTATAACTGTAGATTCTTCTGAGCTACTATCAAGGATGTTAAAGCAACGTGGAGTTCCTCATAATGTTTTGAATGCTAAACAACATAAAGGCGAAGCAGAAATTGTTGCGAGAGCAGGTCAAAAAGGAGCCGTAACTATTGCAACCAATATGGCTGGCAGGGGTACAGATATTAAATTAGGAGACGGTATTAAAGAATTAGGTGGATTGCATATATTAGGAACTGAACGGCATGAATCAAGAAGAATAGATTTGCAATTGCGGGGGAGGTCAGGGCGTCAAGGAGACCCTGGGTCATCACAATTTTATCTTAGCCTTGAAGATGATTTAATGCGTTTGTTTAATTCTGAAAGAGTTGCATCAATAATGGATCGTATGGGGATTGAAGAAGGAGAGGTGATTACACATAAAATGGTAACTCGCGCTATACAGAATGCACAGAAAAAGGTAGAAGGTAGGAATTTTGGTATTCGGAAGCATCTGTTAGAATATGATGATGTGATGAATCAACAACGACAAGTTGTATACGATTTAAGAAATAATGCATTGAAAGGTAATGACCTCCGTGAAACTATACCTGAATTAATATATGATTATGTTGATGATGAGTTAGGAGGTGAGTCAGATCAAAACTATGAATTGTTGGATTGGGAAAGTATAGAGCAGAATTTTTCATCAGTCCTATTAATAGATATTGATCATAGCAAATTTGACTTAGCTAATAATTTTGAGAACGTTAAAAATAAAATTGTTGATGATGCTATGGATGTTTATTCTGCAAGGGAATCATTATTACCTGAGGATGTTATGCGCGGGTTTGAACGTTTTGTTGTACTTAGATCAATAGATGAGAAATGGAAAGACCATCTCTATGCTATGGATCAGTTAAGGGAAGGCATTAACTTAAGAGCCTATGGTCAAAAAAATCCTTTGTTAGAGTATAAATCTGAGGGATTCTACATGTTTAAAGATATGATGTCCAACACTACCCAAATAACTTTGCAGAGATTATTTAGGACTAAAATACAGGGTATGGATCAGGCGCCAAGTGTACAAACCGATCAAGCAAGTAATATGCAAATGAAACACCAAGATTCGACCGGACTTGGTTTTACACCTTCTCAAGAAAGCAGTCAAGCTCAAAATCAGCCACAACAAGCATCTAGAAAGCCTATAATATCAGATAAAAAAGTTGGTAGAAATGAAAAGGTTGAAGTAATTAGTCCAAGTGGAAAACGTGAAACTATAAAATACAAGAAACTTCAAAATTATTTAAATCGAGGATATACCCAAGCTTAAAAATAAGTTTTAATTGATGTGATATAGATCATAAGGGATAATAATTACAGTGGATAATTTTACTAATGTATGTACTTTCAGCTCCTAATTGAAGTTGTTATCACTTTGTTCAGTAAATAAGCTTTTATATTGGGCATTTGTTAAGTAAATAAACTATAACGTTGGAAATATGATTAATAAAAATATTATATTTTTTATTTCTTTATTTTTTGGAGTTCTCTCTGCTCAGCTATCGGTCTCACTAGGGAATGTTGAGTCTCCCGGGTATTCTTCAAATATAGAAGTACCAGTTATTATTAATAACCCTAATAATACTGTTTCTGGAATGCAATTTGACTTAATGGTGGATCCAGATATTATATCACCTTTTAATGTTAACGCTTATGGTTCTTCTAATGGTTTTACTGCAGATATGAATCAACTTTCTGCAGGTGGATATAGATTTTTACTGTTTAATGCTGGAAATGCATCTTCTATTCCTTCCAATTCTGATACAGTTATGGTCATACATTTTAATGGATCATCAATTCCTTCTGCTGTAATTAATCTAGAAATGTCTGATTTAACTGTAACTGATAGTTCTGGTGCGGAATTATCAGCTACAAGTTCGAATGGAATGATTTCAATTGGTAATGTTGTAGCATTAATGATGAATTCTGATAGCGGTGATGTATCAGAAGCTGTTCATATACAAGTAAGTATGGTTAATAATGGAACTGTTGGTGGATTACAGTTTGATTTATTGGATGTACCAGATAATTTATCTATAGATAGTCTTTGGACAACAGATCGCACGGATAATTTTACAATTTCGAGTACGGATATTTCAGCTGGAGCAAGGATTTTAATGTATAGTACATCTAATAATAATGTTTCTCCAGGTGATGGCCCAGTCTTGAATGTTCGTTATCTTGTAAACTATAATGCATACGGAGGAGATGTTTTAATTACATTTGATGAAGTGACCGTTTCGGATAGTATTGGTGGTATATATTGGATTTCAGAATTAGATACAGGTCAAGTAAAAGTTTTTCCAGGTTATATGGAAGAGCCTCATAATTTAGTTGCAGTATCTGGCTTAGATGCGGAAGTGCCTTTGAGCTGGAATCCTCCATTAGGTCCAGTTCCACCTACGGTACCATTTACTATCGAGATTTTAACAGATGATTATCCAGTAGAGACCTCTTGGGATTTAGTCCACGTTGATGGCGATAGTGTGGTAGCAAGTATTTTTGCAGGTGAATTAGTTGATACGGAAACGCTATATACTTGGGATTTAAATATTCCTTCAGGAGCGCACGTTTTTACGATATATGATGAGTATGGAGATGGTATATGCTGTGGATATGGGGAAGGGTATTATCGCCTATTATTAAATGGCAATGAGATTGCAAGTGGCGGTGAATTTGAAGCGTCTGAAAGTGTTACATTTAATACTTCTGATGGAAGATTTAATATTATCCAATATAGCTATCTTAATCCACCAACTATCGAAAAAGATTTATTCACTATTGATAATCATGAATTAGAATTATCATTGCCGTTTTTTGTGAGTTCAGGATTAATTGATTTGTCACATCAAGATAAAACAATTGATAATAATAATTTTCAAAGAAGGACCCCTGATGTATCCGGGTATATTTTATATCGCAGTTCTTCTGGCAATCCAGATTTTGAGCTTATTGCGAGTGTTGGTGCAGATGCAAATGAATATACAGATACGGATGTAATGAATGGCGTGACATATTATTATTATGTGACAACTGATTATTCTCCTGCAGGAACGGAGTCAGGCCCAAGCAATATTGCTGATGGGACTCCTGTAGAATGGGTGGAATTATCCATTTCGGATGGAGCTGCTTTATCAGGGTATACTGATACTTTAGAAATATCGATCAATAATGAAGCTGAAATAAGTTTTTTCTATATCGAAATAACTGATGATCCTGATTATATTATTGCGGAAACAGTTCTGCAAACAGATCGTACGCAGAATTATACATTAAGTGTAACTGAAACGAATGGGGTGATGGTTGTTTCAGCATTCCCTAATGGGAGTAATGTTACATTGTCCTCTGGAAGTGACCCAGTATGTAGAGTGATTGTGCGAGGAGCCAGTATGGAACCAGCATATGTAGATCTTGATTTTACTTTTGCAAATATAGAAGATTATAATGGTGTTGAGATGAATTGGACAGGTGATGATGCGGATTTTGAAGTTTCGGTTGAGACGCAAATTCTTGCGATGCCCAATTTGGTTGTAAGTCCCGGTGAAGGATTTGTTATGCCACTCATGATTAGTAATTCTCAACCAGTTTCTGCAATCCAGCTTTCTTTATCTAGCCAACCAAATTATATAACAGGTGTAACAGTAGTTTCATCTGATTATATGGATTTTTCAGATTGGTATTTTGGAGGAAATCAAGATGGAAGTGATTATAATGTAATCATAACGGATTTGACATTAAATAATCCAATTATGCCAGGCATGGGACATATTGCCGATCTTTATTTATATGTAGATGCAAATACACCTTCTGGTAGTTCATATCCTATAGAAGTTGATAAAATAGTAGCGGATGCAAATAGTATTGAAATGTTTACAGAGATGATTCCTTCAAGTGTTTTTGTTGGTACGCCTATGGCACATTTTTCAATTGATACTAGTTTTTCTATGTCTGGATCTGCAACTAGAACCATTCCTGTTCATCTGGATAATATTGTACCAATTTCTGTTTTTGAAATGACTTTAATGGATATGCCTGATGGGCTAATCGTCACTTCAGTCAATGCTGTGGGGCGTTTTTCAGATGTCGGTGGATTATTTTTAGATAATACTGGAGAAGATGAAGATGGTAATTGCTTTATTTTTGGCTATACTATTGGAACGGCTATTCCTTCAGGTTCTGGTCCAATATTTGAATTAACTGTCCAAAGAAAGAATTCTTTTGGAGGACAATTAGGGTTGTTTTTTGGAGATGTTTCAGCTAGAGACGAAAATACTAATGAGGTAACAGTTTGTGGAACAGGTTATGCTCTGTTGAGCGTTGCTTTAGAACTAACAGATACCTTTATTATTCCAAATCAGTATAAGCTATATCAAAATTATCCGAACCCATTTAACCCGTCAACAGTAATTCAGTATGATGTCCCAGAGCTATCACAAATTTCATTAACACTATATGACCTGTCTGGGCGTGAGGTTAATCAGTTAGTTAAAGAGACGCAACAGCCTGGTTTAAAAACTGTGGTATGGGATGGTAAAGATTTTATGGGTAATAGAATGGGTGCTGGCATTTATATATATCAATTAAAATCTGGCAATTATGTTGAATCCAAAAAGATGATATTTGTAAAGTAATTTTAACTTTTTAATCTAATTCTTCAAGGCAGGTAAAACCTGCCTTTTTTGTTTCGTCAAACAATAAACATTTGATTAATTTCACCGACTGAATAAATAAATATAATGCCGCGGTGGTGGAATTGGTAGACACGCCAGATTTAGGATCTGGTGCTCGTAAGGGTGTGAAGGTTCGAGTCCTTTCCGCGGCACGCTATTTTGAAAATTAAATTATATCAATAATAAAGTTTTATAGTTAAAAAAATGCCCGAAGAAAAAAAATCAGTTTTTCAAGTAATCATTCATAGTTTTTTTGTCGTTCCATTTATTATTGCAATTTTTGGTGTATTAATATTCCTAATGGCCCGCGTGCTAACTTCAGAACCTAGAACTGCTCATGATTATTTAGAGGATGTAAAAATTGGGGGATCAACTAAGCGATGGCAAGGGGCATTCGAGCTATCAAAAATTTTAGCGAACCCAAATAGTATTCCAACTGATGATAGGTTTGTAAATGATTTAATATCTACTTATAAATATTCTGAGAATGAAAGAGATAATAGAATACAGATTTATTTAGCCCTTGCGATGGGTAGAACAAGGGACGACAGATATTCAGATATTCTAGAAAGATCCTTAAGCAATGAAGATGAAGAAATTTTAAGTGCTGTAATATTTTCTCTAGGCTTGATTGCTAATCAAAATAGTCTGGAAAAGCTATTGATATTATATAATCATTCTTCTGCTAGGGTTCGGCATCAATTAGTTGTAGCGCTTGGTAATTATAATAATAATCAATCTCATAAAATTTTATATGAATCATTAAATGATGTAGAACCAAATGTTAGATGGGATGCAGCAATATCTTTGGCAAAACAAAAAGATAATAAAGGACGAAGAATAATATTAGACCTTATGGATAGAAAATATTTAGATTCTTTTCCTAATATTGATCCAATGGAACAGATCCAAGCGATGATGATAGCAATTACTGTTAGTAAACAAATATTAGATAATGAAATAAAGGGAAGGTTAATAGAATTGATGGATAATGATATCAATATAAAGATTCGTCAAGCTGCGCGAAATGCATTACAATAATATATAGGATATATAATATGCCAGATGGTAAAAGTACAGTATCGAAACCTCCAGTACCTAAGTCACCTGCGGCTCTTGGTAAAACGACAAAAGATAGTGAAGATATAAATAGAAGATCTTTCTTTTCTTGGCTATCATTTGGTTGGATTGGATTTGTAGCTGCTACAGGTGGATTCTTTACTATGATGTTAAGATTCTTTTTCCCGAACGTTCTTTTTGAGCCAGTCCAAACATTTCTGGCCGGGTATCCAGATGATTATATTATTGGTGAGGTAGACACGAAATGGAAGGATAAATATGGGGTTTGGATTATTCGAAACGATCAAGGCATATATGCATTATCTACTGTATGCACTCACCTTGGATGTACGCCAAATTGGTTAGCATCCGCAAAAAAATTCAAATGCCCTTGTCATGGAAGTGGTTTTAAATCGACAGGAATAAATTTTGAAGGTCCTGCACCAAGGCCGCTTGAAAGATATCGTATTGTGTTAGCGGATGATGGTCAAATTATTGTTGATAAAACAAAAAAATTCCAGCAAGAAAAAGGGCAGTGGGAAGATCCAGAAGCATTATTAAAAGTATAATTAAAAGAAGAAAAAAATGTCAGAAGAAAAACAGAAATCATTATTAGAAAAAGCAGCAGAATCTCAGATTTGGAAATCGATTTTCCGAGGTGGTGGTGTCCCTAGGAATAGACGTCAACGAATGATGTCAGTATTGAATTCAGTATTTCTGCATCTCCATCCTGTTCGTTTACCTAAGCATGCAGTTAAATTGAAATTTACCTGGTGTATGGGAGGATTATCATTTTTCATATTTCTTATTCTTACAATTTCTGGTATTCTATTGATGTTTTATTATCGTCCAACAATAGAATACGCATATACGGATATCATTGATCTGGCTGAACAAGTTCCCTTTGGAATAATGCGAGAACTACATCGATGGGGTGCTCATGCAATGGTAATCACAGTTTGGTTACATATGTTTAGAGTATTTATGACTGGATCCTATAAACCCCCTAGAGAATTCAATTGGGCTGTTGGCGTGATATTACTATTATTGACTTTATTATTGAGCTTTACAGGTTATCTATTGCCTTGGGATCAATTAGCAATCTGGGCTATAACTGTGGGATCAAATATGGCTCGAGCTACTCCATTTCTAGGCTCAGAAGGGCCAGGAGCTTCGCTACTTGCAATCGGTGATATTAACTTTATTACCATGGGAAGTGATGCAAGATTTGCTTTGATTGGAGGCCGTTTTATGGGAGAAGCAGCTTTATTACGGTTTTATGTTTTACACTGTATAGGACTACCATTTATTATTATGATTTTTATGGCTGTTCATTTTTGGAGAGTGAGAAAGGACGGCGGTATTTCCACGCCAGTATAATTATGGGATCCTTTAAAGAAATAGTAAATACAATATCTAATCCAACAATATTATTCACTTCTGTTGTAATTATATTTCCTTTTGTATTCCCGCCATCAGACTGGTTCGAAAAATGGCACCGGAAATTGGGATTGCACCATTTATGGAGTAAGAAGGCAATTATAATAGCTATGATTGGTATGATTGCTTTTTTTATTTATGGATTAGGCGATTATAACTTTCAGAAAATTGTCTTAAAGCCTGATAATGTTCCTATATCAGGATTAATTTTTCTTGTCGTTTTTTTTACTTGGTTATCTATGTATCAGGCTTATAAGAATGATGAGCGGTTAGAAGCCGGTCAGAAGCCTGATGAATTTTATGAAGCTCCAAACGACAAAGTTTTAGTCTGGCCAGATTTAGTGTATGTTGAACTTATTTCATTAATTATAATGTCGGCTTTCTTATTAGTATGGTCCATTGGGCTTCCCGCACCAATTGAAGAACCTGCTAATCCAACAGAATCTCCAAACCCTGCAAAAGCACCTTGGTATTTTTTAGGACTTCAGGAGATGTTAGTGTATTTCGATCCATGGATGGCTGGCGTGGTCTTACCTAGCCTGATAATTGTTGGTTTGATGGCAATGCCCTTTATAGATCGAAATCCTGAGAATTCAGGATTCTATAGTTTTAAGCGTCGGCGACTTGCTATTTCATTATTTATGTTTGGTTGGCTTGTTTTGTGGGTAATGTTAATTATTGTTGGGACTGTATTAAGAGGGCCGAACTGGAATTTTTTTGGTCCATTTGAATATTGGGATATACATAAGTTGGAGGCGCTAACCAATATAAATCTATCAGAGATAGTTTACATTAAATGGTTAAATACAGGATTACCTGAAAGCATCCTAATACGCGAAATTTGGGGAATATTAATTATTATGGGCTATTTTCTTATTCTCCCACCGTTATTAGCTAAAACGGCACTTAAGGATATGTATGGAAGGTTAGGGGTAGTGCGCTATTCAGTTTTTATTGTATTAATAATAACCGCTCTTACTTTACCAATTAAGATGTATCTGCGTTGGATTATTAATTTGAAATATATTATTTCAATTCCTGAATATTTTTTCAACTTTTGATTATTTAACATATGTCAGAAAGTCAGGAAAGACACTATAATATTCTAAAGTTGAATCGGTTATTTGCGATTTCAACCTTCATTTTTACAGCAGTTTGGCTATTGGTGTTTGTTGATGATTATCAACGTCCTTGGAAAACATACCAGAAAGAATTTAGAAAATTGGAAATTGAGAAGGTTAGGTCTGATCTCAATGATCTATCAGTACAATTAGAAAATAATCCAGATTATAATAGGCTTACAGAAAAATTATTGTCTGCTGAAAAAAGATTAGATAGCCGTAGAGATGAATTAGATAAAATTAATGTTGAATTAGAGACATTGAACACAGAACTATATAGAAATAACCAGCTGTATCAATTTTCAAAAGCAGATTTAGATGTTCTTAAATATGATTATGAAAAAAGTCAATTTGGTCATGATAAAAGTTCAGATTTGAAAAAAAAATATTTTGCTCTTAATGATATTGTAAATAAATATTTTTTGATTAGAGAGAAATCGGAAATAAGAATTGATAAAAAGAAAAAAGTACAACAAGAAATAACAAAAGTAATTGGTCGTATGAAAGGTTCACTAATATCAATGACTCGTGAAAAGAATTTGGTGGAACGAAAATTATCTAAAGTAGATCCTGAAGCAATGTCATTTGCAAATAAGGTTGGTAATGTGGTTAGGGATTTACCTGTTCTTGATTTCATTGACCCATATTATGAGGTAAAGCAGGTAGTAATTAATGATTTAGAAGAAGATCTTGTTTATATGGGTATGCCAAAAGTAGATCGTTGTGTGACTTGCCATCTAGGAATAGATAAGAAAGGCTTCGAAGATGTGCCGCAACCATATACTACTCATCCCAAGCTTGATTTAATGGTAGGGCCAAGTTCATCTCATCCAATAAGTGAATTTGGATGTACATCATGCCATGCAGGTCGTGGTAGAGGAACTGGATTTAATTCGTCTTCTCATAGTCCCAATGATGAAACGACAGCCCATAGATGGGAAGAAGAACACGGTTGGGAGCCTATGCATCATTGGGAAAATCCTATGTTTCCAAAGAGATATACAGAAGCAGGTTGTTTTAAATGTCATAGTGGTAATATGCCGCTAAAAGAGGCAGAAACTTTAAGTCTTGGTTTATCAGTTTTTGAAAAATCCGGTTGTTATGCTTGTCATAATGTTACACGTTGGAATGATGCGCCTAAACCGGGCCCTAGTCTTTATAAATTAGCATCAAAAACAAGTAAAGATTGGACATATAAATGGATTATGGACCCCAGTTCATTTCGTCATAACACCTGGATGCCTCACTTCTTTAAGAAAGGAAATAATAGTTCTCCTGATGATATTAAAAAAACCGAACAAGAAGTACTGGCTATGACTGAATACTTGTTTAGTAAATCAGAATCCTATGAAATAACTAGTGTTAATAATTCAGGAGACTATGATCGTGGCCGACTTCTTGTGAACTCATTAGGATGTAAAGGTTGCCACCAGATTCAACCTAATCCTGATCCTGATTATGATCCAACAATTCAAGCTTTACGTACTGAGCAAGGGCCAAACCTGATTAGTTTGGGATCTAAGGTTAATGAAGATTGGTTAGTAAGCTGGTTAAAGAATCCTTATAGTTATCATGAAGAAACCAAAATGCCGGATTTGCGAGTATCTGATCAGGAGGCAATGGATATAGCAACATATTTATTGGCGGATAAAAATAATGCTTTTGATAGTATGAATACTGCTCAAGTAAATGATGACGCATTAAATGAAATCTCTGCTGATTTCCTTTCTCAATTATTGAGAAAATCACAAGTGAATGAGAAAATATCTAATATGACTACCAAAGAGAAATTGATTTATTCTGGTGAAAAGCTTATTGGTTATTATGGATGCTATTCTTGTCACAATATTGCAGGTTTTGAAGATCGAAAACCAATTGGAATTGCATTAAATATCGAAGGAAGTAAATTGATTTCAAAGTTTGATTTTGGTTTTTGGCATGATGAAATACCACATACAAAGTGGGATTGGCTTTATAATAAAATTAATAAGCCGGAAATATTTGATCTTATTCCTAACGAAGAAGGATCAGTTACTGTAAAGGAATTAAATCCTCTTGAAAAGTCTCGTATGCCACATTTTGGTTTAACAGATAAGGAAATAAATGGCTTGGTAACATTAATTATGGGTCTTGTTAAAGATGAGATACCTGCATCTAAGCTTCCAGAAAAGACCCCAGAATATTTAGCTGAAACTCACGGTGAAAGGTTTGTCCATACCAATAATTGTCTTGGTTGTCATAAAATAGATGAAGATGGTGGGGCTATTTGGGCTTCAACAGCTGTTTGGCTCGAAGAGATAGCAGGACCAGAAAATTCTGAAGATATAAGTCTTGTTCAGAGTTTCAGTCCTCCACTTTTAAATACTCAAGGTAAAAAAGTACAACCAGATTGGTTGTTAAATTGGTTTCAAAATATATCTATGATACGACCTCATTTGCAGGTGCGAATGCCTAGTTACGATTTTACCCATGAAGAATGGAACAGTGTAATATCATATTTTCAATCGAAAGATGGCTTGTCATTGAAATATGAAAATCCCCATAATTTTTCAAAAGCTACGAATTCATATAAGGCAGGAGAGAAGATTCAGGAAGAAGGAGCTTGTATAAACTGTCATTTTTATGGAGAAATGAAACCACGTCAGGATGCTCTTACTTGGGCTCCAAATCTAGTTCTAACAAAAAAAAGACTTCGACCAGAATGGTTAATCGATTGGTTTAATAACCCTCAGACTGTTATGCCAGGTACTAAAATGCCTTCTCCTTATATACCAGTTGATGAACCAGTTTCTGATGTGAAAGAATATTGGGGCAATGAAGTTGCATCATTTGTTGGGGATACTACCGGCATGCTATACGGTCTTATTGATTGGATGTGGGGTTTAGAAGGAAAAGAAGATATTTCATCTATAGTAAAGGAACATCTTGATAATGAAGGATATGGATTTATTTCGGATGATGAAGATGATGAATGGTAAATCAATTATTTCCTATTATATACAAGAATTTAGGATGAACATATCCCATTATATTATTAAATTGCATTGTAATTAATTCGGAGTTAATTATGATTTCCCTTTATAAATTAGATGATTAATTGATATAAATTGATACGGAGGAGAAAATGAAAATTAAACTTATAGGAACGTTAATTGTTTTTGTTTTGGTAAACTTTGGTTATTCTGGCGATGTTGAAGGAAAAATTACATTTGATGGGAAAGCACCAAAAATGAAGCCCTTAAGAATGGATGCAGATCCAGTATGTGTTGCTAATAGTGATATTAAACCAAGAAAAGAATGGTTAGTGCTTGATGAAAATTACGGTGTAAAAAATGTATTGGTTTTTATAAAGGAAAGTAAATCTGGATCATTTGCAGACAATTATGATTCTCCGAAAGAAGTAGCAATTCTCGATCAAAATGGATGTGTTTATGTTCCTCATGTTTTGGGTGTAATGGTAGGGCAGCAGCTTGATATATTAAATAGCGATGGTACTTTGCATAATATCCATGCATTGCCTAAGGTAAACAAAGAATTTAATAAAGCTATGCCTAGATCAAAAAAACAAATGTCTGTAACATTTGATAAAGTAGAAGCTCCATTTAAAGTTAAATGTGATGTTCATCCTTGGATGGGAGCATTTGTAGGTGTTTTTGAGCATCCTTATTTTGCAGTTACTGATGATAGTGGATCTTACACTATTTCTGGTTTGGCTCCCGGGAAATATGTTGTTGAAGCGTGGCATGAAAAGCTTGGATCTAAAACAGCTGATTTAACTGTTGATGATAGTGGAGCTACGCAAAACTTCACTTTCACTAAACCAAAAAAGAAGTAATTTAAGGAATTAAATGAACGCACATTCTCACCGCGAAGAATCTTTTTTCCGAAAATACATATGGTCTACAGATCATAAAATTATCGGTTTACAATATGGTTTAACCGCACTGCTTTTTCTATCCGTTGGATTCTTTTTAATGATGGTAATGCGTTGGCAGTTGGCTTATCCTGAAACACCTATTCCTTTTGTAGGATCGTTTTTTGGCGAAGATGGTATTTTGCTTCCAGAAATCTATAATTCGTTGGGAGCAATGCATGGGACGATTATGATATTCCTTGGTGTTGTTCCTTTAGCGGTTGGTGCATTTGGTAATTACTTAGTTCCATTACAAATTGGTGCTCCTGACATGGCCTTTCCTAAACTTAATGCTGCCAGTTATTGGAGTTATTTTATTGGTGGAGTTATTATGATGGGTAGTTTTTTCTCTGAGGAAGGAGCTGCTAGATCAGGTTGGACATCGTACCCTCCTTTGGCAGATATTGAGGTGGGACAAACTATCTGGCTTATTGGAATGGTATTTTTGATCACATCTAGCTTATTAGGATCTATGAATATTATTACTACAATAGTCCAATTACGTGCCCCTGGGTTAACATGGAGAAGATTACCTTTCTTTGTCTGGACACAACTAGTCACATCTTTTCTTTTAGTATTAGCATTTCCTCCATTGGAAGCGGCTGCAGTACTTCAACTTATGGACAGAGTGGCTGGTACGAGTTTCTTTTTACCTAGTGGTTTAGTTATATCAGGAGAGGCTTTAGCTGTTAGTGGAGGAGGAAGCCCTTTACTTTGGCAACATTTATTTTGGTTTTTGGCCCACCCTGAAGTGTATGTATTAATTTTGCCAGCTATGGGTATTGTATCGGAGGTTATTGCTAATAATACAAGAAAACCATTGTGGGGTTATAATTCATTAGTTTTCTCTGTAATATTTCTTGGCTTTATGTCTTTTGTAGTATGGGCACATCATATGTTTTTAACTGGAATGGGCACTGCTATGAGCTCTTTTTTCCAGATTACTACCATGATAATTTCTATCCCTTCAGTTATAATTTTATCAGCATTGTTTATCTCTCTTTGGGGCGCCTCGATTCGATTTAATACTCCTATGTTATTTGCATTAGCATTTTTACCAATGTTTGGTATAGGAGGTTTAACAGGATTGCCATTAGGTATTGCGGCATCGGATATATATCTTCATGATACATACTATGTTATTGGGCATTTTCATTATGTGGTTGCACCTGGTACTATCTTTGCTCTTTTTGCAGGTATTTATTATTGGTATCCAAAAATTACGGGTAGGAGGATGAATGAACGTCTTGGTCAATTACATTTTTGGCCATCACTTTTATTTATGAATGGAGTTTTTATGCCTATGTTTATTCAAGGATTGGCCGGTGTATCGCGTCGACTTTGGGATGGTGGTTTGGAATATGCTCATGCTGCTGGAGTGTTGCAATGGAATGAATTTATGTCTATATCTGCTTGGTTGCTTGGAATATCACAAATTCCTTTTATTATTAATATTTTTTTTAGCCTTAAACGAGGGGAAAAAGTAGATCGCAATCCATGGGAGGCTACCACTTTAGAGTGGGTTGCTCCTTCACCTCCTTTACCACATATAAACTTTGAAACTCTTCCTGAAGTTCATAGGGAAGCATATGAATATAGTGTTCCTGGACGTAATAGAGACTTCACTCCGCAAACCGAGCCTAAAAAAGGGTAAGAATTATGGAAATTCCTTATATAGTTGATGAAAGACCTGATACCGGGATATATAATGCTAAATTAGGTATTTGGTTATTCTTAGCATCTGAAGTTATGTTATTTGGTGGTTTGTTTTCTTCGTATGTTTTTTTACGATTAGGTGCTCCTGTTGGAGCATTTCATGAATGGGGACAGGAATTAAATATTCCACTAGCAACTCTGAATACATTGATATTGATTTCTTCTAGTATGACAATGGTAATGTCATGGGTTTCATTAAAGATGAACGATTTTAAAAAGTTTAAATTATACATGGCTCTTACTTTGCTTTGTGCTTTATGTTTTTTAGTAATAAAATATTTAGAATATAGTGCAAAGATTCACCATCATATCTATCCAAGTACGAATACATTCTATGCAATATATTTTACTCTTACAGGTCTTCATGGTCTTCATATAATCGGTGGAATGGTCGTTCTTTTTTATCTTTGGGTTCCAGGTAGTAATATGTGGAAAATAAAACCCGAACAATTTACAAATAGAATAGAAATAGTAGGTCTATACTGGCACTTTGTTGACTTAGTATGGATATTTCTTTTTCCAATTTTATACTTGCTTTAGGAGGAATGTGTTTATGAGTAGTGGAGATGATGTAGATATTCAAAGCCATATAAAAGTCTATATGATGGTTTTTGCTTCATTAGCAGTATTAACTATTGTTACTGTTTCCGCATCTTACCTTGATTTGACATCTGGAGAGGCAATATTCTTGGCTCTTGTTATTGCATCAATAAAAGGGTCTTTAGTTGCTTGTTTTTTTATGCATCTTATTTCGGAAAAAGCATTAATTACCTGGGTTTTAATGCTTACAGCAGGCTTCTTCTTTATTCTAATGTTTCTTCCTATGGCTTCATTTATAGATCAGGCGCAAATAGGATGATATCACTTAAGACATTTCATATATTTTTTATTATTATATCAATAGTTTTATTTACATGCTATGGAATATATGAAATGAATAATCCTTCATTTAATGGTACTCTTTCTTTTTTCCCTGCTGTTCTTTCATTCATTCTTGCAGTCGGATTAATTTTTTATTGTAAAAATGTGTTACAGAAATTCAAGACATTATGATTAAATATTGTAATAGAATTATTATCGGTGTTTTTATGATTATGAATAATTATTTACTAGCCTGCGCAACATGTTATGGGGCTCCAGATGATCCTGCTTCTAAGAGTCTAAATTATGCCATTATTGTACTTTTAGCATTTATTGGTAGTGTGTTATTGGGGTTAATTCTTTCTATATTTTCAATAAGAAATAAGACTAAGGCGATTATTTCTGATTAACAAATTTTATGGAGAAATTTTATAAATGATTGATATTCTACGAGACCTTGGATTACCAATAAGTATATCATCAAATGGTCCAGTGATTGATGAAACAATCGCTCTAATGCACTGGCTTATGTTATTCTTATTTATTGGTTGGGGAACATTCTTCATTGTTTCTTTGGTAAAATTTAGAAAATCAAAAAGTCCGCAAGCAGATTATATAGGTGTTAAGTCTCATATATCTACAGTTTTCGAAGTTGCTGTTGCCCTAATAGAAATTGTTTTACTAATTGGTTTTTCATTTCCAATCTGGGCAAGTAGGGTAAATGATGTTCCAACCTCTAATGAAGGTATCATTCATGTTCGAGTTGTTGCTCAACAATATGTCTGGAATATTCATTATCCAGGACCAGATGGAATTTTTGGAAGTACACAATCTGAACTTGTAGATGAAGTTAGTAATCCTGTAGGATTAGATCGATCTAGCTTTGGTGCTTCCGATGATTTTATTACAATCAATCAATTACATATTCCTGTGAACAAAAAAGTTCGGATAGATTTAAGTACTAAAGATGTGATACATAGTTTTAAACTTCCAGAATTAAGAGTTGGTCAAGATGCTATACCAGGAATGAGCATACCATTGCATTTTGAAGCTACAATGACATCTAATCAGTTCTTGAAAAAGATGGTTGGTACACCAAGAGAAGGTAAAGGGTTAGAAATATCCTGCGCACAGTTATGCGGACTTGGCCATTATCGGATGAGAGGATACTTAACAGTTGATACTGAAGAAGAATATAATGATTGGTTAAGTCTGCAGGCTGAATATTTGCTAGAAGATAATGAAGAAGATGAATGGGGTGACGAGGAAGACTGGTAAATAATACTTATATAGCCCTTTAGCTAATTTATTTATTATTATACCTTTGTAAATCATTTAATGTCTTTAGTGGATGTAAGCTCAATTTCATTTCATATCATTGCTAAAGTACTATCAAAAATACTAGTCTTTTCAATTCTTGTATTGATCTTTGCTGGAGCTTTAGTTAAAAGTCACGAAGTTGGTTTATCGGTCCCTGATTGGCCGACAACTTATGGATATCAAATGTTCAAATTCCCTTTTTCAGATATGGTTGGAGGAATATTTTATGAACATGGACATAGAATGATTGCAACTGTTGTTGGCTTTATGACTTTAGCCCTATCCGTCATAGTATATTTGAGTAATAATGATCTTTGGTTAAAGAAATTAACCTTTCTAGCTTTAGGACTTGTGATTCTACAAGGATTATTTGGTGGATTAACTGTTCTATTATATTTACCTGCGTATATATCTGTTATACATGCAATTCTTGCGCAAACTTTTTTTGTCTTAATAATATTTATTTCTTTCAGTTTATCAATAAAAGATAAAGAAAATTTGCAAAATCCATCCGATGTCTCTGATTTAAAACTACCCGCTTATTTTGTTTCCATAACTATTTATATACAATTAATCATTGGTGCAATAATGCGTCATACAGAATCAGGATTAGCTATACCTGATTTTCCACTATCTGGAGGATATATTATTCCATTATTTAATCAAACAATGATTAATTCAATAAAATCAATGCATTTTGACGCTGGACTACAGTTTGTCGAATTATCTCAAATTATTATTCATTTTTCCCATCGTATTGGAGCTTTTATTGTCGCTTTATCAATTGGCTATTTATTTTTGAAATTGATTCAACTAAAATTAAAGTTTTCAATTATTCATAAATTAATATTATCAATTGTTATTTTATTAATTATTCAAATCTTTTTAGGTGCAATGACAATATGGACAGTAAAGAATCCTTTAATTACAAGTATTCATGTATTAAATGGTGCTATTATTTTAGGTGCTAGTTTATTGATAATTTTACAAGTGCGACCATTAAATCAAATAAAGTAGATTATAAGTAATGAAAAAAACGTTGAATAAATATTTAGTTATAACTAATTCATATATTGATTTAATGAAGCCAAATATTTTGATCATGGTCTTAATTACTACGATATTAGGATACTTTTTAGGTGCTGACGGCAAGATATTATGGAATAATCTAACATGGATGTTAATTGGGACTACTTTTTCAGCTGGTGGTTCAGGTGTCTTAAATCAATACCTTGAACGTGATCAAGATAAGATTATGAATCGCACATGTAATAGGCCTATTCCCTCAGGAATAATTTCTCCTCAAAATGCACTTATATTTGGGATAATAATAGTTATAGTTGGAACAATAATTTTAGTAGTAAAAACAAATCTTCTTACTGGATTTTTATCATTATTAACAGCATTTATGTATGTCTTAATATATACACCAATGAAAAGAGTTACTTGGCTAAATACATCTCTGGGATCAATACCAGGGGCCTTACCCCCTATTGGTGGGTGGGCAGCTGCAACTAATAGTATTGATTCAGGAGCTTGGATTCTTTTTGCTATACTATACTTATGGCAACATCCTCATTTTTTTGCAATTGCTTGGATGTGTAAAGATGATTATGAAAAAGCTGGATTTAAAATGTTGCCGGTAATTGAACCTGATGGCAATCGGACAATACGTCAAATATTATGGCATTTAAGTTTGTTATTTCCTATTTCGTTGCTTCCAGTCCTAATAGGAATGAATGGAAATATATATTTATATGGAGTATTGATTATCACTTTATATTATTTTTTATCTGCTATTCCAATGTTGTATAAAAAGTCTTATAAAAATGCTTCTCGAATATTGAAAGCATCTGTTTTATACTTACCAGCTTTGATGATAATCATTATTATAGATAAAGGAATGTGATAATGACTTTTAAACCATGGGTATACTTATCAACTTTATTAATTGTAATTATATTAATTATAATTTTACAGCCAGATGAAAAAGTGAAAGAACTTCCTGTTATTGGTCAAATACCTGCATTCAACTTAATTGATCAGGATGGAAAACAATTTACTCTAGATGATTTAAAAGGTAATGTATGGTTAGCAGACTTCATTTTTACAACTTGCGCTGGTCCTTGTCCTATTATGACAGAGCGTATGAGTGCAGTTCAACATGATTTAATTGGAATAGATAAATTGCAATTTGTATCATTTACTGTTAATCCTGATTATGATACACCTGAAGTATTAAAAAAGTATGCAAAACGATTTGATGCAGATATTAATACTTGGTCTTTTGTTACAGGAAAGTATGAGCAAATTCAAGACTTAATTGCAAATGGATTTAAAATGGGAGATGAAGAGGAAATAGTTTTTCATAGTACACGCTTCGCATTGGTTGATCATGAAGGTAATCTGAGAGGATATTATTCTGCTACAGAGCCTAAAGATCATGAGGATCTCACTCGGGATATTCATTCCTTAATAAAGGGAATAAAATAATTTGTTATCTACTAGAAGTGATAATTTCTGGCTTCGTATTATCTATATTATATCTGTTCTTGTATCTGCATCAGTTGCTTTTTTAATACTGGGTCCTAGACCGGATGGGATAGAAGGGACATTAGATGTAACAACCCTTCCTAAACTCAATGCAATCTTAAATGGTTTGACTGGAATATTCTTATTAGTTGGATATGTATTAATTATCAATAAAAAGAGGCAAGCGCATAAAAACGCTATGTTGCTCTCTTTTGCCAGCTCTACTGCTTTTTTGATTAGTTATATTATTTATCATTGGTTTAAAAGTGGTCCAAAGGAATATCTTGGAGATCTACATATTTTCTATTATTTCATTTTAATTTCTCATATTGTACTTGCAGCAATTATTATTCCACTTGCACTACTAACAATGTATCATGGATGGAATGATCATATTGGAAAACACAGGAAGATTGCAAAAATAACTTTACCATTATGGTTATATGTATCTGTTACAGGTGTCATTATATATTATATGTTATACTGGTAAGTCTATCTGTTCAGTCTCTACTATATTTTTGACTAAACCACCAAAATTACGATCAATTTTAAAACCATGTTTATAGAAGAAATCTTCTTGAAAAAAACCAGCTATAACAAATTGAATTCCTTTGTTTCTTAAACGGCTAAATAATTCATCCATTAAGCGGTTACTCAAATCCTTTTTTCTATATTTTGATCTAATTACAATCCACTCAAAATGGGCAATAGTATCTTTTTTAGATTGTTTCCAATATACCCCTCCAACTAGTCTATCTTTCATATCAAAAATCAATAGAAATTCATGATCACCTTGGAAAATAGGTTCAAGATTTGATTTTATAAGGATTGAATGGAAACGTGCAATTTCCTTAGGGTGGAAGGGGGGTCGTATTCTATACCCATTTCCATCATTGTCTTCGCAAAGCATTACAAGATCAATTCGGCTATTATCACCTTCGTTCATTGTTACTAGTTCTATATAGTCTGCAGCTGCTAAATGCTTAAAAACTAAATGTGTTAGAAAAAACTTTTCTTCATCTGATACTTCAATATTTTCATGTATATGATGTAGCCTATTTTGAAGATCATCTTCAGTTACTTTTTGTGACCGCAATTCTTTAATTAGGTCTCCTAATAATTTCTTTAGATTCTCATTTGAATCTTTTAAACAAGTCATCAAGAAAAAACGTACTCTTGTTTCAGGGTATTCCGTTAATAGTTCCCCAAGCTTATAATCTTGATATAATTCTTGTAAAATAGTTGTTCTTGCCCTCAAGGTAGCATTATGATTTAGGTCAAGCCATCGTTCGTATCTTAAAGCAGCAAAAACCATCCTTTTTGTTAAAACTCCTTCTTTTTCAATTTCAATGAGAAAATCATCAATTCTTTTATCAGTCAGTCCATATTTTTTAGCTATTCTTTTCTTATCTGTATTATTATTTATTTCATCTTTGAATTGTTTTATCAATGGGATTCCATATTTAACTTTTGTTTCTTGCATAATCACGGAGAATATTAATTCCCAGTCTGCCATGCGTTTTAAACCAATATATTCATTTTCTGTATCATCTATAAAATTTTTATATATACTAAATAAAAGATTAGATACTTCCGATGTTTCTTCCCTATTTGTTATAGAAATTATCCTTGTTCCAGAAGCATAATCATGTTCAGGTATGATCAAATTCTTTGGAGAGGGATCCCCAATCTGCACTTTTTTATCTGAGCGCCACCAAAAATTAATATATGCTGCAGTCCCACTCCAAATAAAGTGGAGCCAACGCATTTGCCATCGATCGGGAGCAGAATTTTCTTCAATTTCATTTCTGTTTCTTTCAAGATATTGCGATAGAGTTTCACCGGGAATATATTCTTCTGTATACAGATTGTATTCTGGCCAATAACCTCCAAACTCTTCAACAAACTTTTGACCATGAATAGATGTACCCATAATTATTAACCATTTAATTTCTTCTTCAATAAATTCTTTTTCGTGAGTTTCATTAATATTGATTGCAAAATTATAGGAATCATCATTCTTTGTTTGAACTAGTATTCGCAATACAGTTTTACCATGACGTTTTCCTAAAAATGTTACCCAAATCCCTTCGGGATTAATATCATTCAGCTCTATTAACCTATGGTCATAAAAAAGAAAAATTGTTTCTTTAATTAAAGCTGTATTTGTTATTGCATTAAGTAACGCTTCTTGTAAGGTTGGTTCAATAAGCTCATCGAATGTAATTACATCTTTCCAATTGTATTCTGAGTTATCATTTCTGTTTATTGCTAATTTTCTATTAGGTCCAATCCATGATCTGAACCCATTAATAAGTTTATAGTGTTCTTTTTGAGCAAGTGATAATGTCCTTTTTGGACATTCTACTATTTGCCACCAATATAATTCTGATCGTGCCCAAAGATATTTTGCAGGATGGTTAATGCCATAATCTGCTACAATGGGTAATAAAATCTGTATAAATGCAAATTGAACTTTCTCTATAGATTTGAGATCTTTTCTAAATTGACCAAGTTGTGATAAGACAGCTTTAAAATGTTCATTTCTTAATAAATTTACATTTATTGAAAATTCATCCTTTGATTTTTCATCATTATACTGTTTGAATGTATCAAAAAGTAATTCATAAAATAATTCTCCAGATAATTCAGGTAGTATAGTTTCAATTGCCCTTAGCCGAATAGAAATATTATCATGTTGCCGAAATGATAAGAGAATATTAAACGCAATCTTTTTTAGTTGTTCTTGATTAGATCGTAATAATCTATTATATGCTATAAAACCATTAAGATCTCCATTATATAATTTCTCTGTAGATTTGTGCAGTTCATATAGATCAATAGCACTTTCAAAATCATCTATATTTATTGCAAATTCTGATGATTTATTATTTAATGGAAATAGTAGTTTAATAGAATCATTCTGCTCAAATCCGGTGATGCGGAATACGCTTTTACCGATAAAATCTGTGAAACTATTATTTCCCAACCATAGTTCTGGACAAATTAATATATTTTGTAAATCAATAATATTATCAATTGTATTATACGTAAAATCTCCAATAATTAAGCTATCATCATTCCATTGAATCTTAATATTTTTTGCATTATTTCTTACTGATAGAACAGAACCATCCCAATATATATCATTTTTACTTATACCTTTCTCACGTAGAAGCCAGTTAGGTATATAAATTTGATATTTATTATATGATAAAGTGACATAATTCTTTTGATACATTGGAGATATAATTGTATCAAAGTTTTTTATTATAATTTTTCTCTTAAATGTACCTTTTTGTGTTAATTCTTCATCTTTTATAAAGGTACGTTTTATAATCGCAAAATTGATCACACGTTCATATGGAGCAAGGAAACTATTAACTGATTGGACTAATGAACTATAATAGTCTCGAATAGATGAAATATTTTCCTTTGAGAATTCTATTGGCAGTGTATCATAGTCAGGATAAATAAGTAGAGTATTAAATTCTAAACCATCACCAACTAAAAAAGCACAACTAATTCCATCAAAATCTTGAAACATATTTTCTATCTTTTGAGGTGAAATTGTTTGCCCTCTAGTATTTTTATAAATTTCTTTTTTACGATCAATAATATATAAATGACCATTTTTTTCTTTGAAGATGTCACCAGTATGAAACCATCCATTAACTAGTGTCGAATTATTTGTTTTACTAAAATAGTATGATGATACATATGCTCCTCTAATAAGTAGTTCACCATCTTCAGCTAATTTCGTATTAATACCAGGCAGCGACTTTCCAACTGAATCAGGTTGATAATCATTCGGGGGTGTCATTGTAATTCCTCCAGTTGCCTCAGTCATCCCATATCCACTAATTAGATTAATTTTATTTTCTTGAAAAAAATGAAACACATCTGGATCTAAATAACCAGCAGCTGATAATCCAAATTTTAAATTTCCACCAGTTATTAATGATACGGCATTGCTTATTTCATCATTATCATACTCATCCATTGGATTAATTGAATTAGCATGCTCCATTAACTGGATCCACCTCTTTGGAACGCTAATAAAGATTGATGGTTTAGATATCTGAAAATCCTTTAATAAAGATTTGAAATATGGTGATTCTGCAAAAGTATAGGTTGCACCCCAAAAAATAGAACCTAGTAGTTCAAAGTATCTTCCAAATGTATGATACAAAGGGAGAAAGCATAAGAATACATCATCACTTGAAAAGGAGGGAAGAGCTAAAGCTCTTGCAAATCTTTTTGATATAATATTTTCCTGTGAAAAAACAATACCTTTTGGATTATCAGTTGTACCAGAGGTATACATAACTGTAGAGATATCTTGCATATCGCAGTCGTTTATTCTTTTTAAAACATTAATTTCATCAAATTCAACTGATTTTGAGATAAAACTTTCCCATTGCTCAGCATGAATAATTGCATCTGAATGATCATCTAAATGATAAATAACTAATGAACCTTGATCAACTTTAGAATCTCGGAATATTCCTTGAACTGAAGTACCTCCAATAAAAAGGTGTGTGATTTCAGAATTATTTATAATGAACTCTAAATGTTCAGCTGTGGTTGTGACAGGTATTGGTACTATTGGGAAATGAAATGATAGACAAGAAAGATCAATTAAGCCACCTCTGAGTGAATTCTCAGTAAATACCCCTATAACCATATTGTTATTATATTTTATTTCTATGTTTGATAGAGCCTGAGCAATTTGTATAACTCTATGCCATATTTCTTTATAGGAAAAACTCTCAATAGTATTTCCATTAATTACTTTAAAACATTCTTTTTTATCATAATATCGTGCCCGCTGATTAATCAAATGGCCTACAGTTAGTTTTGATTTAATAATTAGTTTGTGAATTATTTCAAACCATTCATCAATTTTATTTGAATTACAAATTTCATTATTAATAATGGGCAGATGACCTAATTCTAAAAAATCATGTATTGATTTTTGTTTTGCATCTGATTCAAATAAATCTGATGCTTTTCCCAATAGCTCTTCAGCGTTCGGCTGGTGACCAAAGATTTTTTCAATATAAATTAGATGTTCTGATAATGGTTGATTCATCTATATGAGTTTAATATTATTTTGAAATCAAAAAAAAAGCCTTCTTAAAGAAGGCCTCCTTTTTGAATATTCTTAATTAAAGTCCGATTGTAAAAGTTAATCTAGTAACCTCTCCTAATATTCCCATATCGGAAACCGAATAATCAAGAGTAAAATTATAAGGTATAAATGGAAACATTATTGATGATAAACCAAACCCAAAAGCTGTTTTATTTATATAACCATGAGAGTTATCTTTATCAAGCTTATCTGTCAAATCATTAGAATCCATACTATCATCGTTTGAATCACTAAACTGAATGAATTTATTTTCTAATCCCATCCGAAAGTAAAGCCCACCAAGAACTTTAATTTCTAGGCCACCAGCATAATATGGATTGTAATCCCTAGGGTCATAATAGTCAACACTCACTGAAGCTTCAACAGTTTCATTCTTTATAAAAGAAGTTGGGCCAATAGGAGTAAAAGCAACACCAACTCGAAAGGACATAGGTAAGGGCCATTCTTCTGTTTGAAGCTGTGCGATTACATCGGGATTGGCATTTTGGTCTTCATATGGATCTGTATCTACTTTCAGATCAGTTCCTTCCAATTTCATCTTAGTACCAAAGTTTGTTATAGCCATTCCTAGAGTTAATCCAGAAAAATCTGTATGATATTGAGAACCCACATCCAATCCAAATGCAGTTGCATTGGAAAAGGAGATAGTCTCTCTTACAATCTTTCCATGTAGACCAATGGAAAATCGATCAGAGATTTTTCTACCAAATCCAAGACCGAGGGCAATATCTGATGCGCGAAAAACAACTTTACTATCTTGTTCAAATTCTGTTGTTTTTTTCATTTCACCCATATCTAGATTATTCAAACTAATTCCTAAATTACCAAGCGAACCTACAGGAATAACTAATCCAAAATAACTGTGCTTCATATCTGCAATCCAATTGTATTGGGAAAGCAAAACCTGTATATCTTTAGCATGTGCTATTCCCGCAGGGTTCCAATGCAAGGCAGAGGGATCTTGGACATTTGCAGTAAATGCTCCACCAAGAGCCATTCCTCGACTTCCTATACCTATTTTTAGAAAGTTAGCTGCAGATGTACCAGAATTATCAAATTGTGCTAAAATACAACAGTTTATAGCAATAAAAGTTATGATTATGTTTTTCTTCATTTTATCACCGCAAGTTTACCAGTGAATTCTTGATCATTTGAGATTACATGAAAGATATATACCCCAAAAGAAACTTCCTGGTTATTATAGGTTCGTAAGTCCCAAGCTTCAATACTAGGCCCCCTATATCCAGGACTGTTCACATCATGTTTAATTACCTGCACTAATTCACCAGCCGTATTGAAAATTCTTATCAAACAATTTTCAGGAAGACCTATAAATTGCACTTCTCTAATAAATGCTATATGTTCGTATACAGATGTAGCATTATATGGATTTGGAACTACCAGTATTTCATCGAGATCACCCTTACTTATTGTATAATCATCAGCAGTTGTTTCTATGGTATAGGTATCTCTACCAGCTAATAATGGATTACGGAAATATACTTTCAATTCATCACCATCTTTGAAACGAGAATAGTTCTTATTGAATTGTAGCATCCAACCAATGTTGGTATTACTATACCAATCTGTTAGTCCTACACCAGTATAATCTTGATATAAAGGCATAACAAAGAAGTTCTTAGTGAACTTATAATGCCCAGGATTTTCGGCGTCTTCCTCATATATTGGTTTTGACCCTGCTGCCATATAAATAACTGCATCAATTTGTTTATTATCTTCAGTAGACCAAACTTCAAATGGGATTTCAACAGTTTCTATAGTAGTAAGCTGTGAATTGAAGTATGTGGCAACTGATCCACCGGATGTAAAACGAAATTCAATATCTTTCTGTAACAAGTCTGCTTCTGGTCTTTCAGATGGTTTCGGATCAAGAGGTGTAGTTTCTACAAAACCAGCCCATGTGCCATCATTTGAATTTGGATTAATCCCTCCAAATGATAATGAAGTTGAAGTATCTTGATTTACAGTTTGTTTTACGGAATCATAGGTAGATATATTCCATGAGGCAGTTGTAAACATAGGTATAAACCCATCAACTAAATGCTTTAACTGCCCTGACTCTACATCAGTATCATTTGCAATAACTGTATCACCTGTTGAAGTATTTATCATACTCCAAGAATTAATAGTTAACGTATCACCAATTGATCGCTCACCAAATATGACGTCATAGTTATAACCTTTACTATTAAAATCTTTGGCTGATAAAGAATCGCCATGAAATTCAAGAGAAAATGCGTCAGTCGGGATCAAATGTAAAACAGCATCTGATTCCCCAGAAGAATGGACTGCCATATCTGGGATAGAACCTTTGCTGTATCCAGCAGCTTTCTTTTGCGCAACAACTGCAACTGTATTATCATTATCACTATAGAACGCATTTTTTGCTTTTGGGTTTTCCATAGGATCAATAGGCGCACCGGCCCAATCATCAACACCATCATAAGCCGAAACAGCATACCAGTATTCATAGCCGTTTATAATATTATTATCAACAAAGGAATATTTTATGCCAGAATTAGAACCTAGATTATAATAAATGAGAGGATCAGTCATTACATATGGCCCACTTTGATTATCATCGTAGTCATATATGGATAATGGTTTATAGAAGTCTGTTGGGTCTCCATTCACATCAGTAATAACAGTTCCCCAAGTATTTCCTCTATCTGTGCTGCGATATACTCGATATCCTTGAAATGCATTATTACCTGTGACTGGATCAATGGAAAATTCACTACGGTTATCCCACACAAGAACAACCCGTCCTTCATCAACTGCAGTTTTGACAATTGGTTGATCTGGTGGCTTTGGAGTAGCACAATTATTATTATAAAGTGATTGAAATAGCTTTGCATTTCGAGTTAAATCAGTTTCATTTATTCCAACAAAATCTGCAAATGTAAATATTACTTGTTCACCAGGCGCAACCGTCATTGGTCCACCTGCAATTACCCAAGTAATATCCGGACCATAACTATATGATTTTTGAAAAATATCAGATGGATGTGGCTCAGTATTTTGTGGGGTTTGAATTCCATGACGCATCTGTTCATTGTATGCTTGAGCATCACTCTGGGAATCTTGACTGTATTCAAATGTATAAAAAGTGCTTATACCATATGTTGAATCAGTCCCATCACTATTGTATTTTGTTAAATCAAGAAACTTTGCACCAACCCATCCAACGCCAGATGTGAGATATCCTTCTGTTGCATCATCTGCATCATATACAATAGCAAAGTTCTCTAAGAGATGAGCATCAGACGTGTCCACTAATTTTTCAGCTATAAGAGAATCGTTTTCAGTAATTAATAGAGCCATATCATCTGTCCATTCCGCTCCTCCTTGCTCTGGTGCGTCTGGATCTCCAGCAATACCCATATATAAATCTTTAAGGGTGTCTTTACCAACATTGGTCATTTTTTGGATAAATATTAGACCATCATTTCCAAATGTACTGGAATAATTCAAAACCCAAACATCAAATCGAACATTTAATGGTCCAACACCTTGATTACTTTCAAAAGTATTACCTTCTTGTGGATCGTTATCGGTCACTACGAAATATGCTTCACGATCAGCTTGAACGCCTATTCCACAAGGAGCATCAGGAAATCCATCTGGTCCAAGTTCAGGCTCAATTCCTGGGAAATATAATGTATCTGAAGAGCCATCAGCATTAAATATGATTGATTCAAAAGTTCCTGTAGGATCTGACTCTCTTGGCCAAAGTGCAGGCCATGATTCTGAAACATCGCTGAAAGCTATTCCTACATTATTATCTGTATCTGAATAACCAGCATCATATCCTGGCAATGGTTCAAATTCCTCTTCGTGATCACGAACACTTCCGCGCACACCAACGGAAACGGAAGGTAAACCATCAATCAATGCACCAACCATAGGAGATTGTGTCCAATAATATGTGCAACAACCTGTTTTTGCCATGCTTCCTGCAGGAAACTCATGGTTTAATCCCCATCTATCATACCCATAAATTGCTGCATTTGACATGCGCAAAACCATGTTTCCTTTATCCAATACAGATAACTTACGATCAGCATAACCCATTATTTTATTCAATCGTTCTGGAATTCTACCCTTAGCAGGCGCTACGTAATAATCATAGTAATCTCTTTTAGAAATATTTGGTATTTCCTCAGAATAGATATTACTTGATAATAGAAAAGAGGTAAGAACTAAAATTTTATATTTCTTCATGATTATAGCCTCACTGTAATGCCAAGTTCAATATGTCTTGGCGCTTGCCAATAGTATGGACGATGCATCCACATTGGAGATGTATTTGGATTCGTTGATTCTGAGGGTGTCCCGGTATCAGTAAAAACATTATAAATATTTGTTCTATCTAGCAAGTTATCAATGTCTGCATAAATCCTTAAATTGGCTGATTTGAGGGACACATCATAATATACTCTCATATTAACCACTGAAGTACTTGGCATTCTAGCTGAATAAGGATCATCCACTGGTCTTCCTCTAGCATCAGATGGAGTATAGGGTAAGCCACTTCCATAATTTCCGATTAGATTTAATCCAAACCCTTTTGGATGTTGATAATCAATCCCATAGTTAACCACATGCGTTTGATCCCATGACATATTAAATGTTCGATTATAGTCTCTCCAACCATAAACTGATGCTAGGTACGCTACATCCCAATGAAAAAACTCATTTGGAGCACTACCCTCTGCTTTAGAAAGAGTATAATTCATATACCAGGCTAGATTGTTTTTAAAATTCTTTCTTAATTCAAGTTCAAACCCTCTTACATTTGCGTAATCATGATTTTCATATAATGAGTATTGTGCAGGGTCTGCATCATAAATAGTTGCGGAAATAAGATCATAAATATCCTTGTAATAAACTGTCATGCTCAAAATATAGGTTTCAGCAATAAACGATCTAAACCCAAATTCATACTGAACAGTTTTTTCTGGACGAACATTTGGACTTCCAATTGCTGGTATATAAAAATCCGCAGTATTTACTGGAAAAGGTGAATAAGAATTTCCAAAGTTGAAGTTGTCCACATTAATACCAGTTAAGCCTGGGGCTAAACCACTAGCACCATTTGAATTAGTATACGCGTATGCGCTGCTCAAGTTTGGATAATCAAAAAATTGTCCATAGCTGGCATGAAATGCTATATTATCAGTAATTGGATAACCAAACCCTATTCTTGGACTCCATTTTTTCTTGTAGCTAGCCCATTTAGCTGGCTCAAAAATATAATTTCCATCACTATCAGTAGCAGGGATTCCTTCATCATCAAGGGAAGCATAACCCCAATCAGCTTGTTGCATTTGTTGTTCATTTAATTGGCTAAGATCAGATGGTTCATATGCTTGACCATCATATTCATATAATAATTTCCTGCTTGGATCCGGATACCGTGAGTTTGGATCCAGTGCATCATAACGCAATCCAACATTAATTATAAATTCTTTGTACTCCATCTTATCTTGTATGTAAAAAGATGCTTCTTCAGGTTCAAACTCGTACATAACCCAGCTTGGATCAGAAGTATTACCAAAAGGACCACCACCTATATTTCCACCTGAAAAATTTGAAATTTTATGCTTTTTACTATCAAAACCACTTTTAATTTGATGTACATCATTTAATTGCCAGGTAAGCTCTGCTCCATATTCGTTATAGCTGGTACCATACCATTGATAATCATGATATGTGGAATATCCATCTCTTATTGTGTCGCCAAAGAAGTTAACTACTGGATAACTTCCATAAAATTCATAGTTGGAGGTGCCGTTATAGGCATCACCTTCTCTAAGTCTTGGATCTACACCAACACTATAAGAGCCATCACTATCAACATCAATGTATGGTTCAGCATCAGGCATGCCATCGCCATTTGCATCCATTAAAATTGTCCAACTACCATCACCATTCCAATCATTATAGTACTCTCCATCATCCCATGTCCCATTACCATTACTGTCTTTCCAATATTCAGCAGCACCAAATGGACTGTATTGCCCATCGCCATTCCAATCAGCATAAGGTTCAGCATAATAACTAAACCAATTCATGTTCTCACCAGCAATCACTGTTCCTGGTATATAATCTCCCCAATCAGATGGTATTGCAACTTCCTCGCCCCAAAGTTGATGTTGTTTATTTAATAGTGGCTTATATCCATTGTGACGATCCCGTGAGTAATTCTGCGCTTTTACAGTTAAAGAAATTTTATCACTTATTGCATAATTTAATTTGAAATTAGTTTGTGCTGTCGTTCCTAAGGATGTAGAGTAGCGGTCCGGAAGTTGTCTATAAGACATACTAAAACCCATTGCTTCGGACTGATAATAATTTGATCCTAAAGTAATCTTTGCATTTTTGATTGGTTTAATAACTAATTTTCCTGTCACTCTTTGATAATCATTAAAAGTACCTGTTTCTTCCCATGCACCTTTTGTTAATTTTACAGTGTCAATTGTTCCATTAGCGGTTATATCTGCCATTGCATACGTGTCTTCTCCATCATCATAAACCCCATCACCATCTATATCAACCGTTAACACATCACGAGGGAGTTGATTTTTCCATAGATTCCCTCTTGATTTATTAAAATCAGCAGTAAAATTAAAATTTGCAATTTCACCCATTCCTGGAATAACTGGACCACTTACATTTATTATATTCCTACTTGTCCCCCAATTATTTTTATTACCTCCAAATCCATCTGTGGCCGTTGTTACGCCCGCATGGTAGTTCGGGCTTCCTTCCTTTGTCACAATATTTACGATACCGCTCATTGCTTTACCGTATTCTGCATTAAATGCTCCTGTAATCAATGACAATTCTGATATGGCATCTTTTGCTATATCCATGCTCATTCCACCATAAAGAGCATTTTCAATTAGGAATCCATCTACTAAATATGATATTTCCCCAGTACGTCCTCCACGTAGATGTATACCACCATCAGCATTGTTGTTCTCAACAACACCAGCCATAGTTGTCATAATTTCATCAAAAGAATTTACAGGCATATTTACTATATCTTTATCTTCAATAGTAGTTGTGGAAGCAGTTTGATCTCTAACAATTGGAGGTCTTTGTGCTTGTACAATCACCTCTTCTCCTTCAACAACAGAAACTTCCAGTGTAAAATTAACTATGGTAGTATGATCTGCATTAACACGAGTATCTGTAACGTTAATTGTTTTATATCCAATATATGATGCGGTTATTGTATATGATGCTGCAGGAACATTTAAAATGATATAATTTCCATCGGTATTAGATGCGCTACCCATGGATGTTCCTTTTAGTAAAATATTAACTCCAGAAAGCACTTCGCCAGTTTCGGAATTGGTAACTTTCCCAACTATTTTACCAGTATCACCTGCAAATAATAGAGAAAAACAAAGGAATAAAGGATAATATAATTTTATATTCATAGTCTTGTTCCTTTCAACTATTAAAAAAAGGTTTGAGATAATTTAGTTAAATTTAATAATTACAGGGGACAATAAATAATTTTGAATATAAAACATTCACATTGAGGATAAGGCGCTCTTGATGTAATTTATATTCAAAATTATTTCTAGGAAAAATAGATGTCAAAGAATCATAGAATAGATAAAAAACAGAAGGTATTATTTTCTCAAGTAGAGATAAATAAAATGCTTGAGTCTGTACCTTCAAATATTCGCAGTTATATTGATAGCTTACAGAATCAAATATCAAATATGTCTGCTATTGGCTTAGCTCTTTCAAAAGAGAGAGATATGGATAAATTGTTGGAAATGATTTTACTTGAAGCAAAAAGGATTTCTAATGCTGATGGAGGGACATTATATATGATGACAGATGACCATAGGCTAAGATTCTCTATTATGATTACAGATTCACTTGATGTTCATATGGGTGGAACATCTGGAAAAGATATTCCATTTTATCCTATCAAATTATATAATAATGATGGAAAACCTAATGAAAACATGATTGCCGCAAATGCAGGTATAAATGGTAAAACAATTAATATACCTGATGCATATAAAGCAAAAGGTTTTGATTTTTCTGGAACAAAAGCTTTTGATGAAAAAACAGGTTATCGATCAAAGTCTTTTCTAACGGTACCATTAAAAAATCATGAAGAAGAAATAATTGGTGTGCTTCAATTATTAAATGCTCAAGATATAAAATCAAAAAAAGTAATTTCTTTTTCCCAGAGAGTACAAGAAAGTGTGGAAGCTCTTTCAAGTCAAGCTGCAGTAGCAATTACTAATAAAAATTTAATTAAAGATCTAGAAGTATTATTTGAATCATTTATTAAGTTAATTGCTTCAGCAATTGATGCAAAGTCTCCTTATACGGGAGGTCACTGCTCACGCGTACCAGAGATAACCATGATGCTTGCTGAATCGGTCAATGATATTAATGAAGGACCCTTTGCTGGAATTCAATTCTCAGATAAAGAAATGTATGAATTAAAAATTGCAGCGTGGCTTCATGATTGTGGAAAAGTAGCTACTCCAGAGTATGTTGTTGATAAGAGTACAAAATTGGAGACTATCTATGATAGAATCCACACTGTAGTAACTCGGTTTGAAGTAATTAAAAGGGATGAAGAAATAAAATTTCTAAAAAAACAATTATCTATACAAAAGAATAGTTCTTTATCTGATATGGATAAAAAAGAAGCTATAAAAAAAGCGAGAGTTCTTTATTTGAAAAAAATCAAACAATTAGGGGAAGATAAAACTTTTATTGAAGAGTCAAATTTTGGTGGAGAATTCATGTCTCAAGATCGAAAAGATAGAGTTAATAAAATTGCCTCATATCGTTATAAAGATAATGGAAGCGCAAAGTCATTTTTAAGTGATAATGAAGTTTATAATCTATGTATTAGTAGAGGAACGTTAACTCCAGAGGAAAGAAAAGTCATTAATGACCACATTGTAGTTACGATTGATATGCTTGAACAGCTTCCCTATCCTAAGCATTTAAGAAATGTTCCTGAATTTGCAGGAGGACACCATGAAAAACTTGATGGTACTGGTTATCCAAAAGGATTAAATCATGCTGAGATGTCTGTCCAAGCAAAAATTATGGCAATCGCTGATATTTTTGAAGCTTTAACTGCAAGAGATAGGCCATATAAAAAAGGTAAAACTTTGAGTCAAGCAATGCGAATACTGGGCTTTATGAAAAACGATGCTCATATTGATACAGAATTGTTTGATGTTTTTGTAAAAGAGAAGATTTATCTCAAATATGCACAGGAATTCTTAGATCCAGAACAAATTGACGAAGTTAAAGATTAGTATTTAATTAATTGTTATTACTATGATTTAATATATAATGACTATTGATATCTTTATTGTTTTATTTATTATTCTATTGGCATTCATTTTATTTGTTAGTGAGTTATTACCAATGGATGTTGTTGCATTAACAGTATTAAGTTTACTTTTAATAACTGGACAACTAAATCCCAGTCAGGGAATTTCGGGTTTTTCTAATCCTGCAGTAATAACTATTGCTATTCTATTTATATTAAGCCATGCATTACAAAAATCAGGAGTTTTAGAATATTTAGTGATTAGAATAAATCGGCTTGTTAGCAAATCATTAATTGGCGGGTTGTCGGTTTATTTAATATCTATTGCATTTTTATCAGCCTTAATAAATAATACTGCAATTGTAGCTATATTTATGCCAGTAACAATTCGAATGGCTGAAAAGTATCAAATAAGTCCATCAAAAGTTTTAATGCCATTGAGTTTCTCAGCTATATTAGGAGGAACTTTGACATTAGTTGGTACATCAACAAATTTAATTGTTAACTCAATTTATATTAATAGTGGTGATTATACCCCATTAGGTATGTTTGAATTTTCAAAGTATGGAATTTTCATATTAGTTATTGGATTAATTTATATAATCTTTATCGCTTATCGATTTCTTCCATCAAGAACAGTTACCTCTAGCTTAACTAAGAGCTATCATATGGGTGGATATTTAACGGAGTTCAAAATTGGTAAAGGCTCACCTTTAATAGGAGTTACTACTCTGGATAGAGGTATTAATAGAAATTATGATATTACAATTTTAGGTATTCAAAGAGGGAAGAAGCTTCTTTCAAAAAATTTAAGAGAAACGCCTTTAAAAGAAGATGATATATTACTAGTTCGAGGTTCAGTGGAAAATTTCTTTCGCATGAAAGAAGTCGAACATGTCTTTATGTTGACCGATGAAAAGTTGAATCAGGAAGAATTAATTAAAGAAGAAAACTTGCTCGTTGAGTGTTTAGTAACTAATCAGTCTGATTTAATTGGCAAATCATTAAAGGATACTAACTTTCGCCGAAGATTTGGAAGTTTTGTTTTAGCCATAAGACGCGAGGGAGGTATTGTAAAAAAGAAGATAGCTCATGTAATCATTAGAGCTTTTGATACTTTGTTGATTTATGGATCTAAAGAAAAAATTAATGAGATGCGGGATTCCGGCGGATTTATTTTATTAACACAATTAGATAGATCTCTTAGAAAACATCGTTTTTGGTGGTTAAGTATTATTGTTATTGTAGGTGTGGTATTATTAGCAGCTTTATCCATTATGCCAATTTTAAAATCTGCAATTATTGGTTTAGCAATCATACTAATATTTAAAGTCATTTCACCTCTAGAAGCATATAGTTCCATTAATTGGCAGATTATCATTTTGATCGGCTGCCTCATCCCATTAGGAATTGCTATTGAGTCCAGCGGTACTGCAAAATTAATTGGAGACACTTTAATTAATTTATTAACAAACATACCTGTTGATAAGCAGGCAATTTTCTTATTAGCAATGATTTATTTGATATCAATGATTTTAACAGAAGTTTCTTCAAATGCAGCAACAGCAATTATTATGACTCCAATAGCCATATCTGCTTCTACAAAACTTGGATTGGATCCAAGACCTTTTATATTTGCAATATGTTTTGCTGCCTCAGCTTCATTTATTACACCTATTGGTTATCAAACGAACTTAATGGTATATGGACCAGGTGGTTACAAATTTTCCGATTATATAAAGATCGGTCTCCCTTTATCTATTACATTGTGGATTATGGCGATTCTATTGCTTCCAAAATTGTGGCCATTCAATCCAATATAATTATTGTTGTTTTTTCCTAGTTCCATAGAACATTGATCATAAATTCGTTGTAATGGATCTCGGACAAAAAGAAGAATCGCGCTTAAATAAATTTCTATCCAATCCTTCAAGATCTTTATGGACTTTGGCTATTCCAATAATGGCAGGCATGGGAATCCAAACATTTTATAATATTGTAGATATGATATTTATTGGTCAATTGGGTGGCGATGCTATTGCAGGAATAGCATTCAACATGCCACTTTTTTTTCTTGCACTTGGTTTAACTATGGGATTAGGTGTAGGTGTAACATCTTCGATAGCTAGGTTTATTGGTAAGAATGATAAATCAGGTGCAGACAATAGCGCTGAGCACGCAATTGTAATTGCATTTTTTATCAGCTTATTATTATTTATAGTTGTCGCAACATTTGGAAGAAATATACTATTCATTTTTGGAGCGGAAGGCTCAATACTTTCCTTGGCATGGGACTATCTCCAAGTAATATGTATTGGACTTCCATTTATGGTATTTTCAGGTTTCTTTCGGTCTATTCTGGCAGGAGAAGGAGACATGAAACTCCCAATGTTAGTTGCAGGATTAGGAACAATTATTAATATTATTCTGGATCCATTATTTATTTTTGATTTAGATAATTTTGGTGGAATAGGTTTTGGAATGGGCGTAAAAGGTGCAGCAATAGCAACAGTAATTAGCCAATGCATTGTTTTCTCTATATTTGTTTACATGTTATTTGTTAAACAACATGCCTATATAACATTTCGTATTAAAGACTTTTCGTTTTCTAGTGAAATTATATGGGATATAATTAAGGTGGGTTTGCCTGCATCTTTGTCCATGATTATCATGGCAGTGGGGCAGGGTGTTTTTAATAGAATATTAATATTTTTTTCAACTGACACAGTTGCAGCTTACCAAGTAGCAGGTCGAATAGATATGCTAGTATTCCTACCTATATTTTCTATCGCAGCAGCATTAACTACGCTTGTTGGGATGTTTTTTGGGGCAAAGAAATTTGATATTCTAAGATATACTGTAAAGTATGGTATTATCGCAGCATTTTCAATAACTGTAATAATGTCCATTCTACTTTATATATTTGCGCCTAAAGTTATTGGGTTTTTTACTACTGAGATTGCAATAATAAATATTGCAGTTACTTTTTTAAGATTATTTGCATTTGTGTATCCCTTAATTGCTGTTGGAATTACTACAGGACGTGTACTTCAAGGGTTAGGAAAAGGATTACCTGTATTACTAATTACAATTATTAGAGTTTTAGGAGTTTCAGCTCCTCTAGCCTTAGTTTTTATTTTTAAAATGGGAAAGCCCGTTGAATGGGTGTGGTACGCGATGATGATTTCCACAGGAGTTGCATTTATAATTGCTTGTTATTGGTTATTTATATCAATGCGTGAATTAAATAAAATGGAATTAACATGAGCCTATTGAGTTTTGAACAAATAAATGATGAATTGGATAATATGGATGGATGGATATTTAAAAATAATAGAATATCTAAATCCTATCATTTTGATAGCTATATGGAAGGAATAAAATTTGTAAATATTTTAGCTGAGAAAGCTGAAGAATTGAATCATCATCCAGATTTAATTATAGGATGGTGTGAAGTATCTGTTAGTTTTACATCTCATGATCAAGGTGGTGTTACATCTGCATGTTTGAAAATGGCAAAAGCTGTTGAAAAATTGTAGTTTTTTCTATCATTTTAACCGATGATTTATTTATTGGTAATTGATTTGTAAATTATTCAATTATTGAAAATACATATGTCAACTGATAATATTATTGGAAAAAAATATGAAGCTGATTATGAAATCAGTTTTGAAAAAATAAAAGAATTTGTTGAAGTATTAGGTGATAAAAACCCCCACTATACAGATCGTGAATTTGTAAAGTCTATTGATGGAGGGCATCCATTTGCACCTCCTACCTTTGCAGCAATTTATTGCCAGCCAGCATTAAAGAATCTTTATTTAGATTCTGAATTTTCGAAACTTGTTCCCAGATTAGTTCATGGTGAACAGGAATATAATTTTGGAGATCCCGCTCGCGCAGGTGATCTTATTCATACAACTGCTGAAATAGTAGAACACTTTAATAAAACAAATCGCTCTGGAAAAGTTCACCAGATTATAGAGATTATGACTGCTTCTACAAATCAGAACGATAAGTTAGTTTGTACTGCAACTTATAGATTGGTTATAAGAGGGGAATAATGGCGATTAAAGACAAATCAAAAATTAGGATTGGTAAGTACATGCCATATTTTTATGCTGGTGCAAGCTTGGATTATAATCTTATTCACATTGATCGTGAATTTGCAAAAGCGAATGGTTTACCTGATATTATTCTTCAAGGCATGTGCACAATGGGCTTAACAGCAAAACATATCATTGAAAATGATCATCCTTCTAAAATGCAAACTTTCAAAGTTCGTTTTTTAAATCCTGTATTACCTGGTGATGAACTCAATTTTAAAAGCGAAAAAAATGATGCTGAAATTAATGTAGAAGTGACTAATCAAAATGGCAATAGAGTGTTGAGAGGACAGGCGACAGTAAGATGACAGATATCCTTTCGGGCTTTGGTCAAGAGATAATAAGTGGTATTGCATTAGGATCAATATATGCTCTTATTGCTCTGGGCTTTACGATGATATTCAAAGCTACTGAAGTAGTTAATTTTGCTCAAGGAGATCTAATGATGGTTGGCGCCTACGTCAACTTTTTTTTTGTATCTACTTTTTTATCTAATAGCGGAGAGCCATCTGCTTGGACTTTTATGGTGGCATTGCTATGTAGTATAATATTTTCTGTGCTTTTTGGTTTGTTTCTTGATTTCATAATCAATAGACCATTGAAGGATGCACCAATCTTCTCCGTTATTATGGCTACTCTAAGTTTAGCCATAATTATGCGCGCATTAGTTGCAATGATTGCTGGACCCATCAGCTTAATGCCAATCTCACCATTTGGTGACAACTCGATAACAATCGGGATTATAGTTATATCTGTCCTTGATTTATCTATTATTGCAAGTGCAATTATTTTAGTTATCATATTTTATTTTATTTTTCATTATACAAAGTGGGGAATAGCTATGCAGGCGACATCAGAAGACCCAGTTGCTGCACAACTTATGGGTATTCCTATTAAAAAGATATATGCATTGGTTTGGATTTTTTCTGCTTTAGTAGCAACACTAAGTGGTGTTTTACTTGCACCGAGAATTGCATTATTGGATACATCGATGGGTTTTTTAGGCTTAAAAGCATTCCCGGCAGCAGTTTTAGGTGGTTTTGGATCAATTCCAGGAGCAATTGTTGGCGGAGTGATTCTTGGGGTGATTGAAACTATAAGCTTGGGAACTTTATCATTTCATTTTGAATGGATAAAAGAAATCAATGATATTATTGCCTGGTTCGTACTTATTGCAGTTTTAATGGTAAAGCCAAATGGTTTATTTGGTATCGAGAAAGTGAAAAAAGTCTAATGAAAGACCGCTATGATCATGAAAATATTTATTGGATTCCCATTCTCATTATATTTGTATTTCTATTACCTCTTATATTAAAAGGTATTTCATTTAGTTATAAATATTATTTATTTGTTTTGAATTTGGCAGGTATCTATATCATATTAAATGTAGGTTTAGATCTTCTTAGTGGGTTTACTGGACTTGTATCTTTAGGTCATGCTGCATTCCTGGCGGTTGGCGCCTATACATCAGCTATAATGGTTGATCAATTAGGTGTTCCTTTTTCATTATCTTTAATATTATCCCCAGTTATAGTGGGTTTATTTGGGTTTATAATTGGTTTTCCTGCTCTGAGGATCTCAGGTATGTATTTAGGTCTTACAACGATGGGTTTTGGTTTCATTGTTAAAAGGATTATTATTTCTTTTCGTGATTGGACTCAAGGATCAGCAGGCCTAGAAGTATCATCTCCAGTACTTTTTGGATATACAATTAAATCGGATTTAGATAATTATTATTTGATATACACGTTTGTAATTGTGGCTATTATAATCGGACGTCGTATTGCGACATCAAAGATAGGTAGATCTTTTATGGCTATAAGAGATTCTGAACAAGCAGCCGAAGCTTCTGGGATAAATTTATCACAATATAAAATGTTAGCTTTTTTTATTTCAGGATTATTTGCAGGATTTGCCGGAGTATTATTTGCTCATACAAGTTCATTTATTTCTACAGATCATTTTGACATTTTGTTATCAATATATTTCATAATTATGGTGCTTGTTGGCGGTGCGAGTTCTATTTATGGCGCAGTTCTAGGATCTCTATTTATTGTGCTTTTAGATAATTTGTTTGTCCCATTAATTGAAGATCAAATTCAATTATTATTTAATACTCAGGCAGGTGATATTCAATCACTCATTTTCGGACTTATTATGTTTTTGTTTATTATATTCCAACCCATGGGATTATATGGTATGTGGTTAAAAATGCGCATATATTGGAAATTATTTCCTTTTAATCCGAGGCAACGATTTACGTAATAATTTAAGAGGAGGAGTTATTATGAAAAAAATAATAGGAGTACTTATTGTAATTGGGCTATTTGGTTCAGGTTGTGTAAAACGTGCACCATCTCCCGGAATTACAGATTCAGAGATTCTTATTGGTAATGTTCAAGATCTTAGCGGTCCAATGAAGGAGCTTGGTGCGATTATACCGAATGGGTCAAATATGTATTTTGAATATATTAATGATCAAGGTGGAGTGCATGGAAGAAGCATTAAAATGCTTATTGAAGACCATCAGTATAATCCACAAAAGGCAGTTGTAGCGATAAAGAAGCTGATTGAAAAAGATCAAGTCTTTTGTATGTTTCAAGTTATTGGTACATCTCCATGTGAGGCTATTCGACCAATCTTAGCAGAAACAGGCACACCTTTAATTGCGCCAGCAACCAATTCTGGTACAATGTCCGATTTAACCAAGCAAGCTGGGGATTTGATTTTTCACACGGACACTGGATATGATAGACAAGCAGAAATACTAGTTGACCATATTATGGAAAAAAATTCAGATGCTAAAATTGGATTGGTATATCAAGATGATGATTATGGACAGAACGTACTTTTAGGGATATCTAGAGCAGAATCAAAATATGGTGTAACAGTTCAAAAGGAATCATACCAACGCGGGGCTGTTGACTTTAAAGGTCAGACTATGAATTTATTAAAAGGTGGTTTAACTGATGTTATTATTGCTGGAATTGTTCGGGAACCTGTGGTTATTATGAAAACCGCAGAAGCAATGAATTTTAAGCCAAACTTTTATGGTACTGGTCCAACTATTGATGCCAGAGTTGGAAAAATGGCAGGATCAGCAGGAGAAGGATTTACAGCCACAAACTGGTCATATATGTGGAATTCAGATTACCCTGGACCAAAATTGTATAGAGATTTATGTGAAAAATACGATATTCCTCAACCTTATATTGGATTATATCATTATTATGGATTTGCTACGGCTATGGTTTTGGTTGAAGGTCTAAATCGCGCTGGAAAAAACCTTACACGTAATAGCTTGATTAAAGGATTAGAGTCATTCAATGAATGGGAATCAGGTACATTTCCACCTATTACATATAATCGGAATGATCATGCAGGAGTAGATAAAGTACAACTTGTTCAAATGCAGAATGGCGAGCAAGTCGTCATTTCTGATTGGCTCGAATAAGAAATAGTTAGCATATTAGGGCTCGGTGAGAACAGAGCCCTAATTCTTTTATGCCAGACCTCATTATTGATAATTTAACAATGCGTTTTTCCGGATTGGTTGCGCTTGACGAGGTTTCCTTTTCAGTAAAAAATAACGAAATATTTTCTCTTATTGGCCCAAACGGTTCTGGTAAAACTACATTATTTAATTGCATAAATGGATTTAACAAACCTCAAAATGGGAAAATATATTTTAATGGCGATAATTTATTAGGTAAAAAAGCACATCGTATTATTCATTCTGGTATATCACGAACTTTTCAAAATGTGCAGAATATTCCATTTATGACAATATTAGATAATATCCTTTTAGGGGCAAATAGTAGAATTGATGCGCTAGATACGCTAAAGAGATGCGTGAGTAGAGATCAAAGAAAAACGGAAGAATCGATGGCTCTTGAAATCATGGATTTTTTGGGAATGGCAAATTATGAGCAAAAATTTATGATGGGACAACCATTTGCTATTCAAAAATTAGCTGAAATTGCTAGAGCACTTGTATCAAAACCAAAATTAATTTTACTAGATGAACCAGCAGCAGGGATGAATGATCAGGAGACTAGAGAAATAGCAAATATTATTAGAGACATAAGAGATGAACTTGGAGTAACTGTATTATTAGTAGAGCATGATATGAATTTAGTTATGAGTATATCTGATAGAATATGTGTTTTAGAATCGGGAAAAATTCTTGCTCTAGGAAAACCAAATGTGGTTAAAGATGATCCAAAAGTAATTGAGTCATACTTAGGAGAACCTCTTGATGCTTAAACTAGTTGGAGTTGAAACTTACTATGGAAAAATAAAAGCGTTACATGGAGTTTCACTCAAGGTTGAAGAAGGTCAGCTTGTAACTATTTTAGGAGCTAATGGGGCAGGTAAGTCAACTATTTTAAAAACTATTAGTGGATTGGTTGAGCCTGAAAATGGAACTATCCATTTTAACAATATTCGGATCGATAGAAAAGATCCAGAAAAAATTGTTTCTATGGGTATTAGCCATGTCCCTGAATGGAGGAGAATATTTCCAGATTTGACAGTGTATGATAATCTATTTATGGGAGGATTTTTAATTAAGGAAAAAGAGTTATTAAGTGAAAGAATGGAAGAAGCTTACGCTCATTTCCCTATATTAAAAAAACGTAAAGATCAATTAGCTGGTACATTAAGCGGTGGAGAACAACAAATGTTAGCGATTTCTCGCGCATTAATGATAAAGCCTAGATTATTATTGTTAGATGAACCATCAATGGGTCTATCACCATTATTAGTTCAAGATATTTTTGCTACTATAAAAGAATTGCATAAATCAGGTGTCACAATTTTATTAGTAGAGCAGAATGTTAACCATGCATTAAAAATAGCAGATTATGGATATGTATTAACAACAGGTAAAATTTTCTTAAGCGGCACCTATGATGAGTTAATAAATGAGGAAAAAGTACGTGAACAGTATTTAGGTGAGGGGAAATATATTCGCAGAGAAAAATTATGGGGCGGATAATGGAGATGATGGATAAACCAGATACTAATATAGTAAATACAGTTCCAAAATTATTTTGGTATAATGTTGAGAATTATGGAGATGATATTACTATGTGGCGGAAAAATAAAGGAATTTGGGAAAGTCACACTTGGAATGATTATGGAAGCTGGGCAAGAGATTTAGGACATGCATTAATTGCCGAGGGATTAATAAAAGGAGATAAGGTGTCTATCTTGTCTGAGACAAGATTAGAGTGGGTTGTAATAGATATGGCTATAATGGGAATCGGATGTATTACTGCGCCAGTTTATGCATCAAATACTGAAGATCAGGTTAAATATATTGTGAAACATAGCGGAAGTAAGATTGTATTTGTTGAGGACCAGGAACAGTTAGATAAAATGTTGACAATCTGGGATGATCTATCTGAAATAAAAAAAGTAGTGGTCATGGATAAATATATTCCAGATGAATTGCCTAATGTGCTGTCTATTGAAAAGTTTAGAGAATTGGGAGCATCTCATCGTGCTAAAAATATTGGCAATTTTGAGAATAAATTACAATCTGTAAAGCCAGATGATATTATCAGCTTTACATATACTTCTGGTACTACAGGGAATCCGAAAGCTGGTATGTTCAATAGTAATAATGTTATTTCTGTTGTAAAAAATTTACCTGACTTATTGCCAACTTATAGAAATGATCTAGGAATATCCTATTTACCTTTATCTCATATTGCTGAAAGATTATTAGGTCATTTTATAAAATTGTATTCAGGATTTGTAACAGTTTATGCTGATAGCCTTGAAGATATGCCATACAATCTTCGTCAAACAGGACCAACGGTTATGTTTGGTACTCCCAGAGTATTTGAAAAATTTTATGCTAAGATTTCTATTGCAATCAAGGGTGCAACAACTTTTCAAAAAACAATATATAATTGGGCTATATCTGTAGGGAAAAAGTATTCAGAATTGAAAGACGCAGGTAAAGAACCAAGTCTTTGGATAAAATTAAATAGATTATTAGCACATTTTCTTATCTTTAGAAAAATTAAGGATATGTTTGGAGGAAATATTCGCTATTTACTTTCTGGCGCAGCGCCTATCTCTCCTAATATTATAAGATACTTTCATTGGGTTGGACTTGATATTTATGAAGGGTACGGAATGACTGAAACAACAGGAATTGTGACTGGAAATAAAATTGGTAAAGCTAAGATTGGATCAGTTGGTCAAGCTTTAGCTAATACGGAAATTAAGATTGCAGCTGATGGTGAAATTTGTACAATGTGCCCACAAAATATTTCTGGATATTATAATAACGAAGAGGATACAAAAGAATTGTTAATTCCTGATGAGAATGGAGATATTTGGTTACATACAGGTGATATTGGCTATTTAGATGAAGATGGATATCTATTTATTACTGATAGAAAGAAAGATATTATTATTACGGCTGGTGGAAAAAATGTTGCTCCTCAAAACATTGAGAATCTATTGAAAACAAGCCCTTACATTAGTCTTGCAATGGTTTATGGAGATAAAAAACCATATTTAACGGCTTTAATTACTTTAGATGAAGATGAAATTGCTAAGTATGCCAAAGATAATAGAATAATGTATCAGGATTTATCTGATTTAACAAAAAAACAAAAAGTCATTGATTTATTAAAGGCTGAAATCTCACAGTTAAATAGAGATTTAGCTAGTTATGAAACAGTCAAAAAATTTCGTATTCTGGAAGAAGAATTAGATCAAGATAAGGATGAAGTAACTCCTACATTAAAAGTGAAAAGGAAAGTAGTTATAAATAACTACCAAGATTTGATAAATGAAATGTATTCCTGATTATTGCTATATAAAGAAATCTGGCATTAATTCACTATCGGATACATTAGCATAATTACTAAAATCAGTTACTCCTTCAGATCGTAATATTTCTTCATCTATAAAATAATTTCCCGAACACTCAGAACTTTTTTTACTTAATATAGCAAAAGCTGCATCACCCATTATATCGGGTTTTCGAGCTTTTTCCATTACCTTATCACCCCCTAATAGGTTTTGTACAGCAGCAGTTTTAATAACAGTTTTTGGCCAAAGAGCATTAACTCCAATACCATCTTTTTTTAATTCCCCTGCCATTCCTAATACACACATGCTCATTCCGAATTTGGACATTGTATATGCTACATGGGGCGCAAACCATCTTGTTTCCATATTCAATGGTGGTGATAAGTTTAGAATATGTGGGTTATTTGCATCCTTTAAGTATGGTATACATTGTTTTGAAACCATATATGTTCCACGGACATTGATTTGATGCATAAGATCATATCTTTTCATTTCAGTTTCTAATGTCCCTGTAAGTTGGATTGCACTAGCATTATTAATTAGAATATCTATACCGTCAAAAGTATCAACAGTCTGTTCTACTGCATCTTTAACTTGATCTTCAAATCGAATATCAGTACAAATTGCCAATCCTTTTCCACCAGCATTATCTATTTCATCAGCTGCTGTAAAAATTGTTCCAGGCAATTTTGGATGAGGATCTACAGTTTTTGCAGCAATTACTATATTTGCTCCTTCACGAGCTAGTCTTAATCCTATTGCTTTTCCTATTCCACGGCTACCACCTGTGATAAATACTGTTTTATTTTTTAAAATACTCATTACTTTTCCTTTTTTTATAATTCCACCTAGATATTGGCTAAACCCCGCATGATCTGTGACCTGTCAAAATCAAGCTTCTTCTCATTTATCCAAGTAAGGTCTGATTTCATTTTCAACAAATTTCTGAACTGTTTTAATATGGCTTTGTGTTTTTTGTGAATCGTATAGCGTATCCTTAGAATGTAAATTATCTTAGGGATATCAAATGATTATTTTATTTCACACTACAAATCCTGGTTTCCGTTTTTCAAGAAATGAAGCAATACCTTCACGACCTTCATCACTTAATACCCGTTCAGCAAAACTCTCACCTGCTTTGGATACAAATTCTTCCCTTGGTATATCCGTAATAAGGCTAATCAACCGTTTTGTTTCCGCAACTGCACCTGGTGCGCATTTTAATACCTGATTTTTAATTTTTTGTTCAAGATCGTCAAGTTCAGACTCTGTATTACCAGCAAAATCAGCAAGACCAATATTTAGAGCTTCTTCTCCATTTATTTGTGCTGCTGTTAGCATTAGTTGTTTCCCTTTTACAAAGCCCAATCTTTGTATAACGAATGGTGAAATTTGTGCAGGCGTAAGTCCAATCATCGTTTCTGTTAAAGAAAAACGAGTATCCGTATGTGTAATAATAAAATCACCACAGCAAGCCAGACCAAGACCCCCAGCCATGGCGGCTCCTTCAATCACCATTATAGTTACTTGTGGCAAAGTATTTATAGATTCAAAGAAATTTCCAGCTGCAATGCTAAATCGAATAACATCTTCTTTTTTTGATTTTCCATCAAATATAGATTTAATTGCTTTTAAATCAGCACCGGCACAGAATACTCCTTCTTTACCCCGAAAAGTAATTCCCCGTACAGAACGGTCATCACGAATTGAATTAAAAACATTATTGAAGTCCTCAATCATATCATTGGTAAGAGCATTGCGACTATTGGGACGATTAAGCCAGATAGTAAGCCAGCCATTTGAAATGTCTAATTCTAGATTTTTTGTATGTGGTAGATTAGTCATGATTTTTTTTCGTTTCCTCAGCAATTATATGCGGAACTGGTATCATTATATCTAAAAGTTGTTGAGCATATGCTTTTCCTTGAGGGTCTACATTTAGACTGGCCATACCACCACCACCTAATGAATTCTTAAGTAAAAAATTTAATCCGTTAATCCCGGGAACATCCCATCGTTCAACTTCGCCTTTTAGAACGTGAGCAAAATATTTTGCTACTATTTCTATTGAAAGTGCCTTTCGAATATACGGTAAGTATTCAGCCCTTCTTGCTATGATGCCAATATTGGCATGATCGCCTTTATCACCACTGCGTGCATAAGCTAAATTTATCAATGCTACCTCCGTATCAGTAGTATCTATATTATCAGATAAACCAGATATTTTTGTGTTGGTATCCATATGATTCGATTTTGCTGTATAGGTTTCTACTTCAAACTGTTCATCATGAATATCTACTGTAGCAATTATTTGTTCTTTTGGTATTAAAAAAGAAAATAAGCGTATGGATGGCGATACGGAAGGTCTTCCTCCAAGCATATTGATAAACCCAGGAGTCATTCCTGTTGAAGCTTGTGCAAGCTCTCTTGAAAGCAATATTAATGCATCTTTTTGTTTATGTCTCGCAATAATTCTCAATAATACTTCCCGTGGCTCAGTTTTAACTCCATTTTTTCCATAAGTTGTTTCAGTTCCGATTATTGATATATTTGTATCCATATAATCTCCCAATCCATTCTCCAAAAAAATGCGTTTAGTCTTTTTAATAATTGCGTCAGCACTAACTTGGGCTTTCTTTGGAGCATTTATTCCACAAATAATCACAGCTATTGTAATTCGATAACCATGCAAGTATGTTGCCGATACTTTATATGTATTTGTTGGTGCAAATCCTTTTGCTCCCTTAACCAATACTTTTTCATGATCTACTTCTTCAATATGAACATTTGTAAAATCACATGTCACATCAGGAAGGAGGTAGGACCCAGGGTTACCAATTTCATAAAGAAATTGTTCTGCTACAGAGCCAAATGAAATAATTCCACCTGTTCCTTTTGGTTTGGTTACAATGAAACTTCCATCGGATGCAACCTCGACAATAGGAAAGCCCATATTGTCAAAATTATTAACTAAATGCCAATCGGTGAAATTTCCTCCAGTACATTGTGCTCCACATTCAATGATGTGACCTGCTAAGCTCCCAGCAGCAAGCTTGTCATATTCATTATGTTTCCAGTCAAATTCATACATTAATGGACCTAACACAACAGCGCTATCAACACATCTACCTGTGATAACCATATCTGCACCATGTTTAAGCGCTTGCCTGATACCATAAGCGCCTAGATATGCATTGATACTAACTATTCCCTTTGGCATAGCTTTATTAGTTTCTAATTCTTTAACTGGTAGTTCTCTTAAAACATTCTCTTGATTAATTAGATTATCACCTTCAACAATTGCGATATTTAATTCTATTCCTGCCTTTTTTGCTTCTTCTAAAACAGCCTTTCGGCATGATTTGAGATTAATTCCACCTGCATTACTAATAACTTTAATACCTTGTTTCTTTATATCAGTTAGAAGAGGACCAATATGTTTGATAAAATCAGTCGCATATCCTAAATCAGGATTCTTTATTTTTGCCCCAGCTAGAATAGACATGGTGACCTCTGCAAGATAATCAAAAACAAGATAATCTATATTTCCACTATATACTAGTTGTGGCGCAGCGCTACTTGTATCACCCCAAAAAGCAGAAGCACAACCAATCTTAACTGATTTATTCTTTTTCATAAATTTTTTTAAAACATTTCTTTTTTGGAAGCCATTTTTTTCAACATTCTTGGAGGATTAAAACGTTCACCATATTTTTTTGCTAGTTCTTGAGATCTTTTTTCAAATTCCTGAATTCCATAGTCATTTACAAACTGTAGCGTTCCTCCTTTGACGGGAGCAAATCCCCAGCCAAAAATACTTCCAATATTAGCATCAGCAACAGATGTCACAACATTTTCTTCATAGGCGCGGATTGTTTCTATAGCTTGTATAAATAATATTCTTTCTATCATTTCATCTTGATTTAGAGGATCTTTAGCAGGAGGAAAGTGGGTTTGTAATTCAGGCCAAAGATATTTTTTCCCATTTTCTGGATACTCATAAAAACCTCCACCATTTGCTCTCCCTAAACGATTCATTGTTTCGGTCATTAGATCAATTACTGGATCAGCAGGAACTAATGGTAGTTCTTTTCCTTCAGCAGCAAGATCTTTTCTAGTTTGATTTCTTATTCGTGCAACTAAACCAAGATTCACCTCATCAATTACGGCAAGAGGCCCCACTGGCATTCCAGCCTTTTTTCCGGCTGATTCAATTTCTTGTGGATGGTTTCCTTCAGCAAGTAACGCTAATCCTTCATTTGTATACGTACTAAATACTCGTGATGTATAAAACCCGCGACTGTCATTTACAACAATTGGTATCTTTTTAATTTTTAATACATAATCAAAAGCTTTTGCTATTGTTTCATCATTGGTTTTTTCACCTTTGATGATTTCTACAAGTTTCATTTTATGAACAGGAGAAAAAAAGTGTATACCAATAAATTTCTCTGGGCGAATAGATTTTTTTGCAAGACCAGAAATAGGCAGAGTAGAAGTATTAGATGCAAATGTTCCATTTCCATCCATGATTTTTTCAGCTTGAGCTGTAACTTGTCCTTTCAAATCACGATCTTCAAATACTGCCTCAATTATTAAATCACAATCCTGAAGGTTATTGTAATCATCTGTTGCTGTTATGCGATTAAGAATTTTTTCTGCATTTTCTTGTGTTGTTCGACCCCATTTAACACTGTCATGTAAAATATCTTTTATTCTTGAAAGCCCTTTTTCTGCATTTTCTTGAGAAGAATCAGTCATGACTACTTCAATTCCAGATAATGCTGATACATATGTTATGCCATGTCCCATTAATCCAGACCCTAGAACTCCAAGTTTCTTTACTGAAGTTTGATCTACATTCTTTGGTCTACTTGCACCAGAGTTAATTTCATTTAGTTGGGACCTAAAGGTATTAATCATTATTTATGATTTTTGCCAGTAACCAATTTGGTAAAATATCTGGGTTCAATTATTCTTTTCATAATTTCATTTGTTTAACCATATATTGGTTGAAATCGAGCATCAATGAAAGTTTTAACAATCGGGTATTCCTTATATAACCATAGCCTCCATGAAGTTGCAGTAACGTAAGTTAAAAAAGCAAGTTACTTTAATTCTTTTTGATTAGGAGTAAATCTATAAATTAAAAATCGAGGGAGAATACGAAATATTGGGATGATAAACTTCCATTGCCAGGGTAAAATTAATTTGCGTCTTTTTCGTTGAATTGAATTAGCGATGATTCTTGAAGCTTTATCAGAGTGCATTAAAAATGGCATTTTAAATTTATGATCTTTTGTCATTTCTGTATCTATATATCCCGGAAATATTGTAGTCAATGATATTCCATAAGGTTTTAAGGTGTAATTCCAGCTCTCAGTTAAGTTTCGCAGTGCTGCTTTACTAGCAGAATAACCTCCATGATGAGGCAATCCTCGAAAACCAGCAATAGAACTAATTATTGCAATCCTTCCTGAATGTTGTTCTTTCATTTTTGGAATGAATGGTATAACACTGTTAGTTACCCCAAGTAAATTAATTTTAAGTATACTATTTATTTCAGAAGGATCACCACTTAAAATATTGTCATCACCTCCAACACCAGCATTTGCTATTACAATATCTATACCTTTATTTGTTGACATAAAATCTTTTGCTGCATCTTTACATTTTTCTTTATCTGATACATCAATATTATACACTATTGGGTTTCCACCAAGCTCGATACATTTATCTGTGACGGTTTGTAAACGATCATTTCGTCTTGCCGCTATACCAATTGTATACCCCTTCCGTGAATAATAATATGCTAGTGATTCTCCAATGCCGCTACTAGCACCAGTAATAAAGATATTTAAAGACATAGTTATTTATATTTTAATAAATATTCTTTTTCGGTAAAGCCAATATAGGATTAGCCACCACACTAATACATGAGTTAATGCAAATAGGAGCGATCCATTGATATTTCCTGCCAAGGGTTGAAAAAAAGAACTATATAGATAATTATAACCTGAAATCAAATCTCCTTTAAATATAAACTTTATATTTATAATTGCTTTCACCCATATGCCAGAGCCAACAAAAACAAAAATAGAGTTAGTTCCAAAAATCATTAATGGCCAAAACGGTTTTCTATAATTTTTTATATCTATAAGAAATATGAATAGAGCTAGGAAGAAAGTTGCTATTCCAGCAGTGTATAAAACATAACTGCTGGTCCATAGTGGTTTGTTAATCGGAAAGAAAAATCCCCAAATCCATCCAATTGCTGCAATTTGCGCAGCATGTATTACTAAAGATTTTACAAGTAAACTTTGATTTTCATTTTCTTGAATAAGCATACCTACATAATATCCAATAAGAACAGTAACTGTTGAAGGTATAGTACTTAATAATCCTTCTGGATCAAATGGTACTCCATTTCCAAGCCAGAGATGCTTTTCACCTAATAAAGTTATATCAATGGTGCGCACAACATTGGTATTAAGTCCATATGGGTCATTCCCTCCAAATAATAATAATATCCACCAGTAACCAATGAGAATGACACTGCAAGGAATCCATATTTTATTATCTTTTATGTACAATGAAATTATTGATGCCAATCCGTATGCTAAACCAATGCGCTGTAAAACACCCATAATACGCAAACTAGACCAATCCCAATCCTGTCGAATAAATGGATATGCATTTAACATTAAACCAAATGCAAAAATTGTTACTGATCTCCAAAAAACTTTTTTAATGAGGTTTGCTGATGGTTCGTAATTGTATTGTTTGAATGAAAATCTCATTGCAACTCCAACAATAAATAAAAAGAAAGGAAAAACAAGATCTGTTGGAGTACACCCATGCCATTTAGCGTGCCGTAGAGGACTATAAATATATGACCAGCTCCCAGGAGTGTTAACAATAATCATAAAAGCAATGGTAAGTCCACGTAAGCAATCAAGAGCAAGCAGTCTATTTGGTTCATTATTCATCATGAATGATAAATTGTTGATATCCCTGCACCCAAAAGAGCAGAATTATCTAAGTTTGACGTCATAATAAAACCTTTCTTCAGGGCACTGTCTTCAAAAAGGAAATTTTTTGCTTCTAATGGTAACACCCTAGACTTCTGTATCATATCATGTATATTATTATGTAATGGATCCCAAAGTAAAGGTGTATTTTTTGATAGATGAAATAATTTACCAAGACCTTGTCCTATAATTATGCGTTGTAACAAATTATTTCTGTATGGGTGATTATTCTCCAAAATATTATGTTTAGGATTTAACAGTTGAAATTTATTTTGCCAACCACTAAAAATTGTTTCAATACGTTCTACAATTAAAGTAGACATATATCTTGTTATATCTGCACAAGTTAATAAAGCTGCTTGTTCATTTTCTAATGCTCTTGAAAAAATTTGATTTGCATAAATTGACTCATCCCGAAGCTTATTGATTGGTATCTTGGAATAGTAACTATATATAGATTGAATACCTTGAAGTGATGTGTACTTCTCCATGGAAATATTATTTCCATTTAATATTTCCCATGTCTTAGCTATCCATGAAGATATATTATCAAAAGGGATCAATTCATTTTCAAGTTTTAATGCGTCTGCTGTACCTGTACCACCACCTATATAGTAGCCATTCTGAATATCTTTGAATAAACCATCTTTTCCATATTCTTCGCCAATTCCACAGTTATCAGCATCACTTCCAATATATTGAATTGGTTTGTATAAATGAATGTTTGATTCATTTAATTCATTCTCTAATTGGAAGCAAAATTTTGGCATTCTTGGTCCATTAGCAATTGCCCCGACACCTCTCAAATCTTTTGTTTTTAAACCTACCATCCCAATTCCTATCAATATGGGTTTTGTAATATTTAGATTTATGATAGAGTTATGAAATGATTCTATGATTGCGTTTCCTTGAAGAATCTCATCGTTATTTACATTGTATTGTTCATTATTATATTCATTTAATTGGATATCCATAGCCACTGGACAAAAGTCAGAATTAAATTCTGATGACTCATTATAATATTGATGTGATAATGATTTGATTGTGAAAGTTGATATTTCATTAGATTCTAAAATACCTGCAGATACTTTAGATCCACCTCCATCAACTCCAATAATAGTATATTTTTTTTCTTCAGATGTCATTAGATCTATCTATAGTCTCTATGTAGATAATAATTAATTAGTGAAGTAATCTATTTTTAGTCATTAAGTTATACAAGGATAGAATTGAATGTAGAATGCTTGATTAAGAGCAATTAACTTTGAAGCCAAATGAAAGACGATCACATAACTTTTTCTAAACTTATTCTCTTATTATTATGCTTATTTATAACAGGTTGTCAACTCTTTGTAAGCAAAGAAAAAGCAGAGATTATCCAGGAGCCCTGGGAAAAACTTTCACTTGATAAAAAAATAGCTCAGATGATTGTGTTTCGATTAAAAGGAGATATAACAAACGACACAACATTTGAATATAAACAATTTCATAGATGGATAAATGAATTGGGAATAGGTGGAGCAGTTGTTTACGGAGGAGGATTAGAAGAAACATTTAATCGCATACAAATAGCTCAAAGTTGGTCAGAGATTCCATTGTTTATTGCTGCTGATTATGAAAGAGGACTCGGCCAATGGTATGATGGCGCAACACTATTCCCAACAAATATGGCTGTAGCAGCAACGGGTCGAAATGTTTTGGCATATGAGCAGGGTATGATTACTGCCAAAGAAGCAAAAGCTTTTGGAGTTAATATGATATTTGCACCAGTGATGGATGTAAATAATAATCCGGATAATCCTATTATCAATTTTAGATCGTATGGTGATGATCCACGTATGGTTAGTATTTTTGGAAATTCATTTATTCGTGGCGTTCAAGAGCAAAATGTTTACGCTTGTGTTAAACATTTTCCAGGGCATGGCAATACAGCAACAGATAGCCATACTCGATTGCCAATAATTCCAGGGAATAAAAAGGACTTATCTAAAATTGAGTTACCACCATTCAAAGCTGCAGTAAAAAATGGTGTAAAAATGGTAATGACGGCACATGTAATAACACCTGGTATAGATCGTTCGAAAAAACCAGCAACTTTATCTTCAGTAATTACCAATGGATTGTTGAGGAAGAAATTAAAGTTTGATGGTTTAATTGTTACGGATGCCATGGAGATGGGAGCTTTAAATAACATCAAATCTTCTGAGGCTTGTGTAAGAGCAGTAGAGGCAGGTGCTGATATTATTTTATTACCTCTTGATGTAGACTCAACAATAAATGCAATAAAAGAAGCAGTTCTATTTGGACGTATATCGGAAGAAAGAATAAATGAATCTGTAAAGCGAATTTGGCTGGCAAAGGAAGATCTTAATCTATTGTCAGATAGAGGTATAAGAGATTGGGAAGAAAGTAATTCTATAATTGGTAATCCTAATCATAAAAGGATTGCGAATAAAATAGCTCAGTTATCTATTACGGTTGTTAAAGACAAAGATGACTTATTAAGCAAAATATCAGATTATAAAAAGATTGCTCATTTGGCAATCACTGAGGATAAAAACTCACAAAAGTATTTGTTCCCTATGAAAGATAGGTTAAAAAGATCTTATCCAGATTTAAAAGAAATTATTGTAACTGAAAAAGTGAATAATAAAAAAATAAATGAAATAACTAATAAGTTAAAGGATGTTGATTTGGCATTCATATCTGTAGTTATACGAATCCGCATGAATAAAGGAATAGCAACTATAGATCCTAGTTATGCAGACTTATTAAAGAAGTTACATGAAAGAGGAATTTCTTTTATTGTAACCAGTTTCGGTAGTCCTTATTTACCAAACTACGATTATATTGATACATATATTGCTGCGTATGGATACGGTAGTGTTTTGGTAGAAGCTGCCGCTAATGCTTTATTAACAAATATTGATATCACAGGTCGTTTACCGGTTGACCTAGATAAAAAATTAATAAGAGGCAGTCAAATTCTTGTTCATCGAGATGATTCTATATTAGAGAAAATTGATGTTTCTTATTCTTTATCAGTTATAGATAGTGCAATAGAAGCTAAAATTTTTCCAGGTGCACAAGTATTTATTTCTCAACATGGGGAAATACTCGTTTCAAAGGGATTAGGATACCATACATATCATAAATCGAAAGAAGTTTCTACAGAAACTATATTTGATCTTGCATCAATAACAAAGGTAGTATCTGCAACTCCAATTGTAATGAAGCTAGTTGAGGATGAAGAGCTCTCTCTCGATCAGCCTATTAATGATTTTTTCCCAGGTTTTTATAAATCTGGAAAGGATACAATCACAATTCGCCATTTATTAATTCATGAATCAGGATTAAGCGCTTATCATCGATATTTTCTAGAGAGTAAATATAAAGGAAGGGGCGATGTTCTTGACAATATAATTAATCGGAGACTCACATATAAGCCAGGAAGTGAATACAAATACAGCGATTTAGGCATGATACTATTAGGAACAATTTTAGAAAGAATAGGAGGTAATAATCTTCATGCGCTTGGAAAGAGTTGGTTCTTTTCACCGCTTGGAATGAATAATACATTTTATAATCCTCCTGCAAATCAATGGAAAAATATTCCACCAACTGAAAGAACAGTAATACCAATTGGAACTTCCAATGATTCATTTAGGAGAAAAATTGCTTATATAGCTACAGAATTATTTGGTCCTATGAAATCTCTATCATATGAACTTTTTCCCAGAAAAACTGCTCATGGTTATGTCCATGATGAAAATGCAAATTTGCTTGGTGGAATCTCTGCTCATGCAGGATTATTCTCTAATGCAGAGGATCTGGGGAAATATGGTCAAATGTTATTAAATAATGGAATGGTCGGAGATAAAAAAATTATTGATAAAGATTTGTTATCATTATTTACTGCAAGACATAGTACAGTTGATGAAGCAAATAGAGGATATGGATGGGACAGACCTGATCGTGATGGAGCAAGCAGTGCTGGCGATTTTTTTTCTGATAAGGCTTTTGGTCATTTGGGTTATACGGGTACTTCTTTTTGGATAGATCCGGAACAAGAGTTAGTAGTTGTATTACTTACAAATAGAGTATATCCGACACGAAAAAATCCTGGTATTAAGCAAGTTCGTAGAAAATTTCATAATACCTTAATAAAATCAATACTTCAATTAAATTAGATTTATTACTACAATAGTAATCACTTGATTTTTGATTGATTATTATTAAATCTAAGTAAATTTTTTATGTATTTATCTTCAAAAGAAATAATACGAACTGCTGGTTTAATGACAGGCACTTCAATGGATGGTCTGGATATTATTATTGCAGATATCCGTTTGAATAATGATGTGCATTATCAAATAATTGATGATATATCTATTCCATATCCTAATGATTTGAAAGACAAGATTAGACAAGCAGTTTATAATCCAGAATTAGATTACAATAAATTGGATGATTATCTTGGGCAATGGTATGCAGATACATTATATAATCACTTACAAAAAAAAGAAATAAATAATTTAGATCTAATTGGTTCTCATGGTCAGACAATTCATCATATTAGCGGAAAATCCTCTGTGCAGATTGGCTCTCCTCAATACTTAGCGGAAAAATTAAACGTTCCAGTAATTTCAGATTTTAGATCAGCAGATATTGATGCAGGTGGTACTGGTGCTCCATTAATGCCAAAAATAGATGAATGGTTATTCCGAAATAAAGAAACTTCAGTAATTACATTGAATCTTGGTGGAATAGCCAATGTAACATTTTTACCATCAAAATCTAATGATGATATAATAGGTTTTGATACTGGACCTGGAATGTCTTTATTAGATGAAGCATATCTTAGTATGTTTAAAGATGGATTTGATGATAATGGAAATGAGGCTCTTAAAGGTAATGTTGATAGAGAATTGGTGTCTACATGGTTGAATCAATCATATTTTATCCAGGGCCCACCAAAATCAACAGGAAGAGATCAGTTTGGCTTGAACTGGCTAAATACATACATAAAAAATATTGATAAACATAATTTTGAAGATCAATTGGCGACATTATCTTTTTTTACTGCAAAGTCTGTATTTTTAGGATGTAAGGGATTCATTAATGATTACAATGTGAGTAGATTAATTGTAAGTGGTGGAGGTGCGCATCATATGTGCATAATAAAATTCTTGAATAATCTTTTTAAACCAATACAAGTTATACAATCAAGTAAATTAAATATATCTGTTGATAGCAAAGAAGCTCTAGGGTTTGCTATTTTTGCTGTGGCCCATATCAAAGAAATTCCTGGAAATATACCTTCAGTAACTGGAGCTGATAAACCCGTTATATTAGGAAAGATGACCTCATGATTCCTTTACAAGATCCAATGGCAATTTTAGTGTATTTGATCGCTATAATCGGTTTAATATACTATCTTAATTCCAAATCAGAATTTTCAGGATTATTTAAGTATCTACCAACGGTTATTTGGATATACTTCCTTCCAATGTTTTCTACAACATTAGGCATCCTTCCAGAATCATCAGTATTATATGATTGGATAAAAACTTATTTACTTCCACCTGCATTAATCTTACTTCTTCTATCATCAAATTTTCCTGCTTTAAAAAAACTTGGTTCCAAAGCTATTTTAATAATGTTCATTGCTACAATTAGTGTAGTTATTGGTGGGATAGTATCATTTACAATATTTGCAAGTTGGCTTCCTTATAATTCTTGGAAAGGTTTAGGTGCACTTTCAGGAAGTTGGATTGGTGGTAGTGCAAATATGGTTGCGGTAGGATCATCAATTGGAACACCAGATGATTTATTTGGAATAATGATAATTGTGGACACAATAGTTGGATATGGTTGGATGGGAATAGTGATATTCTTTTCTGCTTATCAGGAACGGATTGATCGCTGGAATGGAGTTGAAACTTCTTTAATTGAAAATATCAATATCCAAATGAGTGACATTGACTCTAAAAGAAGGCCAATAAGATTTATTGATTTGATTACTATTTTATCAATTGGGATGATAGGTGGATATTATTCATTAAAAATTGGCGAATGGATACCAGATTTAGGAAGAATTGTTACAAGCTTTGGTTGGACAATTATAATAGTGAGCATTTTAGGTATTATTTTATCTCTTACACCATTATCTGATCTGGAGAATGTTGGAGCTTCACATATTGGTAATTTTTTCCTGTATTTATTATTAGCTACTATTGGTGCAAAGGCAAATCTTACTTCTATTATATATGCTCCTGTATTTCTACTCGTAGGTATATGTTGGATTGCTGTACATGCAGTAATACTATTTATGGGAGGGAGATTATTAAAGGTACCAATGTTTTTAATTGCTACAAGTAGTCAAGCTAATATAGGAGGAGTTGTAAGTGCTCCTATAATTGCAACAGTATACCAAAAATCCCTTGCACCAGTAGGGTTGCTTATGGGTGTCTTAGGAAATATTATAGGAATTTATTTTGGATTATTAACTGCATGGGCATTATCCTGGATATCCAATTATTATTAAGAAACCTACGTATTTATTTTACTGATTTTCCTGTAGAAAAAAGTTCCACTCAAAGTTAATGCAAAACCAATTATTGATGGTATGAAAGCCGTAATTAAAGTAATTATAAAAAAGGAACTATATAGTAAAAGAACTATAATCATACTCCATGGATAAAATAGTGCTTTGTATGGTCGGTTTTTATCTGCCCATTTTTTCCTCAGTATATATATAGAGGAAAAAGTTAGAATATTAAATATTGTACTTGTTGCAGAGAAAAAATCAATAATCATTTCATACGTATTTGTTCCTGAAATACCTGATTGTTTATAAGTGGCTAAAACTGAAAAAATTAGTAATACAGTTGCCCATATTCCTTGACCAATAAGAGCATTATTTGGAGTATTATATTTTGGATGAAGACTTTTGAACTGTTGAAAAAATAAACCATCGCGTGCCATTGCATGCCAAGTACGACTTTTGGTTAAAATTTGAGTGCTGATATTACCGAATGCATTAATTGCAATTGCAAGTGATATAAGGACACCTCCGGACGTTCCTAAAACAACTTTCATTGCTGCTGTTGCAACCCATTTATTTTCTTTAATTGTTTCAACATCTAATTGATATAAATAGCCGAGATTAGCACCTATGTAAAGCAGCATTACTCCAGCAATACCTATAAATAAAGATAGGGGAAGAGTGTGTTGTGGTTCTTTTACTTCTTCCGCAATATAGGTTGCACCTTCCCATCCGCTAAATGCAAAAAATGCGTATCGTAAAGCTGCGCCGATAGATAGTATTGTATGCCACCCAAATGTTTCAGGCCAAAAGGGATCACTGAAATTCTCTATATTGCCAGTATTAAATCCTGTAAGAGTTGCCCCAATAATACCTCCAAGCGCAGTTATCTTAAGAATACTGAAAAAAACCTGAACTTTTCCACTAAGACTTACACCAAACAAGTTAATAAGTGTTAAAATCCATATCGTGATCAATGATAGAAAAAATATGGTAATCAAATCAAATTGCTGACCATATATGATTAGCCATATTGAACTAATATATTCCGAGAACACCAATGCTACTGCTACAATGGATGCAGTCTCTGAAACAAAGAACATTGCCCAACCTCTTATAAAAGCAATATATGGTCCATAAGCGGCTTTTAAAAATACGTAGGGTCCTCCAGATTTTGGCATCATTGCTGATAATTCTGCATATATAACGGCACCAAAGATTGTAATTAATCCTCCGATTATCCAAACAACCCCAAATAAAGACGTACATCTAACGAGAACCATAATTGATGCAGGTACACGAAATATTCCTGACCCAATTATTCTACTAATTACTATTGCAATAGATTCTTTTAAACCTAGTTCTCGTTTGTACTTAGTCATAATTGAGTAAATATATAATCAATATAATGGAAAGAGTAAAGTGAAGGCAGATAGTCTTTTCCGCAAAAAGTCATTGAACAGCTGATTCAAGAAGTTTTATAGATATAGTATTTCCAGCTTGTAATTCTACAGGCAATGATATAGGTAGAGTTGCTTGGTATGCACCATAACCTCCCCGAGCACATAGAATTGCATCAATTGAAGGATCTAAAAACATTTCATGAATATCATTAGCTCGTAGTTCAGGACTCCCTGCAAAAGGACCATCTTTTGTATAGATATTTTTTCCATATACAAGTTTAAGGTTTCGGCTCGTTAAAATTTCTGATGTTTACTTTAAAATATTTTCATCAATCCAATAGGATGGACTGATTATTCCTATAGTAGATTGAGACTTTAATCTTTTTGGCTTTATCATAGTTTTATTTTTGTTAGTGCATAAACTATTTCATCCTGAAGCTTACGGTAGGGTGTAGATGAATTGACGAATCCATTCATCAAAATAGAAAAAGCAAGTGGATTTTTAGTATTGGAAATAATATAACCTGATAAACAACTTGCCCCAGCAAGAGAACCAGTTTTTGCCAAAATAGTAGTTGTTGTATCAATATTTTCTAATCTTTCTTCCAACGTTCCATCAACTCCACCAATAGGAAATGTTTCTAAAAATTGATTACGTATATTTTTATTATTATATGCCCATGAAAGAACAGATATAAAATGATTTGGACTGCTGTAGTTATATCTTGACATTCCTGAGCCATCACTTAAGCTAAATGTGTTTGTATCAACACCTACTGTATCATGTAAAAATGTTTTAATAGCAAGAAGACCATTATTCCAAGTGCCAATGGTATCATAAACAGTTGATCCAATATATTTTACTATTAATTCAGCTGTAAGATTTTCACTTCTTTTCATTAAGCCATTAAGCGAATGAACAATAGGTTTGGATTCATGTTCTGTAATTTTCATTGCATCATTTGGAACAGAGCCTTTAATAATATGTTTAATATTTAGACCTTTACTCACAAGCATTTCCGCAAAAATAGTTCCTGCGAATAAACTAGGGTCATGTATATTACGTTGTAAAGTATCTACGGATGAAGTATCCATTATATTTCCAGAAATGATGAAATTATTTTTCTGATTTTCCCAATCACGTTTAATCTTCAATTTTTGAAAATTTGCAGTATCATTTACTGTAATTGATTCATTTTGAATACTTATAAAATTTGTTATTGGATGGGTATTAATTATGATTGGTTTCCCTAGTTTTCCAGGTGAAACATAAAAATCAATACAATTTTCATTTAATGTCATTGCGCTGATTTGTCCAGCATGCCACCAGGAACCTTCATCCCACATCCATCCAGGGCCATAAAAGATGTTATCAAAGATAGAATTATCTACAACGAGATTGTTAATCTTTTTTGCTAAATCTACTGATCGCATACGTAAACGATTATTTAAAAACCAATAATCTCTTCCTAAGTGGAGTTTAATTGTATCACTTATTGTTTGAGAAATCGTATCCAATTGTTCAATGGTAAGATGAGGATCTCCGCCACCTACTAAATAAATTGAGTTAGTATCTTGATATACTGAAGTAGAAAAAGTTGTATTTGTATCAAGTAATGCTAATGAAGCAATACAAGTAAATAATTTAGTATTGCTTCCAGGATTAAATAATGAATTAGGATTCCATTCATATATAGTTTCATTAGATTTTAAATCTATTACCTTAATACCAATATTTGTCTGCAAACCAGAGGATTGGATAATAGAAGTAATTGGATCAAGTGCCTTTTTGTGTCCTGTAGCGTTATATAGAGCCATAGGTTTACTACATTGCAAAAGGAAAATCATAAGGATAAATAAAGCATTAAGTTTGAATAGATATTTTTTGTTCATCAGAAAAATATTAAAAGATTTTAATTTTTTTTCATTTATCAGCTAAAGAATAATGTATAAAATTAATTTATCATTGAAATCAGTAGTAAAAATATTGTTATTCCTCCAGCAGCAAAATAATTGTATGAAACTCTTTTTTCTTGCAGAGTTTTTAAAAGTGTATCACTCCCCCAAAGTTTGTTCAAACGAGTCTCTTTGATGATAAGGAAATCAGGGTATAGTTTATTTATTTTTTTTAAAATACTTATACCAGTTTTAACACTATTATATTTATTTCTATCAATAATTCTGATCTCAATTCCATGGCATAGTTGATTTTCATATTTTGGTTTGTCTGCTACTCCAGGTATTGATATAGGCGCAAATGATTTTGGCACAAATACCACTCCTGATAATTTTAATTTATTTAGTTCTTTAGATAAATTTTTACTATCTATCCATGGAGCCCCAAACCATTTAAATGGATGATCTGTTCCTCTTCCTTCACTAATATTTGTTCCTTCCAATAAGCACATGCCAGGATAGATCAATGCTGTTTCCAAATTAGGAATATTTGGAGAAGGCTTTACCCATGGCAAGGTTGTTTCATCATACCATAACGACACATTCCATCCCTCCATAGGGATAACGGTCAATTTTGGAGCTAGACGAATCCATTTTTCCTGAATAATTTTTTCAGCGAGTTCACCAATTGTCAATCCATATCGTATAGGTATGGGATATTTTCCAATAAATGATTGGTATTTAAGATCTAATATTGGTCCTTCAACAATGTCACTTCGAATTGGATTTGGACGATCTAAAACAATTATTGGTATATTTAGTTCAGCAGCCGCTTCCATAACCAATCCCAATGTTGAAATATATGTATAGAAGCGAGCTCCAATATCTTGTATATCATAAATAATCATATCAATTCCATCCAACATTTCCTTAGTTGGCTTTCGTGTCGAACCATATAAGCTATATACTTTTGGTAGATCCTCAATTTGATTAGCGTATGTGATTTCTTTATCTGCCTCTCCGAATAAACCATGTTCTGGAGAAAAAACAACTTTTAATTTTATTTCATCCATTGACATTAGCCTTTTATAATTTGGATTTCCATTTTGATCAATTCCTGTTTGATTTGTTACAAGAGCAATCATTTTACCAGTAATTAAATCAATTTTACTATCCAATAGAATATCTAAACCAGTACGTACTGGTATTTTATCAACTGGGGGTGATGAAATAGTATTATAATATTTTGATTGAATTTGATGGGTAGACTGATGAGTTTGTGCGAATAAGATATTTACAAGTAGAAATAATATTTTATAACAATTGTTCATTTATTTTAATAATGTAACTTTTTGTGTTTCCATAGTTTGCCCTATTGTAATACTTAATATATACATACCTGTTGGTAATTCTTTATTTTCTATATCAAGTCCATTCCATACCCAGCTATAATTCTGATTTCCATTTAATAAAAGATATGCAGTTTTTACAGGTCGACCTAATAAGTCAAAGATTACTATTTTCGCATTATCATTTTTATAATTTGATGAAAAATCCAGTGTTATGGATGAATTAGAAGGATTAGGATAAAGTGCATGTATTTTTACTTCATCTGGCAGAGATATTTCATTTTCATCATTTGCATCAAGTTCTGCTTCATAGAAATTGAGAATTCTATTTAATAATTCACTACGTTTTGTTTGTGGATAAATTGTTTCAAATCCAACGGAAAAGAATACAAGCCCTCCATCATAATTACTATTACCAAATTTCCCCAAATAGCTTATACCCATTCCACCCCGTGAGCTATAATCCACATTATCATATTTAATACATATTTCTGCACCATTAGTTGGTTTAATACCATCTGGCCAGTCTACATCATAAGTTCCATGGTTTCCATCATCAAAAGTAATATTGGAAATTCCATCAAAAATAGAGTTGTCAATTCCAAATCCATTATATGTTCCTTGATATTCTCCTGCAGCATCGGATATATAATTTGCTTTTAGATAATTTTGAAAAAATTCTATATCTTGTTCGCTTCCTTCGCTTGCTAGATCATACCCTATTTCTGAACCGGATAAAAATAGGAACCCCCCATTTTCCAGATAAGTTTGAACTAATTCTTGTTCAATAATAGAAAAAGAACTCGTTGTAGTTGCCTCTTCTCCAAGGATCCAGTCGATTATTGAATAATTATTCAAATCTACATCTCCTTCAATTAGAGCTTCATTGGTGGCACTATCAAAAGAGTAATTTTGATCATGGAATGCAGTCCCATGTTGCATAATAAAATCAAATGTATTATTGGTACCATTTATTCTGTCAAATCCATTAATAATTAGACTTTTAACATTTTCATTTGAAGGTATAATGCCAAGAAATTCAGTTTGGGGGCTATAGCCAAAATCATTTTTTGCTGTAACGGAAAGGAAATAGGACTCACCAATTGACAAATTATTAATGATAATGGGTCGTTGAGTATATATATCTAGGGTATCAATAGCATTATTATCTAAATATCCCCTTAGTACAATATATGAATCTGCAACTTGTGCTCCCTGAAAATCAATCATTACACTTCCATTACCGATATTTTTAATTGATAATCTATTAGGAGTAGTAGGAGGAGAATTTGCACCAAATTTTGCAGATAAAAGATCCCATAGTTCCAGATTATTTCCATCATATCCCATTGCCCAAATACCTACACCTAATAAATCATTTTCTATAGTAAAATCATATTTTAGAGATAAAGATAGACTATCATCATACCATCCCTGTATCCAATTTGGATTTTGATAACGGTACCAAGGGGTTTGTGAGGATTCATGCCATAGTTTTCCATATGATAAAGCATTTCCTTCCATTTCAGCATATAATTTTGCTGATCCATTATCTGTGGTCGATGCGCCACTAGAACCGGATGAAGCTGGCCATTCAAAACCAAAATAAGGGCATCCAATAATCAATTTATCTGACTGATTATTTGTTTTATTCAAATAGTCATTTATAGTCCAAGAAACAGTATATCCATTTCCAGAAAGCGGTGCATTTGGACCAGTAGTTGAGCTTCCGCTATAATAGTAATCATAACCCATAATAAATAATCCATCGCTTATAGTTGCAAGGGCGCTGTAATCCCATCCGTTATTCCAGTCAACAGCTGGTGTCGCTAATGTAATTTTAGAACCTGGTATCTCAGCATGGAACGTATTTGTAAGATCAGTAATAAATTGTACCATATTTTGTTTTTGTGAAGGAGGGAATGATTCAAAATCAATATTTACTCCATCAGCATTTCCTGCTTGGACTTGTGTTAAAAGATTATCAATTAGATTTTGTCTATAGGATGGATTACTTAATAACGTTATTAATTCTCCATTATTAAAAAGAGTTACACAAAGAACCACGTCAACACCATATGAGTGTGCCAAATTTATCAGACCTACTACCGGCCAACCATGAAGATCGCTAAGACCTCCTGTTGCTGTTGCTTCAGCGCTGAAATAGGAGATTGTCGAAATTAAGTTGTAGTTATAATTTTGCCATGCAGTACCCATCCAATATGGGTGATAGCCAAATACTTCTCTGCCAGGAGTAGTTGATCGGGTTTGTTTAGCTATAATTAGCTCACTTGCATCCTGATTAGGTGATTCAATATAGTTATTCTTATAATACTCAAGCTGAATTTCATGAATACTTGGATGTTCTTGTGCAAAAACAGAACACAATATATTCATCATGAAAAAGTATAACGGTTTTGTATTTCTTAAATATTGCAATTCTGAAATATTTCTTCGATAGTTTCTCTTGATCTAATAAGATGATATTCATCTGCATTTACCAATATTTCTGCAGAACGTGGTCTAGTATTATACTGATTTGACATGGCATATCCATAAGCACCTGCATCCATAATTGCAATTAAGTCTCCTTCAACAACTCTTGGGAAAGATATATTAACTGCTAACCTATCAGTATTTTCACAAATACGCCCAGTAATATCTACAGGTAAATTTTCTGTTTCATGCTTTGTGCCCAGTTTATAGATACGATGTTCAGCACCATACAATGCAGGACGCATAAGCGTTTCCATTCCGGCGTCTAAACCAATAAAATTTTTATAGCCTTCTTTAATGCCAGTTACTTTTGCTAATAAGATACAAGTATTTCCTATAATTGATCTACCTGGTTCTATACATAATATGGGCCAATCAGATTGATCTTTTCCATAAAAGTCTTCAAAAACTCGAGATATTTTACAAAAAACATTGTTGAGATTAAGAGCCTCCTCATCATCACTATATGGAATACCAAATCCGCTCCCAATTGATATCTTTGATAGATTTTGTTCAATTCTATTTTCAATTCTACGTGCAGTATTAAGGATGAGATGTGTATTATTTACGAAGTGATCTTCATCAAGTATTGCTGAACCTGAATGAGATTGTAATCCAAATAATTTCACCCCATCCTTTTTAGCAGATTCATAAATATGGATAATTTTCTCTTTTGGAATACCAAATTTTGCTTCTTTTCCGCCAGTAATAATTTGACTAAATCGACCCTTTCCAATACCTGGGTTTAACCGAAAGCTTATATAATTAGGAACTCCTATCTTTTTTAATCTTTGAAAAGATGTTGAATCATCTAGATTAATTTCACAACCGCTATCATAAGCAGATTGTAAATCTTTTTTCGATTCATAATTTCCATTGTATACACAACTTTCCATAGGAATCCCAGCTTTGTTTGCAGCAAATAATTCACCTGGACTTGAGCAGTCCGCGCCCATAGACGGAATATAATCATGCATAAATGAAAGAAGATTTGGATTACTATTTGATTTTACAGCATAGTATATCTGGTATTGATCAAAGTAGGATTGCAATGCAGAATTAATTTCTTGAAGATTTTCTTTAATCTGATAGCCATAATAAATATATAGTGGCGTACCAAACTTGTTAGAATATTTTTTCAATAAAATATTATCTTGAACTTCTTTAAGTAATGGATGTTTTGCCATGATTAATTATTTTTGAATTTATACATACTATAAAAAATAGTTTTCTAATATTTATGTAAAAAATTGCTTGATCCTTTATTAATAAAAACGAAATTCCAACTCTAAATTTTATCGATAATGATAAATCATTCAAAAAATGGTAGCTATATAAATGAATTTTGGGATAAACATATTACCCCAACATTAATAGAATATATTCGAATACCAAATAAATCACCAGATTTTGACCCCGATTGGTTGAAAAATGGACATATGACCAAAGCATTGAAGTTAGCTGGCGATTGGGCAGAAAAATATAAGCCCGATGGAAGCACTGTTCATATTTTTCAAGAACAAGATAGGACGCCATTAATAATGATAGATTGCCCCGGGCACATACAGGGAAATATTCTAATGTACGGACATTTAGATAAACAACCTGAAATGCAAGGATGGAGAGATGGCTTTGGTCCTTGGGATCCTGTTTTAAAAGGAGATAAACTATATGGACGCGGTGGCGCAGACGATGGATATGCAATGTTTGCATCCACTGCAGCTGTCCGTTCATTGAAAGATCAAAATTTAGACCATCCCAGAATTGTTATCTTAATTGAATTTTCTGAAGAAAGTGGTTCGCCAGATTTACCATTTTATATGGATCATTGCGCACCACTAATTGGTAAACCTGATCTAGTTATTTGCCTAGATTCTGGAGCGCGGAATTATGAACAATTTTGGTCTACAACTTCTTTACGAGGTCTTATTGGATGCACACTTCGTGTTGATGTATTAACTGAAGGTGTACACTCAGGATCAGCAAGCGGTATAGTTCCATCTTCATTTCGTGTATTACGACAACTTCTTTCACGAATAGAAGATGAAAGTTCAGGAACAATTTTACTTGAAGATCTTAATGTTAATATTCCAGAAAGAAGAATAAAAGACACCAAGAGCATGGTAGATGCATTAGATGGGGAATTAGACCAATTTCCATGGCATGGATCGATGAATTCCACTACAATTGATCCAGTTGAAGAGGCGCTTAGACAAACATGGAAACCAGCACTTTCTATTGTTGGGTTGGATGGAATTCCTGCTATAAAAGATGGAGGAAACGTATTACGTCCTTATTCTGAAGTAAAGTTATCAATGCGAATTCCCCCAACACTGGATAAAGAAATTGCTGTAAGAGTAATGAAAAAGACATTAACAGAAAATCCTCCATATGATGCCAGCATTACTGTTGAATTTGATGAGCCAGCTACAGGTTGGAATGCTCCAGAAATAGAGCCTTGGTTGGATAGCGCAATTCAGGAAGCTTCTCATTCTTATTTTAATAAACCTGCTTTATCTATGGGTGAGGGTGGAACGATACCATTTATGGCTATGTTGGGAAAAAAATTTCCTAAGGCTCAATTTGTAATAACTGGTATTCTTGGACCACAGTCTAATGCCCATGGCCCTAATGAATTCATTCATATTCCTTATGCAAAAAATCTAACTGCTTCAATTGCATCTATCATTCAACAATTCCCTGTATAGAAATATTGCATGAATTATGGATATCAAAGGACAGTGCAATTATCATTCGAAGATGCAGATAATCGTATTCGAGAGACATTAGAAGAAAATGGATTTGGAGTATTAACTGAAATAGATGTAAAAAGTACTCTAAAGAAAAAACTAGATAAGGATTTTCAAAAATATACTATTCTTGGGGCATGTAATCCACCTCTAGCTTTTGAAGCTTTGAATGATGAGCAGGCAATTGGATTATTGTTACCATGTAATGTAGTTTTATGGGAGAATGAAGACCTCTCAACAACAATTGCAGCTATCGATGCAAATAAAATGATGACTATTGTTGAAAATAGTCATCTTTATAATCTTGCAAATAAAGTAAATACGCTTTTACAAAAAGCAGTGGATAATGTGTAAAACAGAGGTTATATATTTATGTCATATAGAATAGGGCTTGATCTGGGCGGAACGAAGGTATTAGGAGTAGTAACAGATAGTAGCTTTAATGTCATATATCGCAAGAAACACCGTTTATCTAATAGAGCTGATATCTTAGCTGTAATGGATCAAATTAGTGATGTCTATAAGGAGCTAGCTGTTAATATTAAGGATAGTAAGATTATATCGGTAGGAATTGCTTTGCCAAGTCCCGTTGATAATCAACTTGGAGAAGCAAAACAACTTACAGCATTTAAGGAAAATAATTTTCCTGTAAGAGCAATGTTGAGAGAACGAACGGAAATAGAATTTAAATTAGGTAATGATGTAAATATGGCCACCCTAGCAGAATATAATTTTGGAGCTGGAAAGGGAGCGTCATCACTGTTTACACTTTATCCGGGCACAGGTTTAGGAGGAGGATATATATATAATGGAACACTAATCACTGGATATAATTCAACTGCTGCAGAAGTTGGACATATGATTATTGATATAGATGGGCCTTTATGTAAATGTGGGCGTCATGGTTGTTTGGAGGCAATTGTAAGTTATCATGGATTTAAGACATTTCTTGAAGAAAAAATTAATTCTGGTAATAGTTGTGTAATTGATCCAAGCAGATTCCGAGCTGCAGATATTTTTGATGCCTGGCATAATAACGACACTATTGTTTCTGAATTACTAAAATATCAAGCACGCGCATTAGGAATTGGAATTGCAAATGTAATTAATATAACAGGCGTTGAACGTATTATCGTAGGTGGCACTATTTACCATGAGCTAGAATCTGATTTGATGCCAATAGTGAAGGAAAATGCTGATAAATATTCAATTGGCAATGGATTGGATGGTGTCAAAATTCTTCTGAATGATCTTGGTGATGAGGCGCCAGCGCTTGGTGCTTCCATGTTGGATTAATTTTATAAAATGTTTTTAATGTATTTGTTAGCAATATACTTGACTTTTGCTAGGATAATTCTTGCCCAGGTTAATATTGGGCAAAATCGTTTCTTTATTTATGAAAAAATCCTTCACTTAGTTTACCTTACCACAGTAATTATTCATTAGATGATTAATCGACAAAAGATTGGTATTGTTTTAGGTATTATTGTATTTACCTTGATTATGATAATTCCAGAACCGGAGGGTATGAACCCAAAGGCAATGAAAGCAGCTGCGGTATCTATCCTAATGGCAATTTTTTGGGTAACGGAAGCCATATCAATTTTTGCTACTGCATTTATTCCTATAGTTCTTTTTCCAACATTGGGCATCCTAAATACTAATCATATTGCAGCAAGTTATGGACATCATATTGTATTATTAATTATTGGAGCATTCTTAGTAGCAAAAGCTATAGAGTCGAACAATCTTCATAAACGGATTGCCCTTGGAACCATACAACTGATTGGAACAAGTAGACGACAAATTATATTAAGTTTTATGATTGCATCTGCATTTTTATCAATGTGGACTTCAAATAATTCGACAACATTAATGATGTTACCTATTGGGCTAGCAATTATTCAAAGGGAATCAGTAAATGGTAACAATGCATTTGGAAGCGCATTGATGCTTTCTATAGCATATGCTGCAAGTATTGGTGGAACAGGAACTCTGATTGGCACGCCTCCAAATTTGTTATTTGTGACTACTATGAAAGAAATTTTTCCAGGTTCACCAGACATAGTTTTTACTGACTGGTTGAAAATAGGTTTCCCATTTGTGATTGTATTTCTTCCTATATCTTGGTTATTTATAATCAATTATTTTAGGATTGATGGTGGTTTGAATGATTCTCATGATATTATTCAAAATGAATACAAAGAACTTGGAACAATGAGAGTTGCTGAAAGACGAGTCCTTATCATTTGTATATTATATGCATTGGGCTTTGTGTTTCGGCGTAAAATGGAATTTGGCGCAGTAACCATTTTAGGATGGTCAGACATTCTTGGTGTTCAAGCTTACGTAAAGGATTCTACCGTAGCATTTTTTGCTGCATTATTATTATTTCTATTACCAAATGGAACAATCAATGAAAATGGGATTAAGAAAAAATTGCTTGAATGGGAAGATGCAAAAACTATTCCATGGGGTATTGCAATGTTGATTGGAGGTGGTCTGGCTATTGCTTCTGCATTTAAAGAATCAGATCTTGTAACATGGATAGGCCTAAATTTAAATTTAGAAGGAATACCAATGTTTCTAGTGGTGTTAATCGTTGTAGCAGGAATGGTTTTTTTAACAGAGATAAATTCGAATACAGCATCAACAGCTATTTTTCTTCCCGTACTTGCAGGCGTTTCTCAGGCTGGAAATTTCCATCCATATTTATTGATGATACCTGCAACTATTGCTGCTTCTTGTGCCTTTATGTTACCTTCAGGAACAGGCCCAAATGCAAGCATATTATCCAGTGGATATGTTACTATACCAGAAATGGCTAAGTGTGGTTTTTGGTTAAATCTAATTGCAATTGGTGTAATTGTAATTCTATTATATTTTATAATTATACCTCTTTTAGGTGTTAGCGCTGGCGCACCAAATTGGATGTAAATTCTTTTTTGACAATATTAAAAACTTTTATATCTTTTTGGCCCGATTCGGGAACTATTTTTGATTAAATAGAGTATTATT
>JAPYRG010000007.1:105396-111325 GCA_029936965.1 Fidelibacterota bacterium
TTTATATCTTTTTGGCCCGATTCGGGAACTATTTTTGATTAAATAGAGTATTATTTTTGATTAAATAGAGTATTATTGAATTTAAATCAAATATTGGGAGGTAATAATTAATGATAAAAGTGCAGGATTTGTCTAAGGACTACGGTGATGTTCAAGCTGTCAAATCCATAGATTTTGAGATTGATGACGGGGAAATAGTTGGTTTTTTAGGCGAAAATGGTGCTGGGAAAACTACTACTCTAAAGATGCTTACAGGCTATTTAGTCCCAACGGCAGGTAATGTGGAAATCAATGATTTAAATATCAATGATAACGCATTAGAGATCCAAAAGCAAATAGGTTATTTACCTGAACTAAATCCTTTATATCCTGAGATGTCTGTTTATGAGTATCTTGAATTCATTGCAAGAGTTCGTAATATAATAGGAAAGAATTTTCGCGAAGCTCTATCTAGAGTTGTTGATCGTTGTGGACTGCAGGGAGTTGTTCATAAACAGGTATCATCTTGTTCCAAGGGCTATAAGCAACGTATTGGATTAGCAGGCTCTATGATCCATGATCCCAAAATTTTAATATTAGATGAGCCTGTTACGGGATTGGATCCAAACCAGATTGTAGAAATACGTGAGTTAATTAAGAGCTTAGGACGAGAAAAATTAGTCCTTATGTCAAGCCATATTCTGCAGGAAATTCAAGTAACAGTTGATAGAATAATGATTATTCATCAAGGTGAAATCGTTGCTAATGGAACCAATGAGGAATTGATGAGCAGTTTCAAAGGGAATACTATACTAAATCTAGAAGTTCGTAATGCGAATGATAATTCGTTAAAAGACTTATCTATTGCTATTCCAAATATAGATGTAGCAAATATAGAGCAGAAAAAAGATTATCACATAATACAACTGGAGTATGACCAGAAAGTGGATCCTAGAGAAGATTTATTTAATTATGCGGTTAGTTCAGGTTGGGTTATCCTAAAAATGACTCCAACAACAACTGATTTGGAAGATGTGTTTCGAAAGCTAACAATGGAAGGGAAAGCGGATGCATAATACTCGTTCTATTTTTCAGCGGGAAATCCGCGGATTTTTTAATAGTCCAATGGCTTATATATTTTTGGTGATATTTTCCGTTTTCAATGGGTATTTTTTTACAAGCACCTTCTTTCTTTATAATCAATCGGATCTTCGATCATTGTTTAGTATCGTTCCAATGGTATATCTCATATTTGTTCCTGCTATTTCTATGGGGCTTATTGCAAGAGAAAATAATATTGGGACAATGGAAACGATCGCGACCTTACCTATAAAAACACATGAGTTTGTCCTTGGAAAATATTTTGCAGCTGTTGTATTGATACTTTTAGGCCTATTGGCAACAATTATACATTTTATTACGTTGGTAAAGTTTGGTACAAAAATTGATTATGGTGCTTTATTTACAGGATATATTGGGTTGGCGTTAGTTGGTTCTATGTATGCTTCAATAGGAATATTTGCAAGTAGCATTACAGATAATCAAGTGGTGGCATTTATTATTGGTATATTTATTGTTCTTGTTTTTTTTCTTATGGGATTTTTCCTTCCATTGGTGCCAGCAAATCTGGCAGGTATAGTTCAATATATTAGCGTGGATTATCATTATTCAAATATTTCTCGTGGTGTAATTGATTCTAGAAATATTGTTTATTTTCTTTCAGTTATTGGATTTTTCTTGATTATGACTGTTCAGTCATTAGAGTCAAGGAGGTGGAGCTAGTGATGAATTTTGATTATAGAAAATCAATGGTACTTCCTGCGGCAATTCTTTTAGTTGCGCTTTTATTATTGAATTTAATTGCTCGTAATTGGTATATACGTTATGATCTTACAGATACAAAAATATATTCCTTATCTTCTTCTACCAAGCAAGTCATTAAGAAAATAGATGATTTATTAAATATAAAGGTGTATTTCTCAGAAAACCTTCCTGGTGAATATGGGAATAATAGGCGCTACCTTCAGGATATTCTGGAAGAATATGCTGCGATATCAAAAGGGAATATACGTTTTGAATTTTTTGTTCCTGGTTCAAATGATGAATTAGAAAAAGAAGCCCAGAAGTCTGGAGTTCAGCCAGTTCAACTACAGGTTATAGAAAAAGATGAAGCTGTAGTTAAAAAAGTATTTATGGGTGTCGCAATCTATTTTGAAGATAAACGTGAAGTTATACCTGTAGTTTTATCCACGACTGGTTTGGAATATGAAATCACTACTCGTATAAAAAAACTTGTTGAAAAAAATAAAAAGTTTGTAGGAATAGTTGATCCCGATAATGATGATGTCCATACGAATACTTTTTCTCAGATCTTACGACAACGATACGAAGTAAGTCCTATAGATTTGTCCAATGAGATTCCGAACAATATTAATGTATTAATCCTTACTGGCGTCAAAGATTCTCTGGCTGTTAATAAATATGATCATTTGAAAAATTTTATGGGTAATGGTGGAAACATGTTTGTAGCCTTAAATCCTGTATCTGTTGATTTACAAACTCAAAGAGCCGAGGTTTTTAAATCCGATATCTTTGATCTATTAAAACCTTATGGATTTACTTTAACTGAAAACCTTGTTTTGGATAAGAATTGCGGAAGAGTCAATGTTATGCAAGATATGGGATTTATGCGCATGAATGTTCCTATGGAATATCCCTTTTTACCAATTATTCGCACCTTTAATAAAGAAGAAGCTTTAGTAAATGGATTAGAACAAGTCCATGTGTTTTTCTCAACGGAAATTCAATTTGATTCTGTTGGGACCAATGTTAATATGGTTCCATTATTTTCTTCATCTAATAAATCCGGAGTGATGACTGGTTTCTACAATTTAAGCCCTGATCCAAAACAAAACCCTCAACTAAGAAACTTAAACCAGCCTGGAAAAGTGGTAGCTGCTAGATCTGACCTAACTAATAATGAGACTGGTCTTGTAAGCCAGCTTATTTTAGTAGCAGATAATAGATTTTTGACGGATGATGGTGGTGGTGGTGTACCTGAGAATCATATATTTATGATGAATGCAATAGATTATTTAATGGGGGACAAAGATTTGATGGCACTACGTTCTAGAGAAATAACCGATCGATCATTAAATGAGGAATTAGTTACAGATGATGCCAAATCTACATGGAAATGGATAAATGGTTTATTGCCTTCTTTATTGATTGTAGGATTTGGTTTTTGGCGTTTACAAATGCATAAGAGAACTATGAAATTGATTGAAGAAATGTATGACTAAGAGCATGAAAATCCTTTTAGGCGTTCTAGCATTAATTATTGTATTATTCTTTGTTAGTCAATCTAGGCAAAATAGGCATCTCGCTCAATCTACTGATGTATTCTCTATTGCAATGGATGAAGTCAATAGATTTGATATTCAACAAGACACATTATTTATTTCAATCCAAAGAAGAGATACTTCCTGGCAGATTATGGGAAATGACTCTTTGCTAATACAAAGGAATAGAATAGATGATCTTGAAAATAAAATATTAAGCGTAAAGCGTGAATCTATGGTCTCAAATAACTCCAAAAAGTGGAAGACATTTAATGTGGATGATAGCATAGGTTTAAAGCTTACTTTCTATGGATACAATGATGAAAAATTGGGAGAAGCTATTTTCGGAAGATCTAATTCAGACTGGCAAAGAAGCTATGTTAGAATGGTTGATGAAAGTGAAGTATATATGACTAACGAAAATGTGTTAAATAGATTACAAACACGTCCTGCTTTCTGGGGTTCAAAACCCGCACCCCCATCTGTGTTGGCAGAACCTGATTCATTATAAATTTTTTCAATCATAATGAAATTTTTCATCAAAATAGTATTTTTTTTATTTGTTACATTACATGCACAGCAAGAACAGGAAAAAATTAATATGAGTAAAAAAGTATTGAAATCTAATACCGAATGGGAGGCATGTCTAACTCCTGAAGAGTATAAAATTTTACGAGAAAAAGGTACAGAAATGGCCTTTACAGGTAAATACTATAAGCATAAAGAAGATGGTGCTTATACTTGCGCAGGATGTGATTATGAATTGTTTAGTTCGGAAACTAAATTTGATTCTGGGACCGGGTGGCCAAGCTTTTTTCAAGCATTAGATAAAGATAGGATTATTGAGAAAAAAGACAATACACTGGGAATGGTCCGAATAGAAATTCTATGTGCAAGATGTGAGTCTCATTTAGGGCATGTGTTTGCTGATGGTCCGAACCCTACCGGATTACGTTATTGCGTAAATTCAGTTTCCTTAGATTTTAAAGGATCAGAATAATTATTTTTTGAAGAGAATATATTGATTCTCTTCTAGATATAGTTTTTATTCCTTTCGCATACTATATTTATATATCCTCAAAGGGGAGGATATATTATTTATGTTTGTAAAACCTCGAATTATAATAGTTCTACTATTCTTTATTTGTATTACATATAGCCAAAATTATCGCAATGTTGATGAAATAAAAGATGATTGGCTAGAACACACAAAATTCCAAAAACAAGAATTATTATCTTTTTGTGATTTTCTCATTAATGAAGGGCATTATGAAAGAGCGTTACTAAGTTTATTTCAATATCTGTACAAATTTCCTAGTGATAGTCTTGAAGTGCCAGTATTGTATCATATTGCAAGAAGTTATGATTTATCTGAGAATCCTATTTTAGCAAATAGATATTATGATGAAGTTATTAATCTAACGGATGAAAATGATCGCGTCTATAAGGCAGCCTATTATCGTAAGCTGTTAATTAAATATTATCAAGATGACTATGATGTAATTCTTGATGAAACAGAAAATGAAACTGACCCATATCTTATTATATTAAGAGGATATATCTTTCTTAATGATTTGCAATGGGTTGCAGCTAGACAATCATTTCTATCTGCAGATGAAAGATTCAGACACCGACATTATAGTTCTTTAATAGCTCCAATTATGCAAACTATAGATAACGCTGCAGAAGTACCCATGAAAAACAAATGGCAGACATTAGCTGCTTCTATATTCCCTGGAGGTGGACGCGCATATCTTCAAGAATGGGAAAATGCTGGAGGAGCTTTAGCATCATTTTTTCTAGTAGCTTCATTAGCTTCCTCTAGCACTGATTTAAATCAGTCAGGTGATTTATCCCTTACCGATAATCGCAATGCACTGATTCCCCTTGGGGCAGGATATCAACTTGACTCAAACAAATTTCCAAATAATCCTTCAACATATGGGCTTCCAAAAAATGTTATATTAAGTTCAAAAAATAAATATTTGATTTATACGCCTATTGCGCTTTCTTTAAGTATTTATATCGGGACTATATTAAAAACATATCAAGATGTTGATAATGCAAATCAGCTATTATTTCGCAATCATATCCAAACAGCTATTGAAAAGACCCCTATAGATTCTTTTATGGATTTTATGGAGCCTAATCTAGTTGAAAATTAATTATTTCATTTTGTTAATGATTATGTGTTGACACCTTATAGAATAAAAGCTAATTTGCGCGGCTTTGCTCAGTTAGTTTTTAATGCAAAGCAAATGTTTTTTGATAATTTGGTATGCGTGATCCAATAAATACTTTGAGAGTCAGATAAGACGATAATATATCAAACAATACAATGGAGAGTTTGATCCTGGCTCAGGACGAACGCTGGCGGCGTGCTTTAAACATGCAAGTCAAGGAGAACATATTCTTCGGAATATAAGTAAACTGGCGAACGGGTGAGTAACACGTAGGTAATCTGCCCTAGAGATTGGAATAACCCCGGGAAACCGGAGCTAATGCCGAATAATGCAGCGGATCCTTCGGGATATGTTGTTAAAGCGGGCACTTGTGCTCGCACTTTAGGATGAGCCTGCGTCCGATTAGCTTGTTGGTGGGGTAATGGC
>JAPYRG010000039.1 GCA_029936965.1 Fidelibacterota bacterium
AATTTGTATCTGGTAATATCAAATCCAAATTTTAATTGATTATACTTATTTATCTGACTGGTGGCGTCAAGTTTTAGACTTCGGTTTTTTGTTTCCCGTTTAAATCGATCAATATCAACTCCCCATCGTGAAACGGTATACTGGGGAAAGTAATTTACTCCTGGTCCATATTTACTAATAATTTCATCTGGTAACTTTCCTTCTATATGAGCCCAATATAGGCTATCTGGAGTAACATATCGCGCATCTATAGGGTCGGCAAATAAATAGGATTGAAATTGATGAGTATATTCCGTGAGATATATATCAACAAAAGATAGGGGAGAGAAAGAATGCGAAAAATTCATTCCTATAAAAGCTCCTTCATCATAGTTATTCTTTCGTCCATCATGAGTCATTTGACGGTTATGGTTATACCCTTGCGAAGTTCCAGAATTTAAAATTGTATTTATTTTTAAGCGTGTCGTAGATCTGAGTCGAAATGTAATTTTATTCTGAGTAGACCAGCTATCATGCCAGTTAAGACTTTGATAATGGGGGTCTTTTATTGGCTCATTAGTATCTCGATAATGATTATTATTATAATCATGAAAAATTGTATCACCATACATTGTGAAAGTATTCAAACCATTCAACCATCCGTCTGACTGATTGATTCTTCCCGAAGAATAGAATGTAATGAAGCCTGGAATAATTGGTCCACTTACATTGGCGGATATAGAATAATCATTATTAAAACTATAAGAATTTAAATTAGAGAACAGAGTATCACTGGTCGTATGGTCTCCAGAATAGAAATTAATGAAACCTTCAAAGTTATCACCACCATCTTTTGTTACCATATTTACAACACCTGTCAATGCTTTTCCATATTCTGCATTAAACGTACCGCTAATTACTTGTAATTCTTGAATATTATCATTTTCTATTTGAACAGATATTCCACCATTATATGCATCGGACATGGGTACACCATCTACCATATAGGCAATTTCATTGCTACGACCACCTCGCATGTGCAATCCACCGCTTGCATCTTGCGTTATTCCACCTTGTAAACGCAATACATCGGCAATTTCGGCCACTGGCATCGATTCTAGTTCTGCTGCTGTTACTCTTGATTCCGATTGTGTTACATCAAATTCAATCAGTTTTCGCTCCGCAGTTACAAAAATTTCCGAACCTTCGATCACTCCCATTTGTAGTATTGCATTGAGTTTTGTTGTTCGATCTATAGATACTTGTAGATTGTTGAAGATCAGTGTTTCGTAACCAATCATCTGAAATTTTACATTATATATCCCTGGTGGAATATTTAGAAGAAAGTATTCACCATTTATATCGGAAGCCGTTCCAAGATCTGTTCCATCAACTATAATATTACACCCGATGAGAACGCTATTAGAATTTGCTTCTTTTACGATCCCTGATAATTTTCCTGTGGTCCCTCCAAAAGATATATTGATAAGTAAGATAGGGATTATTATTAAACGAATGTTCATTATGAAGTTTCTTTCGTATCTAAAATAAATTCTTTTACTACCGTACTATCAATAAAGATTGCGGCATCTTCAGCCAAACCATCACGAAAATTTTTATAAATCGATTGTCTTAAGTTAGGATTCTGATATGACTGGTCGGTATGATCAAATAATTCTTCCAGACATTGATTAACAAGATAGCTATGATAATGACGTTCAAGTAACTCTGTAAACCGAATATTAGTTGAAAGCTGTAACTCTTCTGCTTGCAATAACATCTTTTCCCGTACAGCTAATCCAGTAAGAATATTAGTAAGATTATCTATATTATTAATTCGTTTATATTGTCTCGATGAAAGATTATCCAATTTTTCATAGGTTTGCCTTACTGTCCAAGAATGGCCATCTTTAAAGGTCAACAAAGGACGATTACTGTATAATTGTTGTGATTCTTCATTTGCAGTAATCGCTGAGTATAATTTTTTTAAATCGTCTGCATTAAAATTCATTTCTATTTCTTGCGTAAGGCTATCTGTAAACTCTCGAATTGCTGGCATTTTTTTATATGGTGCAACCATTAATTGAAGCCAATCTTTTTCTAATAGAAATTCCTGTTCTGTCAGGAATACATCCTTTTCTCGCTCCATTACCTGAATGATGCTATATCCATACTGAGTTTTTATAGGGGAAGATATTTGCATATCTTCTAATTGAAATGCAGCAGATTCGAATGCAAGATCCATATCTCCCATACGAATCCACCCTAGATTGCCACCATTAGACTGAAGAAGAGAATCCTTGAAAGCCAATACCGCACATTCCTCCCAAGTCTTCCCGCTTTCTAGTCTATCCTGAATTTGTTGGATTCCACTAAAATCTTTTGCGTACAAATGCCGAACATGAAGTGTTGTTTTTGACCATTTGAATAAGGTTCGTAATTCCTGATCAGTAGCCTCCATTTGTTGTCCGATAGTAAAATCAAAATATTCGTTGAGTAAAAGTTGATCATAGATTCGCTGTTTCTGTCTATTATATATAGGACTATGATCTGAATGATTAGGATCCATATAATCAACGATTAGCTTTTCATCAATTAATGAATGCAATAATGCAAATCGATTGGCAAGGTTATCCTGTAAATTTGTCTTATTTAAGAATCCTTTATATTTATTTATATAAGAGCTTAGGGTAATCACTTCATCATTAATTTCTGCTATTGGATGCATCATTGATTGATCACAAGAATGCATGTAAATAATAATAATAACTGATAAAAAGGGAAGAGCTGGAAAAATACGTTTCATCATTGTAAATCCAGTATAAGAGCAGCTTTACCAGGTACATGAATATCTTTTGCAAGATCGTACACTTGTTTTTTTAGAACACTGATTCCTTGTGTTTTATCTCCCAATATTTCATAAAAGCGGTTAGAGGAAACGTATGTATCCGAGGTATTGTTATTTATTAATATCATGACTAATTCTTTATTATGCTTTCTAAAATATACATAGACACCATGCTGGGGATAATAATGAGTTAACGTGCCCTTTGTGATAGCAAGATTATTTTTTCTCCAATTTAATAGTTGTTTTGTGAAACGCTGCGCCTCCATTTGTTCATTGGTTAAACCGAAGCCATTAAATCCATTAATCTTATCATTATCCCATCCTCCTGGGAAATCAGTTCGGAGAGATCCATGATCAGGAGGGCCATTTAATAATATTTCTGTACCATAATACACTTGTGGAATACCTCGTGTAGTATATATATAGGTCATTGTCATCTTAAATAAGGAAAAATCTTCATTTATTTGGTTATAAATTCTTTCCATATCATGATTGCCAGCAAAGACAACTAAATTGTACGGGTTTCCATATAGAAAATCATTAGATATGACTTCATATATGTTTATCAGCCCTGTATTCCATGCTTCTTTTTCCAATAAACTTTTTGCAAGAACACTATTTAATGGAAAATCCATCATACTAGGAGTATAGGATATATAGTTATCATGCCTGGGGCTATCCTTTTGCCAATAGGATACAATAGATGGGTTTAAAGACCATTCTTCTCCTACAAAAGTAAAATTTGGATATTCATTAATGATTCGTTTTCCGAATTCTGTTAGAAATGTTTTATCATGATAGGAATATGTATCAATTCTAAGACCCGATAAGTTGGCATATTCAATCCACCAAATGGAATTCTGAATTAAATAATTTGCCATAAATAGGTTTTTATGATTTAAATCAGGCATTGTTTGAACAAACCATCCATCTACAAAATTACTCATCTCAGAATTAGTAGTATGGATATCATGCAGAGATACTCTGTTATGGGTTGTTTGAGTATACTCTCCTTGATTATTTATCCAGTCCTTGGATGGCATATCATGTATCCACCAATGCTCAGAACCACAATGGTTCAGAACAACGTCTTTAATAATTCCTATTCCTTTTTTACGAGCTTCTTCTGATAATAATACGTATAGAGAATTACCACCAAACCGAGCATCGATATTATAATAATCAGTCGTGGAATAGCCATGATAGGAGTATTTTGGATGGTTATTTTCTAAAATGGGGTTTAACCAAATCTGTGTAAATCCCATTTCTGCTATATAATCAAGATGATCAATAATTCCTTGAATATCACCACCATGTCTGCCATCTTTATTTTTACGGTTTACTTGTTCTTTTAAATTGGGAGAAGAATCATTATCTGGATCACCATTTGCAAATCGATCCGCTGTAATTAAATATATTACATCAGCAGGAGTGAATCCTTGCCGCATTGCAGAATTAGGAGATCTTTCTAATAATGAGTAGGTGTGATTGAGTATTACTTGCTCATTTTTTGTAAATCCAATTGTAAAATCACCGGCCTTAGTATCATTATCTATCATCAGATCAACAAGTAGGTAATTTGGGTTGCTTACCTGATGAATAGCATTGATAGAAATTCCTGGATAAGATATGGATGGTTTTAATTCACTAATATCAGATCCATGAACCAATAATTGTAGTTTACCATTGGACATTCCTGTCCACCAAAAAGGAGGTTCGAGATGATCAATACCATACTGGTTGCTGCTACTTAGAGGGGATAAAAAAAGAAATACAATACTGCTACAAATAAGAAAATTAAGTTTTTTCATCAGATAAAAAAGTTAGTAATATAATTCCACGAAGCCGATAATATATTTGTAAGTAATAATATTATTGGTATAAAGATATTAATTAATTACATCTGTTATACCTTTAATTTGTACTTTAAAAGCAATGGAATCTATATCTAAGAAAATATTATTTGTTGTATTTATACTTACGTACAAGCAAGTAGGAATTGCCCAAGTTGTGTATACAGATCCCAATTATGCTACAGAAACGGACTCCATTACAGTATTTTTTGATGCAACACAGGGGAATATGGGTTTAATGGATTATCAGGGTGACATTTGGGCTCATACTGGTGTAATTACATCTAATAGCACTCATTCGACTGATTGGAGATATGTAAAGACTGACTGGGGGGAAAACACCTCTGAGACGCAACTCATTTCCTTGGGGGGTAATTTATGGAAATTAAATATTGGTTTTCCCCATGAATATTATGGTGCCCCAAATAATGAACAAATTCTGC
>JAPYRG010000040.1 GCA_029936965.1 Fidelibacterota bacterium
CCTATAAATGCTTGAAGAGATGCTTTTACAGTTTGACCAGCTCCTATTTCTTGACTCACATGGATTGTATTTTTTGAAATAGACTTTAGTATTCTTTCACAATCTTTGAAGACTGAATTCTCTGCAGCAGTCATAAGAGTTAGTGTCCCATCATGAGCACCTTGTAATCCGCCACTAACGGGGCTATCAATCATTTTAATATTATTTTCCAGAGCAATTTTGTACGTGTCTTTTATCTCTTCAGGCGTAATAGTAGCGGTTATAATAATAGTGCCATTATCCTTCATACCAGGTGATAACTGCGTAACAACATCTTTTACTTGATTACCGTTCATAACCATCACAAATACCACATCGCTAACCTGACCTACTTGATCAACACTCACTGCTGCCTCACCACCATGGGATACCAACTCTTTTAAACATGCTTCTCGAAGATCATAACCGGTTACCTCGTAACCATTTTTTATGACATTTTTTGCAATGCCCATTCCCATGTTTCCAAGTCCTATTACACCAATTTTTTCCATAATCTTCATTTATCTCCTATTCATTTTTAATTATTTATTTTTCTAAAATTGTTCTTAAACTTTTTGCTGATGTTTCAAATTTATCAAGGTGTCCTACCATCTCTCCATTTTTAATGATAAAAAACTTATCTCCAAGCATAAATGCTTGATCAATATTATGGGAGACCAGAATTACATTGATATTTTGTTCTTTAAGTAAAATAATTTGCTCAACTACTTTATTTGACTCCTTAACACCAAGTGCAGATGTGGGCTCATCGAGGATGAGTATTTTGGCTCCAAAATATAAAGCACGAGCGATAGCAAGAAGCTGTCTCTCTCCACCAGATAATGTCCCAGCCAATCTTTTTGGATTTTCTATATTAATATCAAACTTTTTTAGTTCTTTAATTGTGGTCTCTATTGCGAAACCTTTATCAATAATTTTAAAATATTCATTATTTAGTGGCTCGTTTCCTAAAAAGAAATTTCGATAAATATTCATGATAGGTATGATAGCTAAACTTTGATATACAGTTGATATACCTGCGCTAATTGCTTCGTGAGGATTTAAAAATTCGACCGTCTTATTATTAATTCTATATTCTCCCTTATCTGAAAGGAATACACCAGATATAATATTAACAAGAGTCGACTTCCCAGCTCCATTATCTCCAAGAATACAATTAATCTTTCCAGAGTCAGTGGTCATTGAAACATTTTTTAGCGCTTTTACATTTCCAAAATTTTTATAAATATTTTTTAGAACTATTTGGTTACTATCCCTGAGCATATTTTTTCCTAAAAGCACCATTAACTAACACTGCAGATACTAACATGACACCCATAAATACTTGAAACCAATCTGCATCAACGCCAGCAAAAATTATTCCCTGTTTGACGATACCAAATATTAAAGCGCCGATCATTGCCCCGATAATAGAACCATAACCTCCTGTTAAAAGTGTCCCCCCAATGACCACTGCAATAATTGCGATAAACTCTTTTTGTTCACCTCTTAAAACATCAGCACCTCCAAATGTAGTAACCTGTGTAACCGCAATAAACCAGGAACAAAAAGCAGTTAACATAAATAGAGATATTTTAACCTTTTGGACTGGAATCCCCATGAGTTTTGCGCTTTCCTGAGAAGCTCCAGTAGCAAAAATCCAATTGCCAAATTGAGTGTGCTTCAATAAAAAATATCCTAAAACACCAAAAAGCATCCACCAAAATATTGATATCGGGAAATTGGTCCCTGCTATTGTTAAATGATTACTAAAAACCGAAGACATAATGTTAAAACCCTTTGATTCTTCGATGCCTCCGATCTGGGTTCTCCCGGTAATTATTTTTGAGATTGCTATTGTAAAACCTCTTATCATAAATAATGAACCCAATGTAATAATAAACGATGGTAATCCGCTTTTTACCACCGTTATCCCATTATAATAACCAATAATTAACACCATGATTAATGTTATAAGAGATGCGACTGGCATTGTCAAATTTGTTTCGACAGTTAATAATGTTAGTGACATACTAGAAAACCCTATTAATGATCCAATAGAAAGATCAAACTCTCCACTTATCATAAGCAATGCAACACCAATTGCGAGAATCCCAATTTCTGACGAGACCTGAAGATAAGATTTTGTTCCTTGAATAGATAAGAATCCGTTGTGGGCAAAAATTGCAAAAAAGACCCATACAAATATCAGACCGAACAGAGCACCAGTCTCTGGCTTTGAAAATAGTTTTTGAAAAGAGATTATCTTGACCCTTTTTTACTTAAAGACAATACGTCTTGTGCATTTTCAATATTAATAATACTTGGTCCGGTCTCGAGCTTTTTATAAGCAGGCGTATTCTTATTTGTGATATACAGGTTCATTAAGACCACGGGAAGATAGCCCTGCAAATATTGTTGTTGATCTAGTGCGAATACAATTTGATGATTCATAATTCCGTCAATTATTTCGGGAGTAAAATCAAAAGTCGCCAGTTTTATATTTTTACCTATGTCTAGATCCTTTAATAATTTCATGATTGGTATGGCGCCTAAAGGCCCCAGAGTTAGAATGCCATCTACGTTTTGATTAGATGTGAGATAGGCTCTAATCATTTCTTTAGTTTCTGATGGATCCGAAGCATCTACAGGGATTGTTTTAACCGTCACATTATTCTCTGTTAATATTTTTCTAAACCCTTGTTCTCTATGGTCTAGGCTAATATTCCCTATTTCATGATTTACACATAAGACATTAGTAACATCTTCTTTCAACATTTCTTTTGCAGCTTTTACTCCAGCATCATACTCGCTCTGTCCTACGTATGTAAGAATGTCAATGTCTTCCATAATTTCACTGCCAGCGTTAATCACAATAATTGGAATATTCTTTTTGGATGCAGAGATAATACTTTTCCTCAGTGCTGGTATATCTGGCACTGAAATAATCAAACCATCAGGGCTCGTCGCAACAACGGCGTCTATAATCTGTGACATTGTTATCATGTCAAAGCTTTGGGGTGATTGATAGTATAGATTTACTCCAAGGTCTTGCGCTGCATCCTTTGCGCCATTACTCACTACGCTCCAAAAAGGGTCGGTAGCCTGGCCATGTGTGATCATATTAATGGTGACTTTTTTATTGGGTTTATTTTTTTGATCACTGCTGTTTGAACAAGACAAGGCAAAGCAAACAATAATAATTATGTTTAAATATTTAGCTTTGTGTTTTTTTATCATAATCCTTAAACCATAACTGGGGTATTATTTAAAAGAGATTTGTTAGCGGCCAACCCACATTTAAGCGCATGAAGCCCATCATCAACGTTGGCATATTCAACGATCTTGCCTTTTATCGATTCAATAAAGTCTGATATTTCTTTTTGATAAGATTTATTATACCTATCAATAAAAAAGTTTTTAGGATTTGCTGATGTGAATCCATTTTTTGTTCCTTTTTGTAATCCACTTAAGAGTCTGTTGCCAACTTTTAAAGTCCCTTTTGAGCCAAGGACCTCAACTCGTTGATCGTATCCGTAAATTGCTTTCCTTGAATTATTAATCGTGGCCAAAACACCACTTTTTAAATTCATATTAATAATAGCTGTATCAATATCATTAGCTTTCTCAATTTCCGGATCGATAAAACACCCTCCTTTTACATATATTTTGGATATTTCGGATCCAGATAAATATTTCACCATGTCAAAATCATGTATTGTCATATCCAAAAAAATTCCACCAGAATTTATGATATAACTAATTGGCGGTGGAGATGGATCTCTAGAAGTTATTTTTATGGTATGTATATCTCCAATTTCCCCTTTAGAGATAGCCGTTTTTAAGCTAGAAAAATCTGGATCATACCTTCTGTTAAACCCCACATGTAAGTTTAATTTATTAACCGTGACTAGTGACTTAACATCCATAATTTCATTAACAGATAAGCCCAGAGGCTTTTCACAAAATATATTTTTTGTCTTTTGTGATATTTGCTTTATCTGTTCAATATGATACTGAGATGGGGAGCAGATAATGACACCGTCAATATTATCTAAATTTAAAAGGTCGTCAATTTCTTTGGATTGGCTTATGCCTATGCTAGTGAATTTCTCATTTATATCTAAAATTGGATCGATGATTATTTTGAGGTTTATATTTTCAGATGCGAGAATATTTGACGCGTGAATTTTTCCTATTCTTCCAAACCCAACAATTGCCAAATTAATATTGTTCATTTTTTCACCATTACAGGTTGATTTGTTTCTAGAGATTTTTCCCCAGCTGTAGCCACCTTGAGCGCTGACAAGATGTCTTCTGGCCCAACGATCGGTTTATTATTAAGTGTAATACATGTATAAAAATGTTCAAACTCTGTAACATATGAATCTTTGTATCGCTCTATAAATGAATATTTAATTTTTGATCTTTTTGTATTCTCTTGATTACTAAAGTAATAAAGGTTGTCAGGTTTGTTTTCCACTGATATCATACCTTTAGAACCAAATACTTCAACTCTTTGATCGTATCCATAGTGTGTTTGTCTTGAACTGTCGATTGTGCAAAGTATTCCGTTTTCAAGTTCTAGGGTGATTATAGCATTATCAATATCATTAATCTCTTTCAGCCTTGGCTCTATGAACACGCTCCCGTTTACATATATTTCATTTATTTTTTCTCCAGTAATAAAACTCAACATATCAAAATCGTGTATACATAGATCAAAAAGCATACCCCCTGATGATTTTAAAAATTTAAATTCAGGAATAGACGCATCGTGATTTGTTATGTGAATCATTTGAATATCACCCACAAGGCCATCGTTCACCTTATTCTTAACAAGCATAAATTCTTGGTCAAATCTTCGGTTAAGCCCAACCTGAATTAAAACTTTTTCATTAATCATGATATTGATTATCTCTTTTATCTCATTCTCAGAGAAAGATATGGGCTTTTCACAGAAAACATGCTTTTTGTGT
>JAPYRG010000041.1:0-2059 GCA_029936965.1 Fidelibacterota bacterium
AGATTTCTCGCTTTGGAAATTGTATCTGTCACCAAAATATCATAATAGTTAGTAAAAATATTATTCTGCACTACACTAATAGCAATATGCGGACGAGGAATTCGTATGACATCAATTGTGAATTCTGCAGTATCTCTTGCGTTAAAGGCATCTTTTGCTATGATTTGAATATCTGCAAAATCACTCCATAGTTTCTGAGGGATAAATACAACCGAATCTCCAAGGTTATGTGAAGAATATTCTACAGGTGTAATGGTCATCTTTTCTTCGTTCGTAGTAGTAGAAAGATTAAAAGTCAACGACGTATCATCTACATCAATCACATAGGCTCCTGGATCAAATCGCATGGTATCATTTTCATACATACTTTGAATAGGAATTGTAGTCCATTGTGGTCGATCATTGATGGCGTTGATCGTTAACAGTAACGAATCTTCACCTGTTAGTCCTGTATGAAGCGCTTCATTATTAAAAAATTCTTTATCTAGGGCAATAAATTTGATACTGTGGTCTGCACCATAATAATTGAAATCCGTTTTAAAATAAGCAAAAGTTCGTAATGCATTATCCTGAACAAACTGAATACTAATTTTGCTAGACAATGCCTTATTCATTGTAGAAATAGTAGATTTTAGTTCCTCTTGAAAAAATCCTGTTTTTGATACACTATTGCTCTGTTTAGGAAGATACTTGTGACGTAGATATTCCTTCATATACTCAGGCGTTCCAGGACCAAAAAACAGTGACGTTCTCGGGTAACCAGGTCGATTCGTAGTATCTTTAATAACAGCCGACCACGTTATTTCCGTCGTATCATTATTATCTTCATCAAAAATATAATGCGTCAGGTTTATCTTAAATGAATCTGTCTGATCTTCTACAAAGAAAGTATCAGGTAATAATTGACTAAATACTGGTCGATCGTTTACTGCTTTGATTGTTATTGGGTACACAATACTATCCTTCAACCCCCACATATCAGTTACTAATACCTTTAATTGAAATTTTCCTGTATCTCTTGCAACTGGAGTCCAGCTGATAAGACCAGTTGTATCTACGATTAAATCTTCATTAATAGTGCTTATAGTGGGTAATAACAAATTTCCCCAAGAAATTGAATAAGTAAACTTATCTCCAAGTACTGTAGCTAGATCTAAATCCGTAAGTTGCACTGAATCTGTATACAAACTGTCTTCCCATATAATTGTCGAATCAAATGGAGTAATTACAGGGGCACTTGAAAGGCGATAAAGAGTATCGGAAATAACGGTTGCAGAAACATTTCCAGCAACATCCACAGCGCGAATATTTACACTGTACATTCTATTATGTCTTAATCCAAGAGAAGTATCCATTTGCTCAGTTAAAGCCGTGCTCGTCCAATCAATTAACGTATCCATATACACACCCAATGAATCATGCATATGAATTTTATAATCATAATTCAGAATACCTGATCCTTCAATGCCCGCAACTGTAGTATCAGTAGATCCCGTCCAAGCAGCAGTTAAACGATCTTCTGATTTTAGTGTATCCACCGTTAAAACAATTCCGCCATTAATATTGGAAACCGTTGGTGCCCATGGATCGTATTCAAATGTAGTAGCGCTTGAATCACCATAAGTCTTATTTCCAACACGATCCGATATTGCTGCACGAATAAAAATTGTATCGCCCTGCACTAAGCCCACCGTGGCAGGATAAATTGCATATATTTCATCCATTGAACGATAGAAACTCCTATTCTGACCACCCACATCAATGCTATCAGCAAATGGTTCTTGCGTATTGGGTATTTCTGTCCACAATCCGCTCCCTCTATTTTTGTTCTTTAATTCAATATGAAGACCGCCTTTTGAATTAAAAAATATACTTTCATCGGAACCAGTTGAGGGTATTGGCACAAGAACACCTACACTATCTGTAATCCCATTTATCCAGTCAACTTTTGGATTTAATCCATAGGATGCTGCTGCTCCAGTAATAAAACTATCCGGTGGGGTATTATCCACAGTAAAATCCGTATGACCAAAATAGCGGTATATATCATTTTGTGCTC
>JAPYRG010000041.1:2159-4892 GCA_029936965.1 Fidelibacterota bacterium
AAACATCATTAAATTGCCCCTGATAATCAACTGTAATCTGTGGAGCAGGCCATACTTTCTCAGTGAATGTTGCCGTAATGGTATCCGTATATCCTCCACCTGCCACATATTGACTATAAGTCAATTGAACATTGGGAGCCGTTGTATCGTATAAAACCGGAGTTGATATATAAATATTTTCTGATGTATTATCAGCAGAATCAACTGCAGACCAAGAAATACTATAATAGGTACCATCAATAAGACTATCTCCTTCGATATCATGACCATTGGTTAGGGTAATGTTTTCATATGGTGTATCATAAGATAATTCAGTATTTGCAAGATTTACTACATGTGGACTATTAGGGTCCGGGTTCCCGCTTACCCGTGTCCAAGTAATTGCACCACTTTTGTATTGGTTGCTTACATCATCACTTAATTTATACGAAACTTTACGATTATTTACAAAACTATTGCTATCAGGACTAAGCAAAGTAAATACAGGCACTGTATTATCCATAACGACTAGATCATTAGCAATTATTCTATTTTCGTCAAGGGAATTCATCGCTTTATCAAGGGCGCTTGGTGTAATAATTAGACTTCCATCAACATCATCAATCAAAGTTAAACTATAATCATACTGTCTAATTCCTGTCCGTGACATAGCTGCTGCAGTAATATCGCCCGTACTTGCTCCTGAAGGAGGAAAATCGATGTCTAATGTAGGAATGGCGTCTATCTGGATACTATCGGTAAATGTAGCTCGAATGAATAATGGTGTGTTGTTTACCGAAACTAGTGCATCGGATGCGTTCTCATCTGTAATAGTTGTTTCAAAATAGCTAAATGTAACTCCTGGGTCATCGGTATCAATAATGATGGATTTATTAGCAGATAATGAATTGGTAATTCCTGGTTCTGGTAATGTTGTAATTAAATTATTACCTGCTAAATCCATGAGTGCACCGCCGTCTGATTCAACAACCAATGCGGTGGTTGCACTATATGCTAGATAATCAGCACTAGTAACAATATTTGGATTAGTATATACACCTGACTCATCGGCGTTATACTCATCAACCTCATCTTCACTTGATGCCCCAGCGCTTATCGTATAGGTATAGTACACGGTATCGTTGCTTACGCTGCGAAAAGGGACGGTTGGATTAGCATCTCCAGTACCACCCCCAACTGCAAGTTCAATAGTAGAATTACCCTCAGCGGATCCTAAAGCACTCATATTTTCGTCAGCCACAACGCTAATATAGAGCAAACCATTCGCTTGATAAGCTTGGTTTTGATTCAACGATGTTACTTCCGTTACTGTTGGTAATGTTTCATCTACTGTAAGTGTGGTAGTACTAGGCAACCAATCCGTATAATTTCCTGCTATATCAAATACTCTTGCTGTAAATGTTAGTTCCACGCCATCTGCAAAATCTGCAATCTCTTCAATTCCTGTCCAATTTTCAAAAGCAACATCTAAGAACGTGGTGGGGGATGGTACGGTAGATTCAAGCGCAGTTAATTCAGTTGAAGAAATATTATATGCTGCATCATAATCTCCACTATTTACATTATAAACACCCAAATAATTAAAATCTGCAGCACCGGTTACTTTCCCAAGGATATGTACGGCACCACCATCCAATGTATTATCATCTGGTAACGGAGCCGTAATCTGGATTCCTGTATTATGACTATTCCAATATCCAGCAACAATATGCTTCCAACCAGCATTTGTCACCACAGCACCCGTTGTACCTTGCGTAGGAGGAGTCTGATCAATGATAATTGGAGTACCATATACAGCGGTTTCCAATTGATTGCCCGCCAGATCGGTAATAACTGCTTTAAATGTCATGGACAAACCATCCGAAAATTGATTGTTATGTTTCACAGCATTGTACCCTTCAAAGTCAGCAGCATCGATTATAATTTCCTCATAGTTATAATCACCACCATTTGTTAGCCAATCATAGGTCATAGTATGCGCACCACCTAAGTCAAGATATGTGATAGGTTCACCACTTGGTACTGCCTCTGCTTTTAATTGAATGGTACCACAATCTGTGCCAGTTGCAGTATTGCAGTCTAGATTTGGATCATCCGTTTGAAGAGACATATCTACTCGGGAATCAAAACCATCTAGATTAGCATCATTGGAAGTATAGCGATAATATATATAAAAATGCATTCGTTCCGTATTTGCATTATAATATCCAGTTCTTTCTGTCCAATAATCATCTTGATCATCTGGAACTATACCGATGATAGTCATATCTACCAGAGTATTTTGAACCCGATATGGCGCCACACCATCAATAATAATTTCTTTAGTTCCATCTAGGGAAAATTGTGAATTAGGAGCTGGAACGACTGGATTTGTGGATAACGTTGCAGCTGCAAGTAGATTACCGCTAGCTTCATACATCACACCATTATTGAGAGTTATAACCGCTTCTCCATTATTATCCAGCTTAATCTCCAATCTCCCATCCACAACACCATTCGTTGAATTCCCTTGACTTGTCTCACCGGTTGTTGGCGTATAGGAAAAGGAAAGCGTTGTTCCGGAAACACCGCTATAAGTTGCTGTGCCTGGTACAGTACCAGTTTCTAGAGCAATGGTAGGTGTACCATTTGTGATATCCACAGTAATTGCATGAGATGTCTCTAATTGAATTAGAATGGGTAATCCATTGGAGTTTGGACCCCACCATCCATTATCTTTATCTGCAGTAATTT
>JAPYRG010000022.1:0-23015 GCA_029936965.1 Fidelibacterota bacterium
CGTTACTCCTAACGGTTAGTATTTTTTTCCGTACGCCCGACAGGATTTGAACCTGTGACCTCCTGCTCCGGAGGCAGGCGCTCTATCCAGCTGAGCTACGGGCGCATACGGGTATCAAGTTGATCGAGAAAAGCCGCTTTTGCAACCGCTTTTTTTGTATTATATTAAAAAATAACACGTTGCGACACGCAATGACTACTCACCACTTTTCAAAATATATTTTTCTAGTATTAGGTATAATATTGGCACCAAAAAGAGAGTGATTATCGTAGCAAACACCACACCGAAAGCCAGAGAAACAGCCATTGGAATTATAAATTTTGCCTGAATACTTTTCTCAAATAAAAGTGGGGTTAATCCCGCAAAGGTCGTTAATGATGTCATAAAGATAGGTCTAAATCGCCTCGGTCCCGCCTCAAGAACTGCATTTTGAATTGTACTACCTTCTTTTCTATACTTATTAATAAAGTCAACCATTACAAGACTATCATTTACTACAACACCTGTTAGCGCAACAATACCCAAAAGAGAAAGAACAGAAAAGTTGATACCCATAATTAAATGTCCAATTACTGCTCCCGTTAGACCGAAAGGGATAGCTGACATCACAACTAATGGTTGTAAGTACGATCCGAAAGGTATTGCAAGGAGTGTATAGACAACTACCATTGCAACCAAAAAATTTCTTCCTAGAGAGGAAAGATTCTGACCTTGCTCTTGCTGCTCCCCCTCTAAAGAATAACTTAAAGAGCTATAACGCTGTAGCATAGAAGGCAATACATCCTTCGTTACAGAAGATATAATTTCATTTCCAGTTGTAACCGTTAGATCTACATCGGCAGTTACACTAATAGATCGTTTTCTATCTTTTCTTTTTATTGTAGAAACTCCTTCTCCAATATCGAGTTGTGCAATTTGGCGGATTGGGATTGTGGATCCTTTTGGTGTACGAATCATCATATCTTCAAGATTCGAAATAGATGAACGCTCTTCGTCTGGGTATCGCAACATGACTTTTAACTCATCGCGACCTCGTTGAATATTTTGAACTTCAAGACCATAGAAAGCTTGGCGAACCTGGAAGGCAACCATTTGCATGGTGACTCCATAGTTTTCTGCTGCAGGGAGCAAACTAATAATTAATTCTTCTTTCCCCATATTAAAATCATCTTTTACGTTAAAAACCCCTGGATATTCAATTAGTTTTTCTTTGAGTTCATCTCGAGCAGATAACAAATCATCCATATATTTGCTAGATAGTTGAATATTGACAGGATCTCCCGCTGAAAATAAACTGGAAAAGAAAGATACCTGTTTAACACCAGGGATATCCGTTACTTTTTCTCTCCAGCGTTTTACTACAGTTTCCGTACTTACAGAACGAGATTCTCCAGGAGCTAATTCAAGCGCTACTTCCGCTAGATTTGATCCATCAAATGAAATATTTAAAGCACCTGGTCCTTGGGAAGATTTTGTCCGCATAGGTTGATCTCCCACCGTAGATAGAATATTGTGAATTATTTTCTCTGTAGGATATTCCTGTACCAATTGTTCGTTTAACTCTTGGGCTGCATCGTTCAGAACATTAAACCCATCACGAGTTACTGATATAGGAGTTCCAGATGGATATTCAATAGTCGCAATTGCAATATCACCTTCAATGGGTGGGAAAAAAGAAAATTTAAGAATACCGCTTAAAATAATTCCTAGGGTTAAAATAAATATAGCAATAGCAATTGAAATAGAATTCAAAGGGTTATTTAATGCGAGGATAAGAGTAGGCTTATATCTACGGTTAATAAAATCCGTTAGTAAGTTTTTTACTTTATCTTGAAATGTATCCCAACGATCAGAAAGAGATCTAAGTATTTTATTCTTTGGCTTTTTATCAACGGAATGGGCTAAATGAGCTGGTAATATAGTCAACGATTCAATTAAAGACCAAAATAGCACTATAATTGTAATTAATGGAAATATCCTCCATATAGCACCAATAGTCCCTCCCACGGCTAACATAGGAGAAAACGTGGCCATCGTAGTTAATACGGCAAAAATTACGGGAGTAGTGACCTGCGCAGTGCCCTGCACAGCTGCTTCTTCCGGATCCAAGCCTCTTTCTCTAAATAAAGCAATATTTTCACCAACAACGATCGCGTCATCCACTACAATTCCAAGAACCAAAATAAAGGTAAATAAAGAAAGCATATTAATGGAAAGACCCATTAGTGGCATGAACCAAAATCCGCCCATAAATGAAATAGGAATACCAAGAGATATCCAAAAAGCAAGTTTTGGTTTTAAAAATAATGCTAGAACTATAAGAACAAAAAATAATCCATATTTTGCATTTTTAGATAGCAGGTCAATTCTTCCCTGCAATAACAATGCTTCATCATTCCATGGGGTAAGACTAACACCCGGCGGTAAACCTGGTCGTTTCTGATCGATATAATCCCGTACAGACTTAGAAATATCTAATGCGTTTTGATCACCTACTCTAAAAACTCGAATCAGTTTTGCATTATTACCATTAAACTGAAGTTCGTACTCATTCGCTGTAAAGCCATCATTAATATTACTAATATCTCCTAAGCGTACAACGGACCCAACTTCATCCGTTATCACAGGAATGGCGCTGAAATCATCTATACTGTATCCTTGGTTCTTTGCTCGAATCAAGATTTCTCCATTATCACTTTTAATGCTCCCGCTTGGCAAGTCTATGGACCAGCTATTAATCGCTCTTGAAATTTGCTCTAAGGATAGTCCGTATTTCCGTAGCGTTTTCTCACTAATCTCTATTTCTAATTCACGATTCTTTTTACCTACAAGTGTTGTATATGTAACGTCTGGTAAAGCATCAATTTCGTCTTTTACTATTTCTGTTAAACGAATAAGGTTGTCTTCATCAAGATTCCCGTCAACAGCTACCGTGATTACTTCAGATACCGCAATAATTTGTTGAACTGTTGGCTTTTCAATATCATCTGGAAACGTATTAATCGCATCGATTTGCGCCTTTACTTTATCGAGCATATCTTCCGCGATTTGCTCTGGAAGAATCTCCACGGATATCACCGCTAAATTCTCAGACGCAGTAGATGTAATTTTTTTAATTCCTTCCAGACCTTGTAACCGCTCTTCAACTCTCACACATATGGATTCTTCAATGTCTCCTGGTGAGGCGCCAGGATAAACAATAGAAACATTTATAATATCTACCTCAATGGCAGGGAAAACTTCCATTTTTATATAAGGGATCGTTACAAGACCAGCAATGATGATAAATATCATCATCATGTTTGCGGCTACTTTATTCTGGACAAACCAGCGTGTTATTCGCTCCATTGAATGCCCTTAATCCAAATCATATGTTACTTTTACTCCATCCACTAAAGATGAAAGGCGTGTTGTCAAAAGTCGGTCTCCTATTGCAAAGCCATTACCAATAAAGGCATTTTCATTTTCAAACCTTATTATTTCTACACTCCTCTTCCGTAATACTTTTTTATCATCTACAACCCAAACGGATTCATTACGAACAAGAGTTCTAGGTATTAAAGACACATTTTTAATCTCTATACCATTTATTGCAGCCGATACGTATTGACCAATGGCTAGAGGGGTCTGTGATGTAGCTTTCATTTTACGATTATCAATTCTAGCAACAATAGCCAACATTCTCGTTAAAGGATCTACCTCTGCCTCTGTTCGAACAATATTTCCTTTCCATCGATAATTTGAAACCATTGAACCTTGAGAGAATTCAACTTGCAACTGCTTACTGCTTGATAAAAATTTTCCATTAAAGTCTAGACCTGTAAAGGATACATCCTGATCTGCAACGACTAACCGCACTTCAAAATAATCTGTACCATATATTTTGGATAATACAGTACCCGGAAATACGGAAGTGCCTATTTCAACACTGCGACTTTGGACTCGACCATCAAATCGAGCAATAATGATTGCTCTTTCTAAATTACGGTTAGCTTGCTCTATATTAGCTTCTGCTGCTGCTAATATTGCCTTCGCTTGCGCTAACTGCGGCTTTCGAAGCGTAAGGTCGCTACCCTCTCCAACACCAAGGCGTTCCCACTCTTTGTTCGCTAAGTCTGATTCGGCTTTTTCTCTTTCTAAATTTACTTCGGCATTTAAGACATTCGATTGTGCTGTAATCAAAGCAAGTTCATAATCTCTTCGATCGAGTATAATTAATGTATCATTCGTATTAAAATTTGATCCAGGCTCCATCTTTGGAGAAATCCACTCTACTTTTGAACTTAATTCTGAAAGAATGGTTAAAGATGTTTCCGGCGCTATCACACCCTGAGAAGAAATTGTAGAATTTATTGTTTGACTGAGTATTTCTGTAGTTTTTACATACGGTAATTTCTGTACAGTATTCTGCACCTCAATTTCCGGTCTTAGTGTTATTAGGATAATGGTAAGTAAAACACTTACTAGTAGAATAATAATACCTATATTTTTTTTCATCATATTTTTTACATTTATGTTATCAAGTAACGGTTTACGATTCATAGCTACCTCCTATTGCCAATAATAGAGATAGACGGTTTTCTATTCTTTGTCTTTTTAATGTAAGATACCGAGAACGAATATCATTGTACTGTCGCTGACTATTTAATACAGATTCTAGCGTTGTTACACCCTTGTCATACCTTTCCGTAGAGAGTAAATATGCAGACTTGGACTGGCTAGCAGCATTGCTAATTGCGTCAAGTTTAACTTCTATAGATTGTTCTAAGTATAATATTGTTTCAATTTCTGAGAATGCTAATAATAATCCTTGAATTAATTCTTGCTTGGAGTTTTCTACTACTGATTCTTGAATTTTAACTGCAGATCTTAACCTGCCTCCATTGAATAAAGGGCTAGTTATTCCTGCGCCTAATGACCAAACTTTATTATCCTCATTTAGTATGTCTTTCAACTCTGTTGCTGATGTACCTATCGAACCATTTAGCATAATACCTGGTAATAAATTTCTCTTTGCTTGGCTCAAGTTTAACCCTGAGGCTTCTACCTTGAGAATAAGAGCCTTAATGTCAGGACGGCGAGTAATAATTTCAGCGGGTATTCCAGTAGATATTTGGGGTATTGTATCTGGTAGTTCATGGTTTGAAACAAGTATACCTGCAGGGTATTTACCGGATATTATCTCCAAACCTCGATTTAAAGAGTGTAGTTGATTTTTTCTATCCTCAATAGCAATTTTTGCTGTAGACACAGAAGTTTCAGCTAAGCGAAAATCTAAGCTTGATTTAATACCGCGCTTAAAGCGGTCTTGTACTAAATCTCTTATTCTCTCCAGACTCGTATAGGACTCCTGTGCAATTTTTAATTGCTCAGAGGCTTCCACTGCCTGAAAATATGTTTGTGCAGATCGAATAATTGTTGAGAAAGCTAAATAAGATAATTCATAATCTAACGATTCATAATCTTTAAAAGATGCTCTACGGCCATTTAATGCTCTACCCCATACATCGATTTCCCATTGAAGATTCAGACTTAACCCAAAGGATTCAGAATCAAATGTTATCACCTCATCGTTGGATTGCGCACCGCTAGAGTCTTGACCCCCGTTAATATTTGAAAAGAACTCACCAAAACCAAATCCCGACAAGTTTTGTTGGCTCTTCGATGAATTAATCGATGGATTCAATGTAGGAAAAATTCCAGAACCATTAATTTTAGCATTTTGGTAAGCCATTTTACGATTATTTACAATTGTTTTTAAATCTGGACTATTTCGCATTATCTCTTCAACAAATTTTTCTAGTCCTGGATCGTTAAACAGGTCCCACCAATCTCCTGTTAATGGTTCATAATCTGGAATACTCGTTTGCCATTTATCTGGTATTTCTATATCAATATCTTTAATTGTAATCGATTGATTACTGGCGCATCCAAAAAGGAGAATACTTGAAATAATTATACAATTATTAAAATTATTTTTTAACATGAATATTATAATATATCTAGCAAATTATTACCTAATACGTATAAGGAATATATTTCTATGGTAGCTTCTCTATGCAGATATACTACAAGAACGTATACAGATTTTCTTAATTAAAATTTATTACCCTAACTAAACTAAGTTAAATATGTATATCGAACTAAACGGTTATTTCATTAGAATTATTTTCTTTGTGTCTATAAAGTCTTGCGCCTGCATCAGTACAATATACATTCCAGATGGCCCTGGTGCTCCAAAGCTGTCTTTCCCGTCCCATTGTACAAACTTGTATCCTGGTTCCATATATCCACTATAGAGTTTTCGTACTTCCTGACCCAACAGATTATAAATCGTTACGGTTACTTCGGAAGCGTTTGGAACTCCAAAACCAATAGACGTTACCGGATTAAACGGATTCGGATAGTTTTGTAATAAAGAATACTCGTCCGGCAACTGCGAATGATCTGTAGATAGTCTAAATTCTATTGTGATAATTACAGTGTCTGGTTCAGAGATAAAGGTTCCATCTGTTACTTGTAGAAAAAATAAATGCTGTTCATTTTCATAAACAAGTGGCGCTGTAAAGAATGGACTTGCAATATTTGGGTTGGGCAATTCAATACCAGCATTATTGGTCCAACTGTACCCTAAAATATTATTATTAGGATCATAGGAACCCGATCCGTCTAAATATACCATATACCCTTCTCCAATAAGTTGGTCTTCTCCAGCGTCCGCTACAGGAGGTTGGTTTAAATCTGAACCATTTAATTCAAATGGAACATCCGGATTACCCACTGCTCCACTGGGTACAAAGGTTACCGATTCTTCTATAGAATAGACTACATCCTCTTCCTTGTCATAATACTGAAACATAATCGGTCCTAAATTATTGCTATGAACAACTAGAAAAGTCATCCATCCACTCTGTGAATCAGAAAATTCACTAATTCCTCTACATTCACCATTCATAAAAGCCGCCAAAACCTTTGAGGTATCTGAAACTATATTAGTATTAACAGTTAGCTGGGCTGTGACTGTATAGTTATATTGGTATTCCTGCGGATTTACAATCCATGTGTCCGGTATTTCCGCAAATAAAACGCTAATCAATAACAAGGCAAAAAAGTGTGATTTCATCTAGAAATATCGAATTATTTTAAGAGCATCATTTTCTTGACGTCACGGAAAGATTTGGTATCACCTTTTCCTTCCATCACAACAAAATATACTCCAGATCCTACTGCTATGCCGGTACTAGTCGTTCCATTCCATACTGCATATTGATATCCTGGCTCTAAATACCCCTGAAATAAGGTTTTTACCTCACGACCCAAAATATCATAAATAACGACTTGAACATCGGCATATTCCGGAACTCCAATACCTATCTTCGTTATTGGATTAAATGGATTTGGATAATTTTGACTCAGCATAAACTCATTTGGAATAAAATCAGAATCATAGATACCTAATGTGGATTGCTCTATGGTGAGCGGCTGATCAACTGATCCCAATATTTCATCTCCAACAAATGATATAAGTTCTGCTCCTTTATAGATTTGTTCTTCATCATTATCCCATATACGAAACTCTATACTTTCCCCATTAAATTCATTGCTAAATACAGTTAAGAACACTCGATACGCATCTAGCTGCGGGATGTACATCGGACGTGCAGTACCTCGCACTTGCCCATCCACCAATGCAGCTACCATATCAAAAGGATCATTTATTCCAAATGTATCGCTTTCCACCAAGGCAATGATATTCATGGAGTACTCGAAGTGATATGGGTTATCTACTTGCCAAGGTGTAACTAGAGTAGTATCAATATTAATTTCATTTTCATCCTCAATGGCACTATTACCTAACGACCGTCCTCCTTCTGGGTTTGGATACGTAAGATCATCTGAGTTAGTTAATTTAAATTTATATCCATTCCCAGGAAACATTCTCGTCAAGTTTCCAATCCAACCCACATCGGAGCCAGCGTACTGTGCAAACCCTATCTGACCTTTGACAACGTCTCCAACAGTAGGTGATAAGGATGCAAGAGCTGTATTAACCTCCATATTACGGTTTGGTAGGTATCCAACCCAATTCCAGCCAGCATCTACGGAGATCGTTACTGTATCGGGAAATATTTCAAGACCAATATAATTCAACAAATCTGAATTAGAGAAATCACTCACAAAGTTTTGACGATAATCAAGTTCCGTAAGGCTTCCCTCCCACGTTTGATTATCACCAGAATAGGTAGCAAACGCATCTTGACCTAGGATACGATCCCCTGCTTCAAATTCCATATTCGTAAAAACATCATCCACAGTTACATCCTCAAGCGGTTTCACGTTAACAGAAAACCACTTGAACCCATTAGGATAGTCAATATCCTGTGAAATCTCTCCAGCTGCATTTAATACTAATGGAGTCTCTACAGAACCATAAATATCATTATCGCTAAATGTTAGTGTTTCACCCACATTCCAATATTCTACACAGCCATTACGATCCCAAACATGAAATGAAACTTCTTCACCTTCAAAATTACTATACACCGTAACGAACGCTAGATAGGCGTGGGTTGAGTCACTGGTTTCCACTTTTTGTACATGAGAAAAGCCCCGAGGTTCACCATCAATAAATGCACCCAAGCGATCATATATATCTTCGGATGAGGTCCCTTTTACTTTGACCTCCGCCACCACATTCATTGTGTATAAATAATCGTTTACATCAAACTCCCAGTCTGGATAATGACACATGGAAATTACATCAATAGCTAAAAATTCATCCCCATCAGCAGTTTCCGCTTTAATGGTATTATCAAATTCTCCCACATTTAAATTATTATTGATAGAAAAATTAATATCAAAACTTCCACCAGGATTAATTTCTCCTATTAGTGGATCTACCGTAAATAATGTCGGGTCTACATCCACGATTTCAAATTGTTTTGCTGAGGAACCAATATTATTTAATGGTACCACAAAACTATTATCGTCACCGATAAATGTTACTTCTTCCACTGCATTCGTATTCCAGGATAGAGGATTACGATTCACCAAGAATGTCCATGAAATAGTATCTCCAGGGTTTCCATAAAAATCGTTATATCCGGATAACGTTGCGGTTAGGTATTTATTTTCTATAAATGAATTAGGAATATTGGGTTCAACTACCAAACGGTTTTCAGAAACAGTTACCGTGATATCCGTAATATTCAATCCAGCTCCTACTAAGGTGACATCGCTTTGCACCACGGAAGGAGCACTAATATCCTCCGTAAAATTCAACGCAATCTCATCAATAATATTTAATACATCATCAACCGGTTCCGGTGCACCAAGAACTGTAGGGACTTCACGATCAATTGTGCCTCTTAAATGGGGAAGTTCATTGGTTAGTCCCCCTGCCAAACAAACCGAGCGTAATCGTAAATCATACACACCATCTGTTTGTAAATTTTCAATGATCCATTGCATACTGGTTGACACCGATCCATCGGCACGCAGGGTATCTGCATTAAGCGTTGCTTCATTAATTTTATACCATACATCTCCTCCAAGAGGACGGTATTGCAATTCCAATGAATCAAAATGAGTTTGATTTAAATCATAATCTGTTACTGTTACATAGGTCGTATCACCTGTTATCGTATTCATCACCCAATCATTGCCTAAATCAAAGAATTCTGCTTCCGTACATGGTCTCGCAAAATTCACCGAAAAATTTTCTGTAAACGAAGCGCTTCCACCGGTTTCACATGCAGATGCAATACGAACAGTTAAATTTTCATACTCATAATAATCACCACCACCTTGCTCTACAACAATCTGTACTGTATCTACTCCTAATCCATCCAAGGTATAAATAATGGGATTATTTTCATCATGATATGCTCCATTAATTGTGACAATAGCGCCACGAATATTCGAGGAACTGACTAATGCCAAATGGTATTCACGTGCTTCAGCGTATTGATTTTGTACCTCTAGATTCAATTCAGCATAATGATCCGGTAACACATTTTCGATAATATTTCCAGGAGCTCTCCATGTCATTGTAGGTACATCCATTGGTTCTGTAACCACCTCACCATCTTCATTATGCCATTCCTCATACGGACAACTGGAATGACCTGCAATCACATTAAACACAGGAGTACCATATACTGGGTCATTTCCTACACTAACGGTATAATCATCCCCTACATCATCATCCGATAAGGTAAATGAAGAAGTATTCGTATTTGATGTCGTGGATTGAGAACCATTTCCATAGGACATTCCAAAGGAATATCCAGTGGTATTACTTAATCCCGCCTGCTCATTCACATCAAAACCAATCGATGTGGCAAATTCATTATTTATCTCTACCTCAAAATCGACACGATTGGATGCTGTCACTGATGTACTTTTACTATAGGAAGCAGAACCAGCACCACCCACAAAGGAATAGTTTACTGTATCATCGGTTACCCAGCGCAACGAATCTTCATACGCTAAGACCTGTTCCCAGGCATCAATATCTTGTTGTTTTTTTGGATCAGTTTCCGCTAAAAACTCTAATTCAGGAATATGAGAGTCTTCTATGTACCCTCGGGTAAATATAAAATCTGTAGCAAACCCATCGGGTACAAAGACAATTTCACTGCGGAGTGCATACATAAAATCATCTGTATCATCAGCCTCATCCTGATCGGGGTTCGATACATTTTCCAAAATCTTTGTTTCACCGTATAGCAAGTTCAGTGCACCTCCAATAAATAAATCTCCATCCCTTCCTACATATCCTCCATCCCCACTGGCAGCTGTCTCAAATGCGGATTCTGTTTCAATACATATTTCATTGGTATAAGTACTTGTCATGGATTGACTGGATGAAAAACTAGCAGTTACATCAAATTGTGTATTTACTTCAAGAGTTGTCGCTACTCCAAGACCAAGGGTAGTGCTCACTCCAATACCCAAAAAGGCATTCGTTTCATTACCAAGACTGGAATTATTACTGTTAAACATCTCAATCTCCGTGCATTGAGATTGTGAACTCGAATATGATGCAGAACTTCCATCTCCAGGGGGTCTACGAAGAATAACTTGGGGAAGCTCTGGTGCTACCGTAGTGTAATCCATCATTTGTGGTTTATGACCTAACACCACCCCTTCTTGTAGATCCGTATCAATCCGGATACCTGAAGTATCGGATCCCACTATATTGATTGTTTTTAAATAATTACCCGTTATATTTGGTTGACCTGGAAGTAAGTAATATTTGTATGGATTAGAAATAGTACTATTCGAACCGAAATTAATTCTTACGGTATCGGAGTCCTGCGTCCAACGATCACTAATGCGGTCAAATATCATGAAATATCCAGTATCAACGGGTGTTTCTGTATTTCCAACACCAGAACTGTAATATTTTTCAAATAATTTTAATTCAACAGAATCAGGCGTATTTTGCTGGTAATCACCCAATAATACACTTGCTCCGGATGCTTTACTACCCGTTGTTGAATAGGCGCGAATGGCCGTACTCACTGGAGAGCGATACATGAATAATAACGAATCATTCCCTTTAAAGGATTCATCTTGTTCTCCCAACCAAGATTCATCTTCTGCATCATAGGAATCCTGGGTGTTGATTGTTTTCCCATTATTGAGAGCCCAATGTCCAATTCCCACACCATCATCGGTCAGGTACGGAACTCCTGATACATCATTCGGATCAATTACCACACTTATTTCGTAATTGTGAGGAGGTAAGTCAAAATCAACATATCCAGCAGCATTTACAACCTCAGTTTCATCATAACATGATCCACATTGCACTCGAATGGATACCATCCCATTTGGACCAAGGGCTGCCGAATCGGCACCACCAACAGTCCAAATATCTAACTGTCGCATGGTTAAATCTCTGAAATCTTTCGTTTTGGGTATCACTACACTAGTATACTGTACTGCTTCAGGTACAAAGTCAGATGCATCTCTCGAATCCAATACGGGGCGAATATGCATATCTGCACCGGGCTCTACTTCTACGCGATAAAATCCTTCATCATTGGTCATGACACCTTTGAATTGTCCATTTTCATGAATCATCACATTTTCTACTGGACAATCATTAGCAAATCGAACATATCCCGTGATGGATATCATATTGGTTACTATAAAATTTTGGTTTGTTTGCACTACGGGACTAGATCCACCCAAGGCAGTTTGCAGATATGGAGGATCAAACTCATGAGCTGGTTTTGCAGGAGTAAGAGTAAATACTGAAACTCCAGTATAATTCACATTGTTAATTTCATAAACGCCATCTTCATCAGTATCTCCTGATGCGTATGCAGGTGCTATGGTTGTACTCCAGGCTACCCCCTCATGCAGGGTGCCATTTAAGGCCTGATTAACAGAATTGATTGCAACCGTTCCGGATCCTCCATTCATTTGCAATAAGCTTACCATCGTAGGGCTATCGTTGGCGTCTACATGATTAATTGCACCTTCTGTCCGATAATATTCATAACGATCATAGCTATGAGATATTTCCGCTTGAGACCGAGCTACGTTCCATACTCGTAACTCATCCATATATCCACGAAAGTATGAATCGTTTCCTTCTCCTAATCGGAGAACATTGGATGATTCAGAAATGTTTGTTATGGTAACGGAAGAGTCCGATTCAGAATTCGTAACGTCTTGCAACGCGCCATTAACAAATAATTGAAGAGATACGGTTTCATTTCCAGCACCATCATCAGTGGTTTCCTTCCGTAGAGCAACGTGCGTCCATTCGTCGATAGGTATGTCATTTGTAGATTCAAAAATACTTACCGAACCTATTTTTAAATATAATTTATTATTCGTATTCAGAAACAGTCCCAAACGAGTAGAGCTTGGTCCTTTGCTGATAATACATTGTTCTTTTGAAGCGCTAGGACGAATCCATAGTTCCACGGTTGTATTGGGAAGCACAGCTGCTCCAAACTCAAATACGTTATTATCTGGTAGAGCAACATAATCATCTGCCCCATCAAAGAATAAAGAATTCCCCCAATTGGGTTCTGCTTTTATTTCTGCATTCCTCACTGGAGAAGTAGCGGAAGTTGTGATGCGACCTAACATCGTTCCATTAGTAGATGTTTTTCCTGTTACTTGCATATCTGGGGCATCACCAAATGAATTTTCAGCAATCAACGTGTACGTATATTCCGTTCCTACGTCTAGTGCATCATCATCATCCATGTATCCCGTGGAATCCAGCGGAATTGTACTGGTAATCGTACCACTACCACTCCTCTTTACTGTAAAATTCTCCGTTGGTGGAGGTTGATTCTTATCATATACCCAATCCAAACGGATTTTATTTGGAAAAATTTCATAACCAGCAGTCAATACCGGTTCGGCAGGTTGCTGCAGCATAAAAGACCAAAATCCTAAATCCGTCACATAACGTGTGGACTGTCCAGCCGGTGTAGACATTTGACCAACAACTGGTTGACCTATTACAACCGAATTGGTACCATGAAAACCCACCCCACTTGGATCAAGATTGTCTTCTTGCACTTGGGAATGCGCCCCATAAAGAATTACATGCTGCGAGGTATAATTCTGAGCAATAATGGGCTGCAGAACACAAAGAGTCAGAGATATAAATAGGATTTTCATAGATGAATTCCTCTTTATCATACTTATCGTACCCAAAATTCTACGTTATCGATACCAATCGACTCGGTATTAGGGGCCTCATTGAGATTATTACTAACAATGATTTTTATAGCACCAGACCCATCATAGCGAGCAGAAACCTCCGCACGGTATTGATGATCATCGTAGATGGCTCCGCAAACATTATGATCCACACCCGAGTAATTACCGTCCCAATGATAATGATGCTGTTGGGAAAATAATCCAGCAGCTCCCTTAATATTTTCGTAAAGAGCAACCCACATCCATTCAGCATCCCAACTATCAAGAGCATATACTTCCATCACTACTTTGACATGTTGTGTTCCAGCTGGAGGTGTCCAGGTTTTTTGTATTCTTTCAAGATTAGTTGAGACTTGGTTGTATCCACCAAAAATACGATTACCATCACAAAGCGTAGTTAAATTTGCATTAGTTCCATTGTGAGTCCATCCATGACTTTCACCACCAAATTCTTCTATTTTTACCAATCGCCATTGTTTTTCACCTTGTCCGTTCATTATAGAACCATCAACCATTAAATCTCCCTGTACATCAAGCTTTGCATCCGGAGTAGTATCATCGCCAATACCTACATTTCCATTATCATTTATAATTACACTATTATTTCCTTCATTATCTTTAATTTTCCATCCAGATGTAGCCATCCAAGTTTGCATCCAACCACTACTATCGTTAGGTTTCATCCAAACTCTATTCTCAGTTTCAGTTCTAAAAGTACCATCATTAGATGTCCATATATCACCATAAAACTTTGCTCTACCATTATAATCTATTTTCAAAGCTAATAATCTATTAGCGAAGTCATTATCGCTAACATAAAAGTCTATTGCATAATCTGATCCAAGAAATAAATTTCTCTGATTTAGTGACCCAGTAAAATCAGCGTCTGAATCCATAAAGTTCCAATTAAGTGCAAACCCTCCAGAACCAATTACAGTATGAGCTCTTCCACCCAAATAAACAGCGTCTTTATATACACCAGCAATGGATCTAGATCTAAAGGCAAGAACTTCATTGCCAGAATTATTTAAAACGGAACTGAACAATTTTCTTACTGCTGCATTACCACGAACGTCCAGTGCCATTTCTGGACTCGTTGTTCCTACACCAACGTTTCCATCTGAAGGAAAGACGTTATTTGTTCCAGCAACAACCGAATTGGATGTGGGCGTCATGGTCAGCTTGGTGCGTGGGGTTAATTCCGGTCCATTATCTATTTTAATTGCTAACCAGTACTCTTGGCTATAATCAAATGGTGGATCTGCATCTGAAAAATCCTCTATGGAACCCAATGTATGCGTATAAACACCATTGGTTATCTGCATCTGATCTTTTATTTCCTGCCAGATTCCATTCCCTCCTGTTGCTGCATCATAAACGGTAAAACGGAAACTTTTTACTCCATCTTCTACCGTGGATCCATTTTCATTACGCAATACACCTTGAATACTTAAGAATTGTGCGGAAATAGAATTAAAAGCAATGACGATCATCAAAATTAATAGGTTAATAGACTTCATTGAGGTCTCCTTATATTATTAATTATAAGTTGAATATTAAACTTGTACTAAGTTTTGGATAGTAAATTTGAAGCCAAATATATTTCTATTAAACAGTAATAGCCAATTAACAAATTAAATAAATGAAATTTGTTAACCATATCACATAAAATTTTATTTTAACAACACCATTTTCTTCGTTTGTGAAAAGATTTCACTTTGTATTTTATAGATATATACTCCTGTGCTAACTAGCTCCCCGCCATCGTCCCTTCCGTTCCAGATTATAGACGTATTACCAGCTTCTTGTATTCCATTCGCCAACGTCTTTACCCTGTTTCCAAGCATATCGTAAATCGTAATAGTCACCATACTATTCTTCGGCAAATCATACCGCAATGTAGTCGTGGGATTAAATGGATTAGGGAAGGCGTCATATAACCGATACTCTTTGGGTGTAAATGATACATCTGCTGTAGATAACATCTCTTGATCCATCCATTGCAATCTCTCTGCAGTCCAGGATTTTAAATATTCAATTTCTTCTTCGTACGTATCAAATACGTAATAATTGGGCCATACATAGGTTCCTAACGTGGGCCAGCGGGTAAAATTCCGATCAATAGCAGGTCCCAAGTAATTAGCAACACTATCAATAATACTATAGATATGATTTAATGATAATGTGGTGGATCGAAGTTCTGTATATCGCTGTGAAAATGCATCTTCAAACCCATCATCATTCCATAATTTATGCCACCAGAATGCAATGGGATCATCTGTTGCTTGATATCCAAGTAACCAATTATTGGTTAACCATGTAAAGCCATAATCACAGTTCCCAAAGCCATGATTGATATCCCATATAGGCCCTGCATACAAACGATGATCCGTCTCATGTTTATCTTTATATATGTATGTACTAAGACGATAGGCATCCACATTCTTTGATAATTCTTGCAACATGATATAATCAATAAATGAATCCATATTTAACCAAAAAGGATACCCTTGCGGTTCATTGTAGGCATTGCTCATCATCATATTTTCAAAGTTATTGATATACTGTTGAATATAATCTGATTGTTCGGAAGAAATTTCATCGGGCTTGGGATAATGATAATTATATAAACTTCCCTCGTCACTCTCAAACCATCCCAAATTATCACCGGTCCATATCCAGTCAAATTTGAGAATATATCCACCAGTAAGATCGTCCCCTTCCACCTCATCCGGATCTAACTTAGAAATATTGACACGATTCTGATCCCGTTTAATTTTTTCCATTAATACGTATATGCCTTTGTAATCGCCATTCAAATACAATTCACAGTGACGTGTACGAGATGCATACCAACCCATTTCATTCGATAGCTGATAGGTGAGTACATTACGTATTAGCGTTTTATCAGACCATGGCGCGTATAGTACCCAGTCATTTTCTTCTGGCATTCCTAGTAGGGATACATTGTTATTATCACCCAAGGCATCTACCGTTTCAAAACGATATGGCTTTTTTGGTTGTCCCTGCGAAGAATTTCCTCGTCGCTCAATCGTAATAGCACCATCATAATCGGTAAATGGATCATTAATATGATTCAGTCCGATACTATTATCAATTATACCTAAATGAGCAGGGATTCGTGGATCATCAGGTATTTCTTCTCCAAAAGTGTCGATAATAAATATAGGAAGATTTGATTCGGTAAACGTAACGGGAGGCTGAAACCAATCCGGAGGAGTATCATAAAAGGTAGATTCATCCGTAATTCCAAATGTGAAGAAAAAGTTGCTAGACATATCCGAAGACGTTTCCCCCACATTATGCACTTGAATCGCCAGCATGTTTTCCCCAGCAGATAGTAGTTGAGCGATATCAATGGAATCCATCACAAATGCTTCCGGTATCAATCCAGTGTATAATTGTGCCTCATGATCAATGTTCGTCGTCGCATCGAATGGAACCGTATCATCTTCATCCATAAGATTAGAGGAACGGAAGACTTCTACCCCATTAAAAAATGCAACAAATCCATCATCATAATCCGCATGTAGAATTGCTTTATTCAGTTTGGTTAATTCTGTAATGCTAAAAGGACGACGCATAAAAACAGATATAGTGCCATTATCTACGGTGGTTCCATCATCATTATCCCCATAACCAAAACCACCTGGACCAACGGACCAATCAGCATCATCAAAATTTACTGTATTCCAATCGGATGAAGGTTCCGTAGATGGAATAATATAACTCCAGTTATCCCCTGCAAATATTGCAGTTTCCCAATGATCTTGTGATCGGAGTGGATTAAGAAACAACAATCCAACTATTAGCAGAGTAGCTAATCGCGTACTAGTCATAAATAAGTAAAGATAATTGCTAAAATTACTTCAGCAGGATCATCTTTTTCGTTTGCACAAAGTCTTTAGTTTTTATCTGATAAATATATATACCAGCACTAATAGATTGTCCATAATCATTGGTTGCATTCCATACTATGGACTTATACCCTGCATCCTGATACTCATTAACGATCGTGCTGATTTCTTTACCAAGCATATCATAAATCGTAATAGTTACTAGGCTGTTCTCCGGTAGATCATACCGTACAGTTGTTACAGGATTAAATGGATTGGGATAATTCTGATGCAATGCATACTGCGCAGGGATCAGCTGTTCTAGATATGTGCTTAATGCATTTTCTCCATCTATTATAAAAGAAAATGGAGCATTATCTGCTTCCAGCGTATCTGTGCCATCTGTAACATATACTGTCCAATCAATATATGCAGTTGTTGTATTATTTTCCATCATGAGTTCAATAATTTCCTGATAGGAGACCAACACGGTAGTTCCTGTAGTATCCACATCATGGTCACCAATAGCTGTACTAGAAACACGTAGATGATATTCTAATTCATTATCATTAAGATTCCACGACTCTTCCCACGAGAATGCAACAAAACCTGTATCTACATTATTCTCATCAATGGTTATTTGTATATTATCACTGGGCCCTAATAAAGAAAAATCTGCCGCATTGAAATTAGCTGATCCTGGTGAAGGTATCATCTGCTGCCACATATTGGAACCATCTGGATAACGACCGTAGGAAATATCGCTATCCTGCTCATCAAAAGCCAACGAGTCTAGAACTAGCAAACGTGGATCGTTATCCCAATAACTGCTTGCCTGGTATATACCAATAAATTCACCTCCAGCACTTAATTTAAAGCCTAGGTGATTCATACCCTGATCCAGATCATTATCTGCCCATAGAATAGGTCGCATAGGTCCAATAAATCCATTCGTACCCATTCCGCGATTCCGAATACCTAGTCGATGTTTTGTTGGCTCTTCATCGTCATCTGAAAAGAATAAGGCGCTAAGAACTGCTCGATTATTACCAACATTCATTAATTCGATAAAATCTTCGTGTTCACCTGCTTGATCTAAACAACAGGTATCAGTTGATGCTATAAATTCATTGATAACAATATTCGTTGGAGGAGTACGTTCGATCGTACCCATTGGGCTTAAATCTCTATCTGTAAATCCTGCAAAATCCATATTATAATGATGTGCTCGAAATAACAAGTTTGTACTTCGACCGTTATTAGGGTTTAATGGCACTGTATCGCCTTGCATTAAAACATTTCCACCTGCAATGGGGTTTATCCACATCCATAGGGTATCATTATCTGCATTTACTTCAAATACTTCACCAACTGCTCCTTTGCATACTAAAAGATTTCCATTGTTAAGTTGCTGCGAACCAGAGATAAAACTGGAAAAGAAGTCTGTGGGATTCGTAGCTGTCCACATGGAATCAAAGTCTGCAGGTAAATATGTACTATCGGCTGCTAATGTATACGAACTATCTGCATTTTTTGGAGGATCTATCAACACAATGGCGGAATAATTACCACCATAACGATTATTAAATATCATGATTTTCCCTGAATCTGGTGCATCGTCTCGAACCCAATGCGCATCATGCTGCCAAAATAATTTGGTATCGTTTGGTGTTCCTCGGTCATATGCCGCAGGATTGCCCCATCGATACATCAAATCTCCTGTACTATCTGCTGTAGCACTTGAAGTATTGCTATGGTCAATAATCCATACTTCTCCCATTCCAGGAGCGGAGATAAGAATTTGATCCAAAAAAGGATTATAGTCTATTGCATTTGCATGCACCCAATCTGGATTGGCATTCGTGTCAAAATTAATATTGATTTTCCCTGAATGATCAGCTACCACACCATAATTTGCTTTCGTTGAATCAAAGTCTTGAATCAAATGATCCATAGCATGCCATTCCCATACAATATTTCCACTATCTGCTCCGACAGGTTCCACTTCTATAATATGCTCCATCCATAAAACTTCACCTAACATGGTAGTGTCTCGACCTAAAGCAATAGCGCTGTCTCTTGAAATAGATTCAAATGCAAGAATCAGAGCATTACCATTGGGCATAGGGCGAAAATCATGATGCATCCGAACATTTTCATTAGAATATTCAAAATTCCAAAGCAATGTATTATCCCAGTCTCGAATTTGTAAAAAATCACCTGTTCCACCAGCTTGAAAATTAGGGTTCGCATTTCTTCCTTGTGATGCAGTCTTATATAACTTTCCATCTTCCGTTAAAAACGCTGCATTTCCTGGAAATAATAATGTATCTCTCCATACATGAACTACTTCCCCCCATTGATCGATTAAATACACATTTGGCTGGCTATGCATATACATTAATTTATAACCAGGTGTAGGTGGATGGTTCTCAGGATTTAATAATCGAGTACCAATAGTTCTTCCTTGGGAAAACAATGAAGAAGAAAGAAACATTATCAACACCATACTGAATATTTTATTCATAGTAATAAATACCTTATATATTAGTTAAACATTATAAAATTTACTAAACTGGAGACATCACCAAAATTTACAGTTCCATCCTGATTATAATCACTGGGAGGATTTGCATTGTATACACCTAAAGAAACATCTACCATAAACGTGATATCATAAATATTTAAAACCCCATCATAATTTGTATCACCTAGCATAAATGAAGGACCTGGATCACCATTAAATGGCATGGCAAACTTTTGAGCGCGTGCAATCATATTACCTTCAGGATGATTATATTCCCATACAACTGTACCATTCATCTCTACTTCAAATACATATCCAAATTGAGCAGAAGTTACTATCGTATTTCCATTTGGTAAACGGAACGCTCCACTTTGCATAGGAGAATGAAATCCTCCACTATATGACCAAATGGGCGAAGATGGTCCAAAAGGTTGATTATCATTAATGACATAATTACTATCTTCATCCAAAGGCGGAACTATTTCATACACATAAGAAGTATTACTATTATTCCCTCCATTATTAAACAAAATAAAGTTACCCGCTCCTGGAAAACCAGGATTTATCCAGTTCACTCCGTGTTGAGCAGTAAGTTGTTGACTTTGAGAATTTCCTCGATCATAATTCTGAGGATTTCCCCATCGATAAAGAAAGTCTCCTCCTTTACCAGAATTTCCTCCAGCATGACCTGCAGCTTCCTCAGTAGTAGTGCTATGATCAATTACATAAAACTCATTCATATGGCGGGAGGAAATTACAATTTCATCACGATCGGGGTTGTAGGAAACACAATTTACATGATTCCAATCACCGCTAGCATTACCACCAGGTCCAGTTCCACCAAGATTGCCTAAATTAATATCAAGTAATTGTGGATGATCAGCAATTATACCGTAGTTATCAGCAGAAGAATTTTGATGCTGAACTAAATGGTCCCACATATGCCATTCCCATACAACTTGTCCAGAAGTTGGTCCAGTAGGGTGAATTTCCACAATTTTATCCGGCCACATTTCGCCATCTATATTTGTTCTTCCAGCTGCAATAGCTTCTTCTTGCGTTTTACGTTCATGACAAATTACAAGTACATTTCCATTTGGTAAGGGTTCAATATCATGATGAGGGATATAATCCATAGTAAGATAGCTATAATCCCATAAAGTATTTCCATTCCAATCAAAGCGCATTAATCGTCCACCCATGGGCCCTTGTGCATTCCAACTATTAGTAGGTCCTCTTAGTGGGACTAAAAGCGAACTATCTGGTAATAAATATGAAATACTAGAAATTGCAGCAGGCATTGGCCAGCTACGGATCATCGCATTATTATTATTAATTAGATATGTGACAGGGTTATTCCCCATTGGGGTGTATAAGGTATACCCATTGAATACTTCGCTATAAACGAGTGAAAAGGTAATTACAATGAAAAATACCGTCCTATGTAGGATCAAAATAGACTAAATACTTATAATCAACAGATGTTATTTAAGCAATAACATTTTCTTTGTCTGCACAAAGCCATTCACTTGGATTTGATAAAAGTAAACACCGGCACTTACCATAGAACCAAATGAATTCCTACCATTCCATTGCATGGAGTAATAACCCGCATCCATTCTACCATTCATCAATTTGGTTATTTCCCTACCCATTAAATCATATATAACCATACTAACATGACCTTCCTGCGGAACATCATATAAGAACGTAGTTGTCGGATTAAATGGATTCGGATAGTTATGGTGTAATGCATATTCATCAGGGATTGCTTTGATTTTCATCTGATGAGAACCACTACTGATCACTTTTTGATCATCTCCAAATATTCTGTAATACACGGTTACATTTACATCATTACGATCAAGAGACTGCGCATCAAAAGAAACTGATTGCATACCTTGTTCGGAAACATCAGCCCACTCTACAAGTATTTCGCCAGAAACCTCATCCAAACTACTAAGGACAATACGTTGTTCGGATGTGATATCATCTGCTGTTGTCAATTGTTTACTAGCAGGAGGATATTGAATATACACTTGTCCAGAAATCGCACCTTCCGGTAACGTCATCACAAGAGATCTATCCTCTTGATATAATTCTAACATATCACCTACTTGATCATCTACAATATTCATTGCCAAAGTAGATTGTTGATGTCGGTTATACCACATTTGCACAAAAGCCATCACATCTTCTAAATCATAAATACTGTCTAATGCTGGAACAAGATGAGGAGCAGCTCCAACTGCAGGTCCTAATTCATAATGATAATCATTATTTTGCCAACCCATCATAAATGAACCTAAATCAGCAGCATCAATCATTAGATTATGATCATAATCACCCAGTAAATAGGTTGTTAATTGTAAATTTTTATCTAGAGCAGCTGTATTGGACCAATCCTCAATTCCACTTAATGTAAGTGCAACAGTATCTAAAGATGCATACTCTTGATTAAAGCTAACTACTATTGCTGTATCTTCTGCAGAATATGTAGTGGTTACATACATTTCATCAAACACGAGACTGGAAGCCATCACGCTTCCATGATCGGATAATGGTTGTGACATATGGACAAATAATTCACTTTCATCTGCCAGTAAGAAATTCACTGGATCTGGAGAAATTCGTGTAATGACCGCTAATTGTGGAATACCCGTCACTTGCTGTGTGTGATTACTCTGATTACCAGGTATATCAGTTGCAGTAATACATAGATAATACAGTGATGTATCAGAAAATCCAGTCATAAATGCTTCAGCAGTTGTATCCTGTGTCGTTAACAACAGTGTAGTTGGATTCGGTTCTGTTCCACCATAAACAGAATAATAATCCATATCGATTTCCTGGTTTGGAGACCATTCTAAATATATACGTTCATGACTAAACCAGCCAACATAGCTTGCTGGAACTGCAGGTGCAGAAAG
>JAPYRG010000022.1:23115-24948 GCA_029936965.1 Fidelibacterota bacterium
TGATGTATATTACTGGAAGTATCCGCAAATCCATCCCAGTTCGCTTCAATGGTAGAGTCAGATGGAGTATACGATTCATCGTCATCTAATCCATCTACAACCCAGCCTACTGTAGGTGGATATAAATCAGCCATTATTCCATCGCCTAATACTACATTAGACATATTACCAGCCATATCATATGCCCGAACGCTAGAATAGTATATAACTTCATGCTCTAGACTGAAATTTGGTATGATGACCTGCGTTGCAGTTCCATTATCTGTCCAAGATACTTCATCCAGACCACCTGGTGCCGTACCAAGAGCATATTCATAATGAGAAATCTCTCTAGCAAACGGATCTTGTCCTATCCAATAAATTGCCAATGTATCTGATGGTCCTTGATGATCTAAATCTTCCATTCCACCTTCTGTTGGAACACCAACGGTAGGATCAAACGTATCCACGCGAATACCATCACTTATTCCCGCAGCTGAAACATGACCAAATTGGTCTATTGCACGGACAGAACCATAATACGTATACCCGTGTTCAAGTGTTAATCCAGAATCCGAAACAGAAGTATCCAACCCAACATTGGTCCAACCAGTGATATTAGTATCGCCAGAAGCCGTACCAATTGCATATTCATACGATGCAATACCAACTAGTGAGTCTGCAAAATCGTCCCAAGATAAATCTAGTATTTCCTGACTGTTTGTCCAGAATTCATCTACTAAATCGAGTCCATCATACACTGAGCCAGCTACAGGTGGGCTTGTATCAACAACAATACCATCACTAAAGGCATCACCAGAGGTATTACCCGCTAAGTCTGTTGCTCGAACATGGACAAAATATTCTGTAGCGTTAAACAACACTAAATTGGTAAATGTATGCGTTCTATTTGTATCTACATTTACCCAAGCAGCGATATTATCTTCATCTGTCCCATCGCCAATTGCTGCTTCATAACTAGCAATACTACTTACAGCATCTGTAAATCCAGCCCAATTTGCAGTAATTGAACTATTGGAAGGTGTGAATTCAATATCAATGCTATCACCATCATTCACCGTACCTAATAACGGTACTGATAAATCAATTAAGATTCCATCACTAGAGGTGGATGCAGAACGGTTGCCAGCTACATCGGTTACACGTACTGATACATAATATGTCGTTGCATCTGTTAAATCTAAATCATCAATGTCTTCTAACGTATCTGGATGGTCCTGTACAAACCAATCCACTGTACTGGAATCTCCTACACCAGTACCTAATGCTACCTCATAAAAGTCCACTCCGGAACCTGTAGTAATATCCGCACCTAACCAACGAGCAGATATCAACGAATCTACATTTTGAATATCCAATTCACCCGTTAACCCTTCACGGACATAACTTACGGTTGGTATATCTGTATCGACGGTAAATCCATCGCTAATTGCTGTTGTGGAAACATTACCAACACTATCCACAGCTCGTACAGAAGAATAATACTGAGTTAAATGGGTTAGAGAAAGACCAGTAACTGTAGCACTAACATCTCTATTTATTGCATTTGTCCAGGCTGCAGCTTGCGAGCCACCAAGAGAGGTTCCAATCGCATATTCATAATGATCTAAACCACTTAAAGTATCGCTAAAACTATTCCAATATAATGATGCAGAGGTCGTGCTATTAATCCATTCAATATCTACCTCACCTCCATCCGTTACTTGACCAGAAACTGGACCATCCGTATCCACAATAACACTGGAAGAAACTTCGGTTGATACATTGCCAGCATAGTCTACGGCCTGTATCACACCTTCGTAGGTTTTCGCATTAACCAAAGAAAGATCATTA
>JAPYRG010000042.1 GCA_029936965.1 Fidelibacterota bacterium
GTCGATAAATATCCTGTAACACTTTCATTATTCCCTTCTATAGTCTCATCTATATCTACAGGAACAAGAAGATCGTCTCCAGTCATATTCATTTTTGGTCCAAAATTACTGATACTGGTACCCAGTTTAAAACCGTACGGAGTAGAGAATAACGTACCTATATCCAAAGCAATTCCTGTAGCGTTATTATTTGCAATAATTTCTTGAATATACTTTCCATTAAAACCAATAGAAAACCTATCAGTTAGATTCAAAGAGTATGTGGCTCCAATTGCAAAGTTTGATGCAGCAAATGTTTCCCCAGTACTTTCATTACCATATCTCGTTACTTCCATATCATCCATCGTAACAGAAGTGATGTTTAATCCAAAGAATTGATTATTCAATAAAGGCAACGAAAAACCAAAATAATCAAAGGAAATATCTGCAATCCAATTGGAATGATTAAAAAATACTTCTTTCACCTTATGAAATCCTAGTCCAGCAGGGTTCCAGTACATGGCAGTGGCATCATTTGCAATAGAAGTGAAAGCACCACCCATACCCACAGCTCTTGAGCCTACATTCATATGCAAAAATTTCGCTGCAGTAGTGCCAGTTTTATCCACTGCATAAGCGTTTCCAATGAAGAAATGAATACAAATAATGATTATAAAACATTTTCTCATTTTACAATAGCCAGTTTCCCAATTTTTTCTCCAATTCCATTTGCTTCAATATGATAAATATACACACCATAACTTGCCGTTAGATTATCCTTGGTTAATAGATCCCATTTTCCAGTCCCAAAATGAATAGAAGATGTGTGATGTATTTCTTTAACTAATGCACCGGAAATTGTGTAAATACGTATGATACAGTCCTGTGGAAGGTATCGAAACTGTATTTCCCTAGGGCCGCGACCGGAAGTAAATGTGTTCTGTCCTTCAAAAGGGTTGGTAGCATAATAAGGATTGGGTACAACTTTGATTTTATCCAGATCCGATGTTGCCTTTTGTTGATCAATGTAGGAGGCGATGGTAGTAAACTCATAAATGTCTTCTTGAAGAAATGGTTTTTCAATGAAAATATAAGCCGTATCTCCAGGTTGAGGTTCGCTATAAATCAATTCTTCATCATCACGGTGCAAGTTCAAATAAAATGACCAGGAAGGTGCGGGGTTTCCATTTTCATCTTCATAATCCATAAAGACAATCCAATCGCTTTCTCTATTTCCATCCGCATTAAAATTTCCATCAGGTTCTCCCATTGGAATGACATCAATAAATCCTGTAGGGATGTTTACCCAGTCTATTTCATCGATACCTGTTAAAGATTCACGTCTCTGTGCTTTAAAATTGACATTTCGTGCTTCATAAAGAAAGCCAGGGTAACAATTCGTAGAATTAGGAAGATACCGCATACAAAGATCAATGGTTGAGTCTGTATCTGTATCATAAAATATGATGCGATAATCAAAAGGTAATTGCGTGCCAACTACATTAAATGTCGCATATCGTCGCACATTGTATGTCCAGATGCTATCCCGAGACCAAGTAGATTCTTCCGAATTAAATCGTAGCTCGTTTACATTGTTGAAGGATAGTCTAAACCCATCGATTACTTGACCGTCTTCCGTATTTAACTGCTTATTATTTATCAGTGTATCCAGCGCATTTTCAATGGTAACATCTGTTAAATAATACGATTTGGTAGTAACGGTATCATTCCCGGCAATTCCTTGCTGATTTGGTAGTATTGTATCGGAAAATGTTATTTGGTACGTATGATTATTCTTTATGCTCATTGGATCAACAATCTCAAGATATATTTCTCCACTCGATGTGCCAGAAATATGGTTAAGTAATGATCCATCAAATTCTGCATCCGTATATCCAGCAGCAGGGGGTGAAGGGATTGCCTCTATCACATTGGGCCCCATCTCTATATCACCAGTCAATGAATTTACCCGTAAGCGCATAGGCGAATCGCTTGGTATGATATCATTCGTTAAATCACCTCCATAATCATAGGAAACAACCGCATAATAATATCGTTGTCCATTCACAACATTTTCATCCTTATAGTAATGACGAATTCCAGTATCATCTCCCAAATAAAACTTTATACCATTTAAATCAACTGGATGCCAACCGTTCTTCCCATTGTTTAAATCCCATTGAGCTTTCTCTCCGTTTTGAATGTATGGTTCCAGAAACGTTAAATTTCCTTCTCCATCAGTGATTGTATATGCATCATCAAATTCAAAATCTGTAGCTCGATATATTTTATATCCCTCAAAGTCATATATATCCACACCATTGGTGACTTCGCCCATATACTTATCGATAGAACGTTCGGCGCTTTCATCCCAATAAAGAGCGACAAAACCATCTCCGGTAACTGCTGATACCTTTGGAGGGTTTGGTGCTTTAGCAAATTGATAATCAAAATCATAGGTAGTTTGAGCAACAGCTTTATTTCGAAGGGCGTCTGCAACATCATTGCCAAGTGTAACCGACATGGCAATACGTTCTGTTTGACCAGCTTTCAACGGAAAAAATCCAGAAGTAACAAATAAATCATAATCACCAGGAGGTTGACCAGCAGCAGGAGGTTGCCAATAGGTTCCTGGTGTCATATAAAAAAGCCAGAGGTAGTTATCGCTAGTGATTGGAATTGATCCCGCTGGATCATACCCTACGGCAGTTAAGCCCATCTGATCGGATTCTGCTACATCAGTCTTGTCAATATTAGGTTCTCCTGGAAAACCCGTCCCAGAACCAGAAGTGGGTCTTTGATCGTTGACTCCAGCCATTATTCCACCTGATTCATCACCATTAATACCCACATCATCACTTGGATCCCAATCGTAATCATTATCAATGAAATCGTCTCTCGATTCATCGATCATTTCATCAATTCCTTCATCAATTCCTTCATCAATGGCTCCATCGCCATCATTGTCGATTCCGTCCGCATAAGGTTTCCCTAAATCTTCTGTATTCACATCATATAAAATAATATTTGAATTCGGTACTATATATCTTCTCCACTCATCATTTGAAGCTGTCGCTATGATTTCTGTGGTGATAATGGGAGAATTTATCTCCGCTCCAAAACCATAGGGATATTCTAATGCATACGGGTCATCTGGATTGGCATTATTATCGATACCATCTGCAAATGAAAGACCTAGATCGTTTTCTTCTAGACCAATAAGATGGATTATAGAATCTTGTATGGAATCATTTGAAGGGGGCCATATTTGCCATTGTGAATATGCTGCATTAATCATTTCTTCAGTAATAATTGGGCTATTTTCTTCACCATCTTGATCGTTATCAATGTGATCTGCATAGGTAACACCAGACTGATTTCCAAAAGGGATATGGGTCATATTTTCATCAACCAAACCATTTCCGTTATCATCAATAGCATTTCCTAGAATTTCATCACTAATAAAGAATTCGGTTATAATGGGACCATTATTTTCTCCGTCACCATCATTATCAATACGATCCGTATTGTTCCCAGGTGTTTCGATAAAGGAAGTAGCGGCGACGCCAACAGGATCAGATCCAAACGCAGCGTTCCCGATACCATCACTATCCATGGACCAGGCAACATCATAAAGTAAATCAAAATCTGGAGTATCATCACCACTGTCACCATCGCCACCTACCAAATCAGCAAGCCACATGGAAAAGGAAACTTTTTCATAATCATAGGATGCATCATTTTTGATTTCATGTAGGATAAATACGACATCTTCAATAAGAACTTGTTTCCATTGCAGTACACGTACTCCAGTCATTAACCCTGCACCTTTACGATTTATATCGGTCGTATCAGATGTGTATGGAACACCAACGATGAAATTTCGATCATCGGAAGCTTTATAGTATATTTCTTGCTGAGCATTAAACTGGTTTTTACCAAAATATCCATTCCACGAATTTCCCCAACCAGGATCATTGGTGTCATCCATTTTATCAGGCCAAATAGCTGGCCATGTGCTTTCATCATCGCTGATCGCAATTTTTTGTGAATTAGGGTTTAAATAACCAGGTACTGGCTCCCAGGTCATGGAGTTACCAGATTGATCCGAACGAAAAGGGATAGTTACCAATGGTCTTATATCACCTTCATTTGTAATTACTTCGGCACCAACAGCAAGAGCAG
>JAPYRG010000043.1 GCA_029936965.1 Fidelibacterota bacterium
GTGCCTTTCCTGTAAAAATTTATGAGTGTATTGCATTCGGAATTCCAATGATTGTCACACCTATCAGTGAAGCGGGTAGGTTCGTGGAAAAATATCAGATTGGTTACCAATTTAACCCTTATCAAGTAGATGAAATTTATTCTAAAATTATTGATTTGAAAAAAAATGTTAATCTGCTCCAGATATTATCTGAAAATACCAATACTTTAAAGGATGAATTCTCAAGAACAAAAATTGCGGCGAATTTTGTTAAAGAATTAGAAGAAGCAATACAGCTTGACCATCATGAGAAATGATAATCTATAATAAAATTATACAAACCTTATTTACTGTGTCTTTACTATGGATATTTTCATGTGAAAATATGATACTTAATACCGAAATGAATTTTACTTTAAATCCTTCAGACAGTTTACAATTATTAAAAATAAATGAATCAACCGAAATAGAGTTAAATCACAGTAATTTTAATAATCCAGATATAACGGTTACTTGGTCCGCAGACACTGGAATGATAGTTGGCTATGGATCTCTTGCAATTTATACAGCACCATCAGAACCTTGTACTACCTTAGTACAAGCCAACATAACAGATTTATTTAATAATACTAGTATAGATTCAATGAAGATAATTATTTATAAGCAGTTAATTATATTAAAAGCCGATGATCTTAGTTACAGTGCGGAGTATATCATTCCATTGGGTTTTCAAAATTTTATAGATTATATCGAAAATAATAATATTAAGGCAAGTATTGGCTTAATAGGAAATTCACTCGAAGTAAATAATGAACAATATTTACAATATATTAAAAACATTTCTTTGGATGGTTCATTTGAAATATGGAACCATGGTTATAATCATAAACTAAATGGGACAAATGAAAACGGTGAAACATATCATGAATTTTGGAACACTACTTCTGACTATCAAAAAGAGCATCTTGAAAAAACTCAGGAATTGGCCCTTGAAAAACTTGGTATAACTCTTCGTGCTTTTGGTGCGCCGGGTAATAATCATGATTCAATTACCTTAGACGTGATGAATGAAAATGATGACATAAAAGTTTGGTTTTACGGTAATCCGGAATCAAATAAAATTGTTTTAGAAAGATATTATAATATAGAATTTTCATCACAATACCCTGATTATGAAGAATTTGTAAATAATTATCCAGCAAATGAAGAATACTTAGCTTTACAAATTCATCCTAACGCTTGGGATGATGAAGGATTTAATCAGTTTGAATTAATTGTTGAATTTTTAATGACGCAAAAAGTTGCTTTTATTACGCCCGATGAATTTTACCGATTATCTGAACGGTAAATAAATCTGTATACCTTGATTAATATTTAAACTCTTAAGCAAAATACTTGGAAAATAATTCGCTAAATCTTTAAATCATTACCAATCCCAAATCATCCCAACCTTAATTTGATTTCCATCGCTAGAACTATACATAAAATCAGAATGCAGTTTAAGGTAACGTGATAAATCATATTTTATCGAAAGTGTAATTACGGATTTATCATATACTGGTGCCACTAATAAAGGTGTATTATTATCCAGAGAGGTATCACGAAAGTCATAATTATGCAATACACTACTGCCCAAGCCTGAACCTTTACTAACAAGTTCTACAGTACCATTGATTAATATTCTAGTGGTTGGGAAGAGGTTTGTTGTAATTCTTAAGACCTGAGCACTTGGGCCGTAAGGGAACCCTAATCCCATATCCATTGACGAAAAAGTATTAGTGGTATCTTCGTGTGTATAAACCCATGGACGGCTAATCGTATATTCAATTCTCAAATCCGGAATAAGCGGATTAGAAGCTGGAACCCAATGTAGTCCCGATTGGAATACGAATTTATTTCCCCACCAAGGGTCTAATATTTTATTCCAGGTTAATTCATCCCATAAAAGTGTCTGATAGATTCTTAAGCCTGATCTGATTCTCCATGAATAATCAAGACCAATAAGTAGGTTATCCTGATCCCCGCGATTATGTTCACCGGCCCAATACCAATGCAGTGGAATTAGGTAATCAAAATCCATATTCCGATTTCCGTAAATGACCATTTCTGTGATCGATAGGGTAAAATTATTGGTTATATCTATTTCTCCTCTATGAGCAGCAATATATTTGTTTGGGGTTATTTTTCTTTTGTGTACTTCATAGGGAGTAAAAGGCATAAGCGAACCGTGTAAAAACTTGAATCGAATCTTGGACATGTTTGTCTGTAAACCGATAAATGCGAATGGTTGCCCGGTTCCGGATAGAATCGGTGAGTGGGATGGTGACCAGCCCCAACTATGATTTTGTTTGCCTAAATCAAATTGTATTTGGTCGAAAATAATGGATACACCTGCCCGGGTATTATACCAAATTATCCAGTTCACTTCTGGAAAATACTTGGCCCATTCATTATAATATGTAACCCAGTCAATTGTGTCCGGCGGTAATACAGATTCAATCGCCAATGTTTCGTTATTCCAAACAAGACGATTCATAGAAAATTGGGAGTATGCGGAAACCTGGTCATTAATTTTTGTTTTTAAGGTGAATTTGTCTTGAAAATATCTTTCGTAATCATTCGAAGAAGCAAGAACAAGTGTTTCATTCCAATCCAACCACAAGCTTGAATTTTCATGTTTCAGGGTTAATAAATGTGGCTCAATATCCGCGGATTCATAGGATAACAAATGATTAATTCTATTACTTTTGGAAAAAGGTAAATGCGTTCCTGGTTTGATCGGGATCGAGAATTCGCTTTTAAATCGTTCTGCCAGAGCTCGATTGGCGTTACCTATCTCACTAGTCTCAATAACCTGGGTTAGAAGATTTAGAACTTGCTCTAATGTAAGCGGTTTTGTGGATTGCACCCATTGGGGCAGGATTCCGCTTGTCGATTGTCTATATAAATATGAGTACACACTGTGATCGGATTGCACAGGTATTTGCTGTCCAAATAATGTTGAACAAACAAAAAACACCACAGAAAGTTTTACATATTGCTTCATTACGGGAGTTTATTATTTCCGGCTATTTATACAAACAGAAAGAATTTGTGGTAAATTATTTTAAAATCCATACTTGCATGCTATAAAATATGCAATTAATTTTAGTCAACTGCACGGAGTACTATCGGATTAAACGCTAACAGTAATTAATAATTTCTAAGCATTTAGAGGAAATTGAAACTGTTATGCGTAAACAACAAGTCGGTGTGACCCAGCGCAACGTGCAGGTCTCCCATTTAATATAGATTAACGCTGATGTTATACGAAACATTCCAGCATCTGCGTATTCGATTACCAAAGTGGCTCACTTCTTGGTCTATATTTTTTGTTGATCTGATTCCAGCATTTATCGCCTATTGGTTCATTTTAATAACTGGATCAGGATTAACTGGACTTAGTATACTGGTTTACTTCGTGTTAATGGAGTCGTTTTGGGGAGTACTATTTTTTAGCATGAATCTCTACAACCCTGCACCAACATCCTCACGATTTATTGAAATTCAGAGGTTGGTATTGGTCACATTTACAGTACTATTATTGCTCATCTTCTTTGATGCTTTAAATTATTTAGCCTGGCCTATAAATCCGCAGATCACACTAAAATTCTGGTTCACTTTTACTTTTGGCACCCTGATTTTTAGAATGTTGTTTCGAACATTTCAAAAATTTCTCCTACGCAAGGGTATTGGCCGTAACAAGACAGTAATCGTAGGAATGAATTCGAGGGGAATGGAAACAGCTGCGCAGATTGAAGAACATGGCAATCTTGGTTACGATGTTATTGGTTTTGTCCAGGCTATTGATGATAAAAATCCTAACAATATTGAAAATGGAATTCCTTTATTAGGTAAAGAGAGTCAACTAAAAGAAATCATTCTCAATAATCAAGTGTCAGATGTAGTACTGGCGCTGGAAAAGCTTGAACATAATCGCATGATGGAAGTGATCACACAGGCGAATGGATCGCCCGTATCAATTAAAATTGTACCTGATATGTACGAAGTAATAAGTGGTCTGGCGCGCACAGAACAGA
>JAPYRG010000044.1 GCA_029936965.1 Fidelibacterota bacterium
TTGGCGTCTTTCATGGTTATTTTTTTATTTTATAAGTTTGAACTGAATTATAAATAAATTTTTGCGACTGATAAGGTACCGGAAAACCCCGCTACTAGGCGAGGATTGATGTCTACTTCAACAGCACCATCTTCTTAGTCTAAATCAAAATCTTTCTTTCAGAATCTTTTGTTTTATCCCCATTAGAGCAATTCAAACATCAAGTTATAATATTTATAAAGAGAATAAACGGATTTCATAAATATCATTCCCAAAAAGTATGTCAGGGTAATAATCATGATGCTTATAATGATTTTTTGATTCTGACCGAACCGAGGGTTCATCCAAATTAAAGGAAGCATAAAAGGCCCGATAGATAAAAAGAGTAACACAAGCCAGTACGTTTTAAAGCACCACTTGCCCTGCGCCTTCATCGTAATCACTTCCACTTTTTCCAAAAACTCCCCGCAATGCTTGCACTTGACTGCTTCATCCTGAATCTCTTCAGCACAAAATGGGCACTTTTTCATTTTTCCCTCTTAAAAATATTTATAAATCAGTGGGTTCTACTGGTGCTATATAAATTATAAATAATCCTCCAGCAGAGTAAATGTACGAACTGGCAGTCCTAAATGTCTAGAAACAAATAACCCCACGAAGGAGGGGTTGATACTGAGCATTCAACATATTCTAATATTAACTTTAATCAATAATTTTATATCTTAGATCAATCAAACCAAATAAAGATAGTAAAGCCAGATTTACAAATAACAATGGTGCAAAGATAGGTGCATTATAAACAATTTTTTCAAAATATCCAGGTGCTTCACTATGTAGAACCGTCATACAATGAAAATAAAATCCCCACATCCCAATAATAATCTGAAGGATCATTACGAGTATAGCAATATTTGTAAATTGAATAGAATATTTTTGAATCAATGTAACTCCCAAAAAACTAACGGCAATGGCACTACTGATTACTGGAATCCATTCATATATTATAAAAAAACCGTTTTGTGAATGATCACTAAGTGCTAGGATAAAATTTCCAAAAAACCCACCAAGTCCTAATAATATTAACCATTCACTCCATTCCATACTTTCTTGATCAACCATACGATTCATTATAAGTAAAGCCCCCAAGCCGGCATAGGCTAAAGGAGCAATAAATGGTGCAGTATAAACGAGACTTTTTAATGTATAATATTCAAAAAACGAACTATGTAAATGCCAAATTAGCCCTGCAACACCAATAATAATTGAAATAGATCCAATAACTATACTTATTAATTGAGTTTTTCCTTGTTTATTTATCCAGTTTTTCCATGATTCAATTCCTAAAAAGATCGGTGCAATTAAAGAAAAATAGAAAGGTATCCATTCAGCTGACTTAGAAAATTCATTAGTAGAATGAGCGATAAAAATATCAAGTGCGAGAAAGCTCAGATTAATAATTATAAAAATGTCAATAATAACAGAGTTTGGGCGTACGAATGTCGCCATTATTTCTCCGTATTTGCCCTCTCTCTAAGTGTCTCAGCTAATTCTTCTATTTCTGTTGTTTTTAGGAGTAATTCATAATTCCCATGCCACTGAACAAAATCTGCCCCACCCATAAATGCACCATGTTTTGCAGTGCGACCAAAATAATGCCAAAGGTCAAACGCAATAAATTCTATTGGTTCATCAAAAGGCTCCGGGGTAAGAAGTCCTTCTTTTCTAAGAAGATTTACAATATCAAGAGCATACTGAACTTTATTATTTGTTGCGATAACAACATCTTCAGCCTCTTTATAGAATTTTTCTACATGTGTTTTTGCATGACATTTGAGACAAGTATTCTTCATAGTTTCCTGACCCAAGTTATAATTAGGTCTCTTATTTGAAATCGGCGCAAAAAGCCACCACGATAACCGCTCTGTTACATTGTGTGTTACATTCATACCTTCCAATCCGCTCATATGACAAGTTGCACAAGTTGGAACTGACATATCTTTAGTTGATAAAGTTGTGGGGTCTGCATTTAAGTTTAACCATGGCTTTTGAAGTAAATATAATACACCATGTTTTGATTCATTATATATTTCTAATTGAGAATGGTCAGGTCCCATATGACATTGACCACACGTTTCCGGTTGTCGGGCAAGTGCGATTGAAGTTGAGTGTCTAGCATGACAAGAAGTACAATTTCCAATACTCCCATCTGTATTTGGCTTTCCAACAGAATGACAAGACATACATCCCTTTTCCATTACACCAGGACCTTCAGCAATTGCTAATTTATTTGCATCCCGTTTAACAGAACCTGGATGATATTTCTCAGCGTAATCTATTTGTTTTTCAGTAAAATCTTCATCTCCTGTAACTGCTGCCCACGCAGGAGCTCCATGACGACTCCTTAAAAATTGTGAATACTCTGTAGTATGACATTGACTACAGTTCAACGCAGTTAAACTTTTTGCAATAGTAAAACCCTTATGGTCTATTTCTTCTTGGTTGTTTTGTGCTCTATGACAATCATAACAAGTGATATTTTTACTAGCATGTTTACTCATTGAGAATTGATGAACTATTGCAGAAGTTTCTTGTAAATGGCATGTCGCACATTTTCCAATAGCTCGAATATATTCTGGTCCTGGTTGAGATAATTCTACTTTAGGGCGAGCTTCGTGAATTAAAAAAGCAGATATAATCATTGCTGCAGCAATAATGATTGATATGAAAACATTTCTAAATATCATAAAGAGAACCACATCTAATTAAACTGTTTGGTATATATATCATAAAATTACCAAACTGGATATATGTATCCTATTTTAATTGTTAAAGATGATCTTGATTAAATCTACCCATCCTCCCACAAACAAAAAACCCCAATACTTGTCGGCTTGGAGTTATTTCAACAGCACCATCTTCTTAGTACTTATGTATTCCCCTGCTTGTATTTGGTAAAAGTAAATACCAGCACTTACTGGTTTACCGTAATCATTAGTGGCATTCCAGATTACTGACTTGTAGCCAGCATCTTGGGTTTGGTTAATTAGGGTTTTTACTTCCCTTCCCAGCATATCGTATACGGTGATGTTGACAAGACTGTTTTCTGGTAGGTCGTACCACAGCGTTGTGATTGGGTTGAAGGGGTTGGGATAGTTTTGATATACAACGAAAGTAGTTGGAATTTGAGTTATCTTATCATTTGATATAGTTAAACATGATTCATTGCAATTATCGATTGAATCAAAAAAAGCATTGCTATAATCAATACTATCCGCTATCCAATCACAACCTGAGATATTAACACAATTATCGTTTACCAAACCTATCCCAAGTACCATGTCGCAGTCTCCAAAATCAATTCCAGTAAGGTCAATACAATCCATGGATAAATCACAATTTATTAGTTCACCATCTAAATAATAATCTGCCCAACAGCCTTCGCAATAATTTGCTACACATTCTGCATCAGGATAAGATGTGCATTCACTTACTTCACAAGGGTTAGCAAAACAATTTACTGGCCATTGACAGTCATCCGAAATTTCAATTGATGTTAAATTAATCGCTTCACACTCAGCACACTGTACAGTATCCCCTTCAACTTCAACAAATCTATTAATATAGTCATTTAATACCTCCATGCTATCCAATTGGGTTACATTGGATAAAAATTCACCATATTCGTCTTCAAGATAATATATGGAGCAACTATCCATACAAAATGAAACCTCACTTAAACGAACATAACCAGTAATAGCAAAAAGGGGGGGCGAAAGCATTAATAGTAGTAGAAATCGCTTCATAATAGCAATATTACAAAGCAGTAGTCCTAAATGTCTAGAAACAAAAACCCCACAAATGTGGGGCTTTATAAATATAATTTCAAAATATTATCAAACTCTTCCTATATTATACTGTGATATTCAAAGGAGATATAATATTGGAATCGTTTATGAATATTCTTCCCAGGGAAAGCGGAGTTCTTTTACAT
>JAPYRG010000023.1 GCA_029936965.1 Fidelibacterota bacterium
CCGTATGCGCCCGTAGCTCAGCTGGATAGAGCGCCTGCCTCCGGAGCAGGAGGTCGCAGGTTCAAATCCTGTCGGGCGTACGGAAAAAAATACTAACCGTTAGGAGTAACGATGAAAAACAATGCCCTGTTTATTTTTATTCTATTCACACTATTTATTAGTGGATGTTCTCAGAAAGTCAGTGATTACGTAGAATATTCTACAACTAGTTCTGAAGCTGCAAAGCAAATGAAATCAGGACTAAGATATCAAGATAATGTTGCGCAACATTTAGCACGAGAATCATTTCAAAAAGCGGTGGATTTGGATCCAGAATTTGCCATTGCTTATTATTCGTTAGCGCAGATGCATAGAGATGCTGTTAAGAGAAATGCAATAGTTAAAAAGGGTAAACAGTTTGTTTCTAAAGCAAATAAATCAGAAAAAATTCTTATTGGTAATATGGCGAAAGATAGTTGGTGGGGCGGTGAAGGAGGCGTTGATTGGTCGGAAGAAATAGAACGATATAACAAGTTATTCCCAAAGGAAATTCGATACATAAATTATCTTGGAAATATGGCTAATTATGATGGAGATGATAAAAGCGCAGAAGCATATTATAAACAGTCTCTTTCAATTAAAGAAAACTCCGATGCATTGAATTCTCTTGGTTATTTATACAGTAGGCAAGGAAAAATGGAAGAGGCGAAGGATGCCTTTGAGCGACAAATAAATGTTTCACCTGATCTTGCCAATCCATATGACTCAATGGGTGATTATTACCTAGAGAAAAAAGATAATAAAAATGCCAAAGAATATTTTCAAAAAGCCGTAGCAATCGATTCTGAATTCATTTCTTCCAGGAGAAAAATATGGAGAATTGATGAGGAGGAAGCTGGAAATGATATTTCATCCACAGAATGGTCCAGCGATAGTACAAATGCGGTGAATGCATTTATGAGTGGATTCTGGCAGTTTTATAATATTCATTGGAGCAAAGCTCGAGAAGAATTTGAAAAAGCGGTTCAAATTGATCCAGAATTTGCAATGCCGTACTTATTTCTCGTTTTTACTCCCGGTGATTCCGCTAGAAGTGTAGAGGCAAAAAAGATTGCGGAAGGATTAGCTCCAACCGCAAGCCAGTATGAACGAGATATGATTGAATATTATCTATATCGAATGGATAACCCAGATGCGGATCTTTCATCAAGGATTTCAAAATTAAAAACGAATTATCCATATAAATCATTTGTTATGATTACGGAAGCAGGCGATTTGTATAGTAAAAAAGAGTATAAACAAGCTATTGATATATATACTACGATGTGGGAACGATTTGATTTTTCTCCATCGTTAAATATGCTGGGGTATGCCAATATGCAACTGGGCAATATGGAAACTGCAAGAACCGCATTTGAAGATTATATATATAATAATTCTATGCATCCGAACCCTTATGATTCCATGGGGGAATATTGGGAAAAAATGAAAAAGTACCAATCAGCGTATGATTACTATATGATGGCATATACGATGGATAGCACATTTTCCATATCGAAAGAGCGTGCAGATGCATTGGAGGATAAAAAAACACCAGTTAAATAAATTAGCAATAAAAATTTGTATTGAATTGCATTGTTATTCAGTACATGAATTAATTATTATCTACAAGCGTTTTTGCTGATTCTAATGAATATAATCAGATACATACCCTTGCTTATTGTTTCCTTTTGGTTCTCTGCATGCGCTACATTTATTTCCCATGCTATTTCCTTAGAAGATGTTGCGCTTCCTTCTGGTCCCTATCAAGTAGGCACTCAAATTATCCATATGGTGGATGTAGATCGCAATGCATGGTATAAAGATGGGTTAAATGATTCGAGGGAGATGATGGTTCGAGTGTGGTATCCTGCTATATTACAGGATGGAGATCAGAAAGCCCCCTACAACTACAATGAAGGATTAATTGCGGATATGGTTGCCGACGGTTTTGGAATTCCGAAAGCAATTATGCGAACAATAAACAAAATTGATGGCAATTCCTGGCTAAACGCCGAGCCTCTTAATCAGCGATTTCCTGTTCTTATTTTTTCACATGGACTTGGTGGATTAAAGACTCAAAACACAACACAAATGGAAGAATTAGCTAGCCACGGATATGTGCTATTCGCTTGTGACCATACATATGATGCAGGTATTTCTATTTTTCCTGAAAATAGAGTCATTACAAGTAAAACAGATATCCCTGATGGGATATCCGATAAGGAAAAGTGGGGGATTCGGGAAGTTCAATTAAGTTATCGAGTTGGAGATGTGCAATTTTTATTAGACGAAATGCAAAAAGGGAAATATCTACCCCAGTCTTTACGAAATAGTCTCAAACTAGATAAAATTGGCATATTTGGCCATTCATTTGGTGGTGCTACAAGTGTTGTTGCATCATTGAAGGATGATCGGATTGATGCAGCGTTAGGCCTTGATGCTTGGTTCTTACCTATCCCAAGTACATTAATAAAGCAAAATATGAATATACCGTTTGCTCATTTAGGTCAAGTTTCATGGAAGGAAAAAGATAATTATCTAAAATTGGATACACTGGCTTCTTCTAATAGCGCACAATCATTACGTTTTGATGTACAAGGGTCTACTCACTATGATTTTTCTGATTTTTCTCAATTTAGTAAAGTATCAAAGAAATATGGATCAGGTACCATCGCTTCGGATCGTATACGGTTTATTATGAATACCACCATTCGTGACTTTTTTGATCAATATCTAAAACAAAGTGTATCGATATCTTTGAATGATTATAAATCAATGTATCCTGAGATTATCATTAAAGAGTACTAAAGATCACTTTGGATTATGCTTTCATACTAACGACCGTTTCGACAGAAGAAGAAGGACATATGATTGCGAATGAATTGGTAAAGAATAAACTAGCAGCTTGTGTCAGTATAGTACCGAAGGTTCATTCTATTTATGAATGGGAGAATGCTATTCAAAATGAAACGGAAGTGTTGCTAATGATTAAAACTACAAAAGCCAGAGAAAAGGATATTTACCAGACTGTGCAATCATTGCATTCGTATGAAATACCAGAATTAATTACGCTACCTATTGATAATGGATCGGATACATATCTTCATTGGTTAGAAAATTCCGTAAGGAGCCAAGATACAGAATAATGTTCAGTAGAAAATCCTCAAAATTCATGACTTATTTTGTATCAGTAATCGCCATTGGAACTTCTGGATTTTATGTTATTGGAGGAGACGAATGGTCTTTGATTGACAGTTTTTATATGACGATCATTACTATGACCACTGTTGGATTTGGTGAAGTGCATCCCTTAGATGATATTGGTAGATTATGGACAAGTTTTGTCATTATTATTGGTGTGAGTGGGTTCTTATATATGATCGCAGAATTTGGTGCGGAACTATTAGAATTCAGTGCCTATAAAGAAAATAAAAAGAAAAGAAAGATTAGAAAGATGAAGAATCATTATATAATCTGCGGCTACGGTCGAATGGGCGCAGTAATTGCAAAAGAATTACATGCTAAAGGCTATTCATTTGTGATAGTGGAGCTAGATCAATATAAAGTTGATAAGATCACAGAATTAGGATATCAATCCATATTGGGTGATGCTACTATTGAAAAAACATTGGAAGAAGCAGGTTTGCATCAAGCATCCGGTATTGTTGTTTGTCTAAATAATGATCCAGATAATTTATTTGTTACATTAACTGCCCGTTCATTAAATCATGAAGCATTTCTTGTAAGTAGATGTGCTCAAATTAGTAATACGGCGAAACTAAAACAGGCAGGAGCAGATAAAGTGGTAAACCCATACACAGCAGGCGGACATCGCATGACAGAATTATTAATTTCCCCAGAATTAGAAGATACAGTTTCCTTATCGCTAAGTCAGGATATTGTAGATCTGGCGATTGATGAAATCAGTTTAAATAGCATACATAGTTTGCATGGGGTGCAAATCAAAGATTCTAATATTCGTGAAGAGTATAATTTAATTATTGTTGGTTTGGTAAATGGGGATGGAACCTATGAAATCAATCCGGATCCAAAGGCAACGCTAAATGAAAATCATACGCTAATGTTGATGGGTCAAAAAGAGAAATTGGAGTTATTTAAGGAAACGTTTCGGAAGCAGTAAATTCAAGTTTTATTATTCATATTCTTGAATAGTAGTAGATATCAATTTTATTCCCGCTACAAATTCTTTATCAAATTCATCATTAAATAAGTTAATCTGATAAAAATATTTTGCTATTTTATTATCAATTACATGAATATCTCCTTTTAGAGATTCTGGTGCTGGGAACAGTATTTCACGACCAGCCTTAAATAAATTTATATTATTTTGTATATCAGGATTCATCTCTAACACACGACGTAAGACTAAAACCTCATATAACCGTCGTTCATGTTTTGGTTGTTTAAGATAAATAGAATAGCCGAAAGTAGAATCACTATTTAAATCTCTTAATGTGTTTTTATAGCTTCCAGTAGTTTCATATCGATTAATATTTGCTACTGGACGAAGTGGATAATCATCAGCAAACTCAACACTTTCCGTAGATTCAAATTGTAAAGCCAACCCATCGCTTTGTTTAAATCGTTTTAGATAACTTCGATATATTTCTCCAAAGTTTTGCATATCCACAACAGCATTGCCTTGATTATCCGAAATCTTACCAAAAAATATTACTTTTTCAGGTTCAATGTGTTTGTAATAGTGTTCTTTTTCAATCACATCATATAACATTCTGCGGATTAACACACCTTGCCCGGGAACAGAGCCATTTACAAAATCGGTCAATTCTTCATTCGCAGAAGCAACGGCGCTTTCTTGAATAACATTATTAGCGCGATTTAATACTCTATTATAAAAAGAAGTGTTTTCAAAAAACCCTAGATCATATAAATCCGTATTTCTTAATCGATAACTATCTTGAAATAGTTTATTACCCCAATGGTTTAGTATATCAATATCTTTTGGAATTATATGTGAGAAGCTTCCAGATCCTACATCGACAATATGCGGTGTGATAACCACAATCACTTCTTTATTGGATCTTACTTTTTTATTGAATCCTAATAAATTGCCTAGAATAGGAATACGACCTAAGATGGGGAATTGGTTTTCTTGCTTTGTATCCTTATGTGATATTAATCCACCAATAATGAAAGGAGTGTTATTTTCCACTTGTACATAGGTTTGAACCTTCCGACTAGAAAAAGTAGGAGCGGATAGTACATCTCCTCCAACACTTCCAACACCCACACGTTCTTGTGCTTCACTAATAATGGTTTCTACCTGCATGGTAATTTCATTACCGTCACTACTGATTCGTGGCCGAAGATTTAATACAATTCCAATAGGGATATATTCAGTTGCAGAGACTACATTTTGTCCCGTTGCAGTGCTTCTAGCAATAGGTATCTGCTGTCCAACAACGATACGTGCTTGACGACCATCTAATACGAGAACGGAAGGTCGGGATAAGATTTCAGAAGACTGATTACTAATTAATTTTTCTAATTTTGCATTGATTTCTAATGCGTTACCGATTAACCCTTTATCCATGATAAAAGTAAAAGGTTCAAAATTACCAGTAGCTGGATCTGGCTCTGGAAATGATGAGGAATACAAACTTCCAGAATTTTCAAAATTCACACCCAATGTGTTAGTTTTGTTGGCATCGATCTCTACAACTAACGCTTCAATCATGATCTGTTTTGCAGCAACATCAAGCTGATTTGTAATTACAGATACCACTTCTTTTAATTCTTCCGAGTTATCAGGGTCGTAGGCAATAAGCAATCGCTGCAATGGCTCACCACTAGTCGAAAGCACCAGAGAGGAACCACCCAGATCTACTCCCATTTCAGCACCTTTTTCACTAACTGCGCCTTGCATCTCAAGTAAAGTAACATTATCTGTCTCAGGAAGAAGGATTATCAATGGTAAGGCATCATAATTATCTTCACTTACCGTGCCATTAATAAGTATATCAGCAAAATCACCAATTGGGGTTAAAATGCTTTCATTCGGATTTACACCAGGCCTTTTTTCAAAATCGACTACTGCATAGCCTAAAGATTTTAAGACACCACCTACTCGATCTGTTGTCATATAGCTTAGTTGTAAAGTTTTATATTTTACGCGAATATCTTGCGCAAAGACAAGGGAAGTAAATAGGAAACATGCTATAAAGAACTTTCTCATCATATTAATCGATAAACTTAATGGATATTTGCATATTTACAGCAATGGTTCCATAATTTTCATTATAAAGACTTACTGCAATGTTCCCTTGGTCAAAATCAAGACCGGGTTCAAACATTCCAGTAACCGTAAACTGAGCATCCAGATTATTTACAACCACCGCTTCAATTTCAGCATAGTCTGGATAGGTGGTTCCTGAAATATCACCACCAGTTACGTCCATATAAAGATATGTAAACGGTTCATCAAAAGAAGAGTATGGCTCCACCGTTTTCTGATATGTTTCATTAAAGCTATAGCCTCCATTTTCATAGGTCCACATCATATATCCATCCAATGGGACAACAGCACCAGAATAGTCAAATGTAGATTGTATCTGCGATGTCTCGCCTTGTGATATCAAAGTCAAATTATTGGTGGTTTTATCATAGGTCCAATTTCCACCAAAATAATCTGTCTCACCAGAAACTGTATTCGGAACTTGTTTGCTATAAGAATTATCTTCAAAAAATTCTATATCTTGAGGATATTGACTAATATTTTGTGTTTCTCCATTAATAGACTGTAATGATAAACTCCAAAAACCAATCATCTGTGCATCTTGTCGCACTACGTACGTATCAATGCGTGTTACGGTAACAGTAAAGGCAATAGGAGTGTCTGAATCGGTAGAATTATTTTCTACAGTAAGATTTAAATCAAACATTGCATTCGAAGTCGATACAGTAAAGTCCTTTGCAAGTTTATTCTCTACATCTTCACAGGATACAATGAATCCAAATAGAATTAGGAAACTCAAATTAAGCATATGTTGTTTTATCATAAACATTGAATTATTACGAGCTATTTAATTAAGTTGTAAATATATGATGATTAAGCATATGCAACATATAACAATCTTATTTCTTTTTGTACTATATCTTCAACCTATGCACGCTTCTAATTCTAATATAGAAGAAGTGGCAAATAGAATAATATTAGGAGATACAGACATGCACTACAGTGAGGCATTACGTGTTATCGCGAAATATGGTCATGAATTATCTCCAGATAAACAAGCAAAATTACAAGCAAGAGGCTTTGATTTTTCCCGTCAAATTGTTTCAAGTTATCGACCTCAAAATTTGGATTATTATGTGGATGAAGGGATATTTCGGTTTCATTATACCTTAACCGGTTTTGATGCTGTATTACCGTTGGATGCAGATAATAATGGAATTCCGGATTACGTCGATTTGATTGTAACTACATTTAGCAATATTGGGAATATTGATTTTACAGAAATGGAATTTGTTAGACCTCCAGGAGATGGTTGGTATACACAAATAGATGATGGTGGTTCCGAACATTACGATGTATATATCTTTAATCTTGAGACCGGTTATTATGGATATGTGCAGGCAGAAGATTATGCCCAAAACAATTCTCCAATTACAAGGGGAGATAATGAATTTTCTGAGGATGACGAAGAAGAGCGTGCCATGGTAACATTTATGGCTCTACGCAATAATTATAATGATTTTTCTGGAATTGAATCTGAAATTATTGAAGTAACATCCGCACATGAGTTTTTCCATGCAGTACAGTATGGGTATGATGGCTGGGAAGCAGGCTGGTTATTAGAGTCTACGGCCGTATGGATGGAAGAGCATCATTACGATAATATTAATGACTGTTATCAATTTTTACAGGAATTCTTTGATGAACCGTATTTAGCCATTAACTACGATGTAAATCGCGGCTATGGTGCCTACATCTATTTTTCTTATTTAACGGATAATCGGGTAAGCAATAATTTGATTCGTACTATATTTGAGCGCAGCAGAGAATACAATAGTTATGATGTTGATTACAGTATTCCAACAGTCATGGCAGCATTAAATGATTATGATCTGGATTTTGAAACAGTTACTCACGACTTTTTTATTGCCAATGGCATGCTATCCAATAGTGATTCCGCAGGGGTTTACCAATACAACGAGGCCAGTGCATTCCCTATGGATTTACCCACATTAGAACAAACCATTACTGCATCATCCGATACTACTATATATTATTATAACCAGATGTTGGAAACCTTTTCTGCATTATACTATTTAGTAGATACAGAAGATACCACCTGGAATAACCTCGTCATTGACTTATTGACACAAGATTCTGAAAATATGCGTTATTACGTTACATCAATTGTGGAACACAAAAATGATTCCACACCTAATACCTATGATGTGCTTACTGCCCAGACGCAAACGATTGATGTCAGTAGTGTGGATAGTGTTATTTTCGTTGTATCAGCATTTGGGTACGATACCATCAATTCAGAATTTTCCATGCGAATTATTAAAAATTCCAGCGAAGAAATGGCAACAGATCTGGAATTGATTCCCATTATCAATCAGTATTCTTTACATGATCCATATCCAAACCCCTTTAATGCGCAAGTAACGATTCATTATACGATTCCAACCAATCAACCGGTTAATATCTCCATATACGATATATTGGGAAATGAGATTCGTCGTTTTCCGCATCAAAAAATGGGCAAGCAAGCCATTATATGGAATGGAATGGATCGATATGGAATCCCCGTATCCACAGGTATTTACATTGTGAATATGAAAGCGAATTCCTTTACGCAATCAAGAAGAATTCTTCTTCTCAAATAACAATTTTTTTTATCTATGAGAATAATTACCTCTTTCGTTTTATTATCGATTACTTCTTTATATAGCCAACATCTTAACGGACGATTTGTGAATACAGAGGTCTTTGGTAAAACTGTTTATTTATATGATGTGTTTCAAGGAGATGGTAATCCGATCGATAAAACCAACATTGACTCACAAGGAAATTTTTCTTTTTCAAAAAGGAAATTCGAATTAGGGTTTTATCGGGTTGAGGGTAAAGATGTACAACCTTTTATCGTTGTGTTAAACCCTATGGAAAGAGAAGTAGAAATTCAGGTAAATAAGAAAGAGGATTCAGAACATGTCGTAGCATTGAAATCCATGGAAAATATGGCCTTCAATCGTCATTTTTATATATTAACTAAAATATATGATCGTTTGGAGTCATTATTATTTTCAATGAGTTTTCCTGAAAATAATTCAATGACAAATACAACTGAAATGGAAGAAGAATTTCAACGATTAATCAAGCATGTAACCGTTGCTTTGATGGATATATCATCTAATTATTCTAGAACGTTTACGTATGAAATTCTTAATGACCTTAAACCATTTTATCATGACAATTATGATGCACGCATTAAGAAGTATTTTACAAGTGGTACCTTGAAAAATTCTAAATTTTTACGTAGTCCGTTGACTTATATAAAAATGCGGAATTATTTGCTGTATTATTCAGGAGAACATAGTACAGATATGCATATTGCTATTGATGAAATATTGCTGGCTGCAAATGAAAATTATGAAGTATATCGTTATTGCTTAAACGAAATATTGTTCTTTCTTGATCGTCGAGGTCAAAAAGAATTCATTGAATATGTTACTTCAGAATTTATCGGTGATGAATTTGATATAATCACAAAATCATCATTACGAAAAAAAATTGAGGGGATGTCTAAATTAACAATTGGCTCAGTGGCACCGGACTTGTTTATTCCTGGTGTAAATGGAAATAAGGTTGGTTTACACAATCTGTATAAGAACAATAAACTAAATTTATTATTTTTCTGGTCGTCCAGGTGTCCACATTGCATGAAAACAATACCAAAGATACAGGAAATTTATAATGACTATCGTAGTGCTGGATTAGAGGTTATTGCTGTTTCAATTGATAAAAAGAAAGAAGAATGGCAACATGCTATTAATCAAGAAAATTTGGAATGGACCAATGTATCCAGTTTGAAAGGATGGGATTCCGAATCAACAGATATCTACTTTGTATCTTCCACACCTACGTTTTATTTAGTAGATAATAACGCCAAAATTGTAGGAAGACCCGATGGAAAAGAGGAAGTGATTAATCAAGTGGATAATCTATTACGTTAGATTTATATTTTACGAAACGTAGGTACAGTTTCAGCTTTGCCGGTATGCGTACAAGACAAATAAAATGAAATAATAACAAATCACAAAGCAGCCATATGCTTTGACAATGAAAACCCCGCTATTTTGCGGGGAGGTTTTTTTATAAAGAATTAACATTAATTAATTATATTGTTGAACGATAATTTAATTATCAATAATAAAGAGGGGGGATTATGAAATATTATATAAATATCATGTTTGTTTTCACCGTTATGTGCACAATGGTAAGCGCGGGCGATGTGGAAGACATCAAACAACAGATTATGGATAATAACGAGTATTTTAGGAAAAATAAACGTGGGGCAGATGAATATTCTAATTTAGGAGCATTGGAATTTTGGTCCAGTGGTGGTTTGATGCAGAAAGTGGAATCCAATGAGCGTCCTGAATTGTATGATTATGTTAATTTGGATGTAAAACATATTGAAGTAATTGTATTAGTACCAAAAAAAGCTGCAGTAGCAATGTATTATTCGGAAGGGTCAATGAAACCGAAAAATTCAGCGGCAGTTGGACATTACCTAACTAGAGTAACGCGTGCGTATATAAAGGAAGATGGTCAATGGAGAGTACGTGCTTCGCATTGGTCTCCAGTAATGGGTGGTTCCGGTACGAGCCAAACGAGTTTCGATTAATTATTAATAAAATACAATGATAAATAAGAGGATGAATATGAATAATCTGAAATTACTTACTTTTTCAACAATGGTAATTGCTCTAACAGTGATTAGTTGTTCTCAATCCGATAGTGGAACACAGTCTTCGCATAGCAAAAATCCGGATTTAGGCGAAGTAATTGCGTATCGAAAAATCGCATTACTGAGCCATTCCAAAGAAAGTAAATACCTACAACAAACAATGACTTCCAATCGGATGTGGAATAAGAACTTATCTGGACTTCATTCTGCAACGTTTAAAGGAGATCGCGGTGAAAGAGCAGGTCAATTTTGCGGTATATGGATGTTTGAATCCGTAGAAAAACGGGATGACTATTTTCCGTTAACAAATAAAGGTGATGAACATGGAACTGGTGTGGAAGAATTTTCCAACGTTGCAACAATGATTAATAATACAACTGGTAATATTAATTATACCTATGTACCACAAGAATATCAAGAAACCGGAGTATATACAGATTATGTTGTTCTTGGGTTTGATCAGTTAAAGAATCCGACACTAGGAGGATTGTTTGCATTACGTGAATATGATATAAAACCTGGTATGGAAGCAGAATTTGAAGAGTTTTGTGTAAATACAAGTGTACCAGCATTTCAGAAAAATTTTCCTGGTATGGAGTTGTATTATCTCAAAGGAGATCGAGGAGCGCGTAAAGGGGAATATGCAGAGATATTATCATTCGAATCGGTAGAGAAACGGGATTATTATTTCCCTACACATGATAGCACCAATGCAGAGATTGCAGATGAGTTCGGGAAAATGTTTGAAACGACGAATGTAAACAAATTTTTAGCACAACCTGCCAGCTATACGGACTATTTTAAAGTCAATTAATATCATCAACTGATAAATAAAAAACCTCAACTCATGATTGGGGTTTTTTATTTATAATCTTTTATACTATTATAATGGTGAGAAGCGAATGGCATGACCGCCACCTGGCATAAGAGATGCAGTATATATATCATCTTTCTTAACAACAATAGTTTCTATGACAACTTCTTCAGGTTTTGACTTCCATCCGCCGTTATTTGGATCTTTATAAATAGTTGCTTTGTATGTTATATCTGCATCCAGAAAAGACAAATTAATATTGAGTTCGCGTTCATTCTCGTTTGTGATGCTTCCAAGATACCAATCGTCACTATTGATATCTTTTCTTGCAGTGCTGATATATTTTCCTATTTCTCCATTTAAGACTACTGTTTTTTCCCAATCTGTTGGGACATCTAGTATAAATTGAAATGCAGGATGACCTTCATAGTTTGTGGGTAAATCTGCTGCCATTTGTACGGGTGCATATAAAACAATATACAATGCCAGTTCTTTTGCGATTGTACTTGGTATATGATGGTATTCGTTAACTGTTCGATTATCAGGGCTATGATATCGATATTCTTTAATATTAAAGATACCTGGTGTATAGTCCATTGGACTAGATAATAAACGGGTAAAAGGGAGGATAGTTGTGTGATTCGGTTTGTTGTTATCTTTTGTTGACATAAATCCATTGAACTCCTGTCCTTTTGCTCCCTCTCTCGATAATATATTGGGATAGGTACGTCTTATTCCTGTATCCTTAATGGGTTCATGTGGGACTAAGCTCACTTGATATTGTGCAGCTTTTTCAATGACCTTACGAAAATGCTCAACCATGTATTGTCCATGATGCCATTCTTTATATATTTTTCCATCCGAGCCAATTCGTTTAATATTTTGACTCACATCATTGACGTATCCAGTTTTAATCACCCGTATATCATTTCTATTTGCATAGGAAAAAGCACTATCTAATTGAGATTCATAATTTTGTATTTGACCTCCAGTTTCATGATGGCCGATAATTCGAATATTTTTCTTCCGCGCATATTCTGTTATTTCCTTTGTATCAAAGTCTGGATGATTATGAGAAAAATCAAATGCTTCTCCATCACCGGAGCAGCACCAGTTGACATCCCAACCCGTATTCCATCCTTCCACTAAAACACCTTTAAATCCGTGTTTTGAACCGAAATCAATATACTCCTTCACTTTTTCTGTTTTCGCTCCGTGGTGGGGCCCTGATCCCCACGTAGATTGATTTGTACCAATCATTTCCCACCAAATGCCAATGTACTTTCCTGGTTCAATCCAATCTGTATTGGTTAATTGGTTGGGTTCATTCAAGTTTAAGGTGAGAGTGGACATGGTAAGCTCTGCAGGATTATTTCCAACCATAATGGTTCTCCAAGGAGATTGAAATGGTACTTTTGTATATACTTTGGTACCATCAGACCAGGGGATAAGGTCGCATTCCATCTTTCGTGTGCCATTCGCTTTCAAGGTCATGCTGGAGTAGTTTGTAAGATTTGCTTCATGGATTGCAATGCAGATCCCATCGTTTCGTTGTACCGTGAATGGAGTATGAACTGCTTCCGGACCTAAACGAGGACCATTCAAATTCTCTACTAATTTTGAATACGTATCGCGAGAAATTTGACTGATCAGAGTATTGGCGTATAAAAATTCAAATCGTCGATAAGAATAGGCAGGTATCCACCAGGATGTTGCATCTTCAGAAAAATTAAATTCTGTGATTTCATCCAGAATTTTAAATTCATTTAGTTCTTTTTGTTCCGGGATTTCATATCGAAAACCCAAGCCATCATTGAATAATCGAAAACGAATAATCATCTGAATATTATGTGAATTGGATGTTACATGAATGGCTAACTCATTGTGGTGATCCGTAATTTGTTTTTGTTCTCCCCAGACTTGTGTCCACGTTTTATTTTTTCTCGAACGGGAGACGTTTTTAATTTGTAAATTATCGGCAAATTCAAATTGATCCGCTAATATGCCTAATTGGGATTGATCAATCAATGTGTTGCCATCTTTTTTTAATGAATAAGAAATATTTTGTTGATCTACATGGAAGGTGAATGAAAGAGATTCATCCGGAGATAAGAGATAATGATCTCTATTTAAATCAGTATAAACACAAGAGATAGTTAATAGTAGTAATACGCAAAGTAATGGATACTGAAATACTTTCATTACATTCCTATCGTTATTAATAATTCTATAAATTGGTAGAATATAAAAAGGGGTTCAACAAAGAACCCCTTTTTATATCATTAATTGGTTAGCTTATTTGACCAAAGTCATTTTCTTAATTTGCCTGAATTCGTTTCCTGCTTCAAGCTCATAGAAATACAATCCACTTGGGAGCATATTTCCACTCTGGTCTGTTCCATTCCATTGCATACTATAAGTGCCAGCATTGAGTTGTTCATTTGTTACATTGGCAACTAATTGACCCATAATATTATAGATATTTATCTGAACATCCGTTTGCATAGGAATACTGAAAGAAATATTCGTTGTCGGGTTAAATGGGTTTGGATAATTATCCGACAAAGCAAATTTCGTAGGAACAATATCATTTACTACTGATAGTGCAATACATATTCCATCTGGATCCCATTCTTCTACAAGAAGAGGTGGATCTTTTTGCCATACATCATCTGGGAAGCCATAATCACCCCAACTACAATCATAATCAGCGTTGGAATGCATGTACCGCGCACGGAAACGACCAAAACCAAAGCCACCGCCTTCACTTAAGATAACTGATTCCGATACATCAAGGAATTCCCAATGGTAGATCATATGCCATGGTACGGGCCCAACAAGATCAACGCCTACTGAAAAGGATCCATCACCATTGTTGGTCGCTGCAAACTTATGATTATCATCAATACCCTGTAAATATTTCAACCATTTATCCTCAAGTTTCAAATAGACAGAATCTTCAGTAGCATTAAAGCCATCTTCGCTTGCTCCAGTCATATCAACTCTAAAGTTGACAGAAATTTCCTGACCTTCTGGTACAACAGCACCAACAGGAAGATCATAATAACCAGCTAATGGTAATTCCAGTAGATCTGTTCCATCATCTTCGCCCAATACGAATACACGATTTCCTCCACCAAATTGCGGGGAATCTTCCCAGCCCATATCGCCATACATTTCTCCATTATCTTCTTCCAATAAGCTAACGGATGTCATACTGTGCTGAATATAAAACTTGTATTCATTCTCATTCTGGATATAACCTTCTACCGCTACGGCAAGACTAAATATGTTTGTCCCAGGTGTTCGAGTTAATACACAATCTGTTGGATCATCACAGTTCCAGCCATTGAAGCCGCCACGGACCTGCATAGTATCACCACGAGCAACGCTGAACACAGGCATTCCTGTTGCACCATCTTCATCGAGCCATTCTGTCATATCAACAGAGAACACAACTATTTTCGTGATCAAAGAACCTTGCTCTGGAATAGTCATACTGGTTGATCCACTAACCGATCCATCTTCTTCCACAGTAAATACTTGGTTTGGCAAACCTATATAATCTAATAACCAAATTCCCCATTCCGAACCATCATTTTCAATGGCGCCCCATTCATAAGACGCTGGTCCCAGGACGCTATCAACAACGGCTGTCCAAACTCCATCACCAGATGTCTCATCGCCATTTGTACCATCATCATAAGCCTGTACCAAAGCCCATCCAGAAAACACACCTTTGAATTCAACATCTTGAAATCCGTTACCATCGTCAATGACAGTAAGAACTACTTGTGCATAAACATCCGGTGCGGGACAAACTTCACAACTTCCGAAACATACTTCATACGATCTATCAAAATTTGGAACATCTAATTTTCGATTACCACCAGTCGCACAATCTTCAGGTACAGTTTCCGCACTGTCCCAGTCATTCCCATTAATAAACTTGTATTCAACCGATGTACCCGTAGCAAGCTGAAAGTCAATTTCATACTTACCATCGCCATCTAAATCCGTCATTTCACTAGCAGCAGGATCCCAACCTTGCATATTACCAGCGATATGTACACCGTTTACAGAAACTTCTTCATCTTGCATATTTACAACAAAAGTAACCACAACGGAATCTGGTGGAGCAGGACATGGATCAGCACTGTCAAAACATACTACAGTAAGTACGGTGTCTTCACTAGGGACGACAAGAGAACGATTATTTGCTTCGTCAGCTCCCCAAGCATTTCCATTAACAAATTTATACTCCATTGTTGTTCCAGCTGCTTCAAGGACATCATACATCAGTTCATAAACCATATCCCCATCTTCATCTGCCAATTCAGTTATCGAAGGGTCCCATCCTTGGAAGGAACCAGCTACATGTACACCATCTTCTTCATTAATGATTTCATAAGACATATCCACCCGAAATGTCACCCAGACTCCTTCTGCTTCATACGAGCATTCTTCCAAGCTATTAAAGCAATATGCGGGTAGTACAGTATCAACACCTGGTACAACTAGAGATCGATTACCACCAAAGGCTGTTTCATCATCTCCCCAGGCATTTCCATTAATGTATTTATATTCAACTGTATCACCAGCGGTCAAGATTAAAGTAACAGAATATATACCATCACCATCTGCATCACTTAATGCCGTTGCAGCAGGATCCCATCCTTGCATGGAACCAGCTACATGGACACCGTTAGCACTAACGGTTTCGAAATTCATATCTACTTGAAAGGTGATACTTGCCTCCGAACAAAGGTGGAGTGAATTAAAACAATATGCAGGTAAAACAGTATCAACATCTGGTACAACTAGAGATCGATTGGATCCACCTTGAAATTCATCGCCACCCCAGGCATTTCCATTAATGTATTTATATTCAAGTGTATCACCAGGTGTTAAATCCAAAATTACAGAATATACACCATCACCATCTGCATCACTTAATGCCGTTGCAGCAGGATCCCATCCTTGCATGGAACCAGCTGCATGGACACCATCTGCACTGACATCTTCATTGCTCATGTCCACTTGAAATGTTATGCTAACTACATTACAGCTATTAATTGGAAAAGGACAGGTAGAAGTAGCATTTGTTTGAGAACCGTCTGAACAATTTGGTTCTCCAATCGTCCACTGTGCAATATTAAATGTATCATTAGGAACACGTGCATCACAATTTCTAAATGCCCAAGAATCCATAAACTCCCAAGCTTCACCAGTCCCATCCGTATCAAGATCGCCATACAAATCTACCAGGGTTGTATCATTCGCTGATATTAAGAATAATTCGATTGCATCGTCTCCATTTGCATTAAGAGAGCCATCAAATCCAAAATTAACATTATAATCACCAAATACATCACCAAAATAATTCTGAAAAGCTGCAGAATCATACAAAAACCAGAAACTTTCTCCTTCAGCCAATGCTACTGCAGGAAAATTGGCTTCAATACCATCAGTACCACCACCATTATTGGCTATACCAACAGCATATACACTAAGATCTGTTATATCTGAAATAGCAACAAACTCATATGCCTTTCCAGAGTTACCCCCTTCAGGAACTGTAAGATCTAATACACCCCCAATTACAAGAGAACTAGTTTGGCCAAAAGTAATTGTGAAAATACTAAGACAAAACACTAAGAACATTTTTTTCATTATTAAGCTCCTCCCAATAAAAATGAATTTGAATGATTATTTAAAAAAATTGAATGAAAATATAAGTAATAATTTTGAATATCATAATGAAAACTGAATACTGAATTGATGGGTCTCTCCCAAATGAGATAAAGTTTCTACACTATAGTTAATGAATAGATTTTTCTTTAAGATATTTGTCATATTCAGTCCTATGCCCATAGACATTTCTTTCTCTCGATCATGCAAGAATAAGGAATTCATTCCTGATCGTACAATGAGTAGTTTATTGAATAGTTCACATTCAAAACCTGCATTTAGATACATGGTATTATCATTTGGGCTATTTACATCAATGCTCCAAGTGGCAATACCAAATTGACCTACATTGATTTGATCAGAAATACCTACCCGTAAGATAAGTGGTAAATCAAATTTATCAGTAGATAAATATCCTGTAACGCTTTCATTGTTCCCTTCAATGGTTTCATCAATATCAACAGGGACAAGTAAATCATCGCCTGTCATATTCATTTTAGGACCAAAATTGCTAATACTGGTTCCCAACATAAACCCATAGGGAGTGGAAAATAACGTACCAATATCTAATGCAATACCTGCCGCACGATTATTGGCAATATTTTCTTGAATATACTTGCCATTGAAACCGATAGAAAATCGGTCAGTCAGATTTATAGAATAGGTAGCTCCGACTGCATAATTTGCTGCAGAAAATGTTTCTCCCGTATTTTCATTTCCATAACGGGTAACTTCCATATCATCCATCGTAACCGAAGTAATGTTTAATCCAAAGAATTGATTATTCAATAAAGGCAACGAAAAACCAAAATAATCAAAGGAAATATCTGCAATCCAATTGGAATGATTAAAAAATACTTCTTTCACCTTATGAAATCCTAGTCCAGCAGGGTTCCAGTACATGGCAGTGGCATCATTTGCAATAGAAGTGAAAGCACCACCCATACCCACAGCTCTTGAGCCTACATTCATATGCAAAAATTTTGCTGCAGTAGTGCCAGTTTTATCTACTGCATAAGCGTGTCCAATGAAGAAATGAATACAAAAAATGATGATAAAACATTTTCTCATTTTACAATAGCCAGTTTCCCAACTTTTTCTCCAATTCCATTTGCTTCAATATGATAGATATATACCCCGTAACTTGCTGTTAAATTATCCTTGGTTAATAGATCCCATTTCCCAGTTCCATAATTAATAGATGATTGATGATGTATTTGTTTAACTAACGCCCCTGAAATAGTGTATATACGTATTATACATTCTTGCGGTAGAAAGCGAAATTGTATTTCTCTAGGACCTCTTCCAGAAGTAAATGTGTTTTGTCCTTCAAAAGTATTGGTTGCATAATATGGATTTGGAACCACTTTAATTTTGTCCATATCTGTTATTGCTTTCTGTTGATCAATATAAGGTGCAATAGTTGTAAACTCATAAATATCTTCTGTAAGAAATGGTTTTTCAATAAATATATATGCCGTATCGCCAGGTTGAGGTTCATTATAAATCAGTTCCTCGTTATTGGGGTGCAAGTTTAAATAAAAGGACCAAGAAGGTGCTGGATTTCCATTTTCATCTTCGTGATCCATAAACACAATCCAGTCACTTTCTCTATTACCGTCGGCATTGAAATATCCATCAGAATTTCCTAGAGGTATCACATCAATTAATGCTACGGGAATATCTACCCAGTCAATATCGTCGATTCCTGTTAAGGATTCTCTTCTTTGGGCTGTAAAATTGACATTGCGACTACTATAAAGAAATCCTGGATAACAGTTGGATGAATTTGGTAAATAACGCATGCATATATCTATTGTTGAATCAGATTGCGTGTCATTAAATATAATTCGATAATCAAATGGTAATTGTGTGCCTACTACATTAAATGTTGCATATCGAAGTACACGAAATGTCCAAAGACTATCTCGTGACCAGAACGATTTCTCATCATTAAATCGGAGATCATCTACATTCTTAAATGATAGTCTGAATCCATCAATGACTTGCCCATCTTCCATAACAAGACTGTTGTTATTATTAACCAGTGTATCTGGAGTATTTTCCAAGGTAATATCAGTTAAAAAATAGGATTTCGTTGTGATCGTATCATACCCAGCCAAACCTTGTTGATTGGGTAGCGTGGTATCCAAAAAAGTTATTTGATAGGTATGCTGGTTCCGTATACTCATCGGATCAACAATTTCCATATATATTTCACCACTAGATGTACCCGAAGTGTGATTAATTAAAGATCCTTCAAAAGTAGCATCTGTATAACCAGCAGCAGGAGGTGAGGGAGTGGCTGCAACTACATTTGGACCCATTTCAATTTCACCAGTTAAAGAGTTTACCCGTAAACGCATTGGTGAATCGCTTGGTATGATATCATTTGTTAAATCACCTCCATAATCATAGGAAACAACCGCATAATAATATCGTTGTCCATTGACGACATTTTCATCTCGATAATAATGCCGCAATCCTGTATCATCACCCAAATAGAATTTGATACCATTTAAATCGACGGGGTGCCAACCGTTCTTCCCGTTGTTTAAATCCCATTGAGCTTTCTCTCCATTTTGAATGTATGGTTCCAGAAACGTTAAATTTCCTTCTCCATCAGTGATGGTATATGCATCATTGAATTCAAAATCTGTAGCTCGGTATATTTTATAACCCTCAAAATCATATAAATCCATACCATTGGTCACTTCACCCATATATTTATCAATAGATTGTTCGGCGCTTTCATCCCAATAAAGAGTGACAAAACCATCCCCTGTAACTGCAGTTACATTTGGAGGATCAGGTGCCTTTGCAAATTGATAATCAAAATCATAGGTAGTTTGAGCAACAGCTTTATTGCGAAGGGCGTCTGCTACATCATTGCCAAGTGTAACCGACATAGCGATACGCTCAGTTTGTCCAGCTTGTAATGGAAAAAATCCTGAAGTAACAAATAAATCATAATCACCAGGAGGTTGACCACCAGCAGGGGGTTGCCAATAAGTCCCTGGTGTCATATAAAAAAGCCATAGGTAGTTGTCGCTAGTGATTGGAATGGAACCCGCTGGATCATACCCTACGGCAGTTAAGCCCATCTGATCGGATTCTGCTACATCAGTCTTATCAATATTAGGTTCTCCTGGAAAGCCTGTTCCAGATCCAGAGGTTGGTTGCTGATCATTTACGCCAGCCAGTATTCCACCGGATTCATCTCCATTAATTCCAACGTCATCACTAGGATCCCAATCATAATCATTATCGATATAATCGTCTCTGGATTCATCAATCATTTCATCGATTCCTTCATCAATTCCTTCATCAACTGCTCCATCACCATCATTATCAATACCATCCGCATAAGGTTTCCCCAAATCTTCTGTATTCACATCGTATAAAATTATACTTGAATTTGGAACCGCATATCGTCTCCATTCATCGCTAGAAGCTATTTCTACCATTTCAGCAGTAATAACAGGAGAATTTACATCTGCACCCTGACCAAAAGGATATTCCAAAGCATATGGATTTTCTGGATTTGCATTGTTATCGATTCCATCTGCAAAGGGAAATCCTAGATCATCCTCATCTAAACCAATAATATGAACAATAGAATCTTGAATAGAATCATTAGGAGACGGCCATATGTTCCACTGTGTGTAGGTAGCTTCAACCATTTCATCAGAAACAAGCGGACTGTTGGCTTCGCCATCTTGATCGTTATCAATTTTGTCAGAAAAAGAAACACCAGTTTGATCTCCAAAGGGTACATGGGTCATATTTTCATCAATTAGTCCATTCCCATTATCATCAAGGGCATTTCCCAATATTTCATTGATAATAAAAGATTCTGTAATAATAGGGCCATTATCTTCACCATCACCATCATTATCGATCCGATCGGTATTGTTTCCAGGGGTTTCGATGAAAGAAGTAGCAGCGACACCTACTGTATTGCTACCGAATGCAGGATTACCGATTCCATCGCTATCCATAGACCAGGCTACATCGTATAATAAATCAAAGTCAGGAGTATCATCACCACTATCACCATCTCCACCAACCAGATCCGCCAGCCACATGGAAAAGGAAACTTTTTCATAATCATATGAAGCATCATTTTTGATTTCATGTAGAATAAATACGACATCTTCAATCAAAACCTGTTTCCATTCTAAAACACGTACACCAGCCATTAAACCTGCACCTTTACGGCTTAGATCTGTTGAATCAGGAGTATAAGGGACTCCAACAATGAAATTTCGATCATCTGACGTTTTATAATATATTTCTTGTTGAGCATTGAATTGATTTTTTCCAAAAAATCCATTCCAGGAACTAGGCCATCCTGGATCATTGCTATCATCCATTTTATCAGGCCAGCTAGTTGGCCACGTATCCATATCATCACTGATTGCTATTTTTTGAGAATTTGGATTTAAATATCCCGGTACAGGTTCCCACGTCATGGAGCTACCTGATTGATCGGAACGAAAAGGGATAGTTACTAATGGTCTTATATCACCTTCATTTGTAATTACTTCGGCACCAACAGCAAGAGCAG
>JAPYRG010000045.1 GCA_029936965.1 Fidelibacterota bacterium
GTTTAAACGCCTATCAAAAGGGATTTAGAAGACTATTGAAATGGGATGTCATATTGCTTTGAATACCCTTATGTTTGTTCCCTTGTCTTTGATTGTGAGGATTTAATAGCGTTAGATAAAGAGTAAAAATGAATCGATTCTTAACCGCCTAGTAGCGGGGTTTTTTGTTTCTAGACATTTAGGAATTAATAAAAGAGACACACAAATTGGTTAGTAATTTTATGTAAGTTTTCTAGAATGTTTAATTGGAGTATTATAATGAAAACGATACGACTTCTTTTACTATTAGTTCCATTGGTTTCTTTTGGGCAAACAGAATACTATGTTTCTGCCAAAGGAGGTTTAAATGTTAGGGAAGCTCCAAACTCAAAGAAAGTAACAACACTTCTCTATGGTGAAATTGTTAGAATAGAATCTAAAATAGGTGAAAAATTGATAATTAATGATACTGATGAAGAAACAGGAATTACAAAAGCTATTGAAGGTGAATGGGTAGAAATTATTGCAGAAAGAATAGTAGACTATGATTATAATATGATGAAGGATGTATTTGAGACAGTTAAAGGATATGTATTTGATGGTTTTTTGAAGGAAACTAGTTTTCCTGAATACATAAAAGAAGAATATATTCCTATATCCACTTTAAAATATAGTGAAAATAGTTGTAGAAGATATAAATCAGGTGTTCCATTTACTGGAACAGCCTACACAATAAAATATGGCCCTGCATCTGCATTTTTATCAAGACCAATTAATCCTAGTTATGCAGTGGATTATGGGCGTTTTTCTGGGGGATTTATAAGCCCAATACTAATTAAAATAGCTGAATACAAAAATGGCTTTCTAAATGGAAAACAAAAAGTAATAGACCCTTTGAATGATTTGATAAGAGAAAAAATTGTTTTATTTAAAACAAAAAATGGAGATGGAGGGGTAATAATTATGAAGTACTCTGACTTTGAAATTCAAATGGGTGATTTACAAGAGTATATACATCCAATTGGTGTGGAGTTTTTCGAGTTAAATGGACAACTTGCATCTAATTTTATATCTAATTTTTATGATAACGAAGAAAGTATATCAAAACTTTTTCAGGAGGATTTTAAAAATAAATATTTACAAATAACATATAATGAAGAATATGTTCGGGAAGTGGGAGAGTATTCTCATTTTGAAAATGATTATAATAGAAAATACTCTAATTATATAGATGAAGAATGTTATATGTTTAAAAAACCTATAAGTGTTGAAATAATAGAGAATTTTTATGTCAAGTCAAATTGATTATAACTAAACCGCAGGCATATACTTTTCAGGTATTTTTTATTCTTAATAAATAAGTCTTACCAAGGGTGGGGTTTTTTGTTTCTAGACATTTAGGACTACTGGGGTGTAATATTGTCTTAATCTACAATAATGAAAAGTACAACAAAACCCAGAGTCAAAATTTGCTGCATTAAAAGTAAAGCAGAAGCGCACACTGCTATTCAATATGGTGCATCAGCTTTAGGATTAGTTAGCAATATGCCAAGTGGTCCAGGTATTATACCAGATAACTTGATATTTGAAATAGCACAATTCGTACCTACACCAATCGACACCTTCTTACTAACGAGTGAAACGAATCCTGATGAAATCATTAAACACCAGCAAAGGGTAAAAACTAATACCATTCAGATTGTTGACAAACTTGCAAGCGGTACTTACGTAGATATTAGAACAGCCCTGCCAAATATTAAATTAGTTCAAGTAGTTCATGTCATTGATGAAAAGAGTGTGGCAGAAGCAATAAAGATTTCAGAAGAGGTTGATTATCTCTTATTGGATAGTGGAAATCCAAATGCAAAGATAAAGGAATTAGGCGGTACAGGCAGGGTACACAATTGGGAATTAAGCAGGGAAATAAGAAAGGCAATAAATATCCCTATATTTTTAGCAGGGGGATTAAATCCTGAAAATGTGAAACAAGCCATAGAGAAAGTGCAACCATTTGGATTGGACTTATGTACTGGTGTGAGAACAAATGATAAATTAGATGTAGTTAAACTTGAAAATTTCTTTAATTCTTTAGAGGAATGTTAAATAGCCCCGCCCATAAGCGGTTTTCTTTAGACATTTAGGTTGGCAATGAGTAATTTAAATTTTCAATGATTTCTAAATGAAAGTAACAAAAATTTTCAAAATACTGACTATTGCACTTGTTTTCACAATAATGAATTGTGGAAAAACACCTCTACATAACCCAACCGTATACGGATTAGTAATTCATGGTGGAGCAGGCACCATTACAAAAGAAAGAATGTCCCCAGAAAAAGAAGCTGAATATCGTGGAAAGATCATGGGCGCACTTACCGCCGGATATAGAATCCTTGAAAGAGGCGATTCGAGTCTGGATGCTGTTGAAGCTGTAGTACGGATAATGGAAGATTCTCCATTATTCAATGCGGGGAAAGGTGCAGTATTTACAAACGAAGGTACAAATGAATTGGATGCATCCATCATGGATGGAAGTACCCTTCAGGCTGGTGCCGTGGCCGGTGTAAAAACAGTGAAAAACCCAATTTCTGCTGCCAGAAAGGTGATGGAGAAAACCTGGCATGTCATGTTGGCTGGTGATGGTGCAGATCATTTTGCTGCAGAACAAGGTCTGGAAATAGTGGATAATAATTATTTTTATACAGAAAGACGCTGGAAAGCTCTAAAAAATGCTCAGGAGGGAGAAAAGTATGGTACTGTTGGTTGTGTTGCTCTGGATAAAAATGGAAATATAACAGCAGGTACCTCAACTGGTGGGCTCACTAATAAACGATGGGGAAGAGTCGGAGATACACCGATTATAGGTGCAGGAACATATGCAAATAATGAAACATGCGGTGTCTCTGGTACCGGACAAGGGGAATATTTTATTAGGGGGAGTATTGCCTATGATGTTTCGGCATTGATGATTTATCGTTCACTAACAGTTAAGGACGCGGCAGGTCGGGTAATTGATAAATTATCAGGAAGTGGAGGCAAGGGTGGATTGATTGCCATGGATAGAAACGGAAATATAGCCATGTCGTTTAATACCGAGGGAATGTATCGTGGGTATCGAATAAATGGTTCCGAGTCAGTTATTAAAATATATGGTCATTAATACATATTTTCGCTTACTACTGTAATATACTGTTTCCACTGGTCCTGTCGCTGGCATTTTTAACTAAAGTTTACCCCTAGAGGCGATTAATCATGGGGTAGGGGTGAATAATAAAAGAGTCGCACACATTGTTGTGCTATTTTTTGATATTTAGGCTAGTTGGTTGTAATTTTATTTTTCGATGTTATCTATGGGTTTTTGACTATCTTTTAAGTATCGATACCAATCTAACAACAATAATAGACTGGGTAATAGCATGATTCACGATAAAACCTCTAATAAATGGAAAACTTGGCTGGCCTACCAGAAAAGAAACAAAGCTTATGATAAGATTCGCCCTCTGGTGTTATACCGGATTTTAGCCCGTTATTTTTCACAGTATATAAATCGCATTGTCAACCCAGCATCGGTGGTTCTGGATGCAGGTTGCGGTACAGGCAATAGTACATATTTTCTCGACCGCATGGTACTTGACTGTAAATTAATTGGATGTGACATTTCAAAAAATATGCTTGA
>JAPYRG010000024.1 GCA_029936965.1 Fidelibacterota bacterium
ATTTTTAGCTATTAATTTCTACCAGACACGTATATTTTTATGTATATCCTTGTAAAATAAACAGATGAAGAAAAATAATATACTAAGAAAACCAATATTCATATCAGCTACCATTGTTTTTTCCTTCTTTATTGGATGCGAGGATCCAGAACCTGAACAAACTGGCTATATACAGACTGTTCCTCAGGATACCTTTCCGGATCTTGGACATGATGGCCCTTATTTTGAAGATTCAATTTATTTTGGACGTGAAAATTATATCGAATATCATTCTGGAACTATCCCCATAATTTTATCTGCAGCTCATGGTGGCTGGGTAGAGCCAGATGAAATACCAAATAGAACTGAAGGAACTACTGTCACGGATATTAATACATATCAATTAACTAAAGTTATTATGGATACACTAGCATCACACTTTGGCGGTAAACCGCATGTAATCCTTTGTTTGTTAGAACGTCTGAAATTGGATGCTAACCGGGATATAAATGATGCCAGTGAAGGCAATATTTATGCGGAGAGAGCATGGAGAGAATACCACCATTATATTGATGTAGCTAAAGAATTGGTAGCGATGAACTACGGCAGTGGTATATTGTTTGATATTCATGGACATGGAGAGAATCCCGATGGGTTTTATGATCTGCGAACTTGGTTGGGATATTTGATTTCGGGTGATGAATTAGATTTACCAGATGAAGATTTGAATTCGGACGAATTTAAGAATCAATCCAGCATTAGGACATTAGCCGATACAACTACATTTACATTTGTAAATATTTTAAGAGGAGAAACCAGTTTTGGAACACTTATGGATAGTTTAGGATATGCATGTGTACCAAGCGTAAATGATTCTAGTCCTGCAGGATTGCGATATTTTAGCGGAGGGTATATTACTGATCGTCATGGATCTTCTGATGGAAGCGCCATTAGCGCAATTCAGGTTGAATTACCACAACCAGGTATCCGCGACACAGGAGAAAATTGGTCTAGATATGCCAGCGCTTTCGCTAAGGTTATAGATGCATATTATAAATTTCATATGGGGAGAGAATTAGAATTATGATTAATTATTCAAATTTTATTCATAATAATTGGATTAGATTGTATACATGAGACACTTTTTACTTATCCAGATGCTTTTGGTTATTAGCTGTACGAATATAAAACACCACCAGGATGAAATCTTTCAATTTCAAACCCAAAAAGTTGCTCGTTCAAAAAATGGAGTCGTAACTACAGCTCATCCATTAGCTACACAAGCAGCTGTAGAAATACTTACAGCTGGTGGTAATGCAATGGATGCAGCAGTTGCAGCTGCTTTTACATTATCGGTTGTTGAGCCTAGTATGAGTGGGATAGGTGGCCGTGCTCAAATATTAATATATAACCCTGTTGATGGTGTGCATGGTATTGATGCCACTTCACAGGCGCCATCTTACTACAAATTTGATGATACTCTTGGTGTTGAATATGGTTACCAAACTATTGCTGTTCCAGGCGTGGTAAAAGGCCTAACGGACGCTTTACAAAATTATGGAACATTGCCACTTGCACAGGTAATGAATCCTGCAATTGCATATGCGAATAATGGGTATAAGCTACTTCCTGGAGAAGCTTTGAGACAAAGGTCAGTTAATGAATTCTTAAAGGAATTTGCAGGGACACGCCAATATTATTTAGATGAAGACTCTCTAACATATGATGCAGGAAAATTGATTATTCAACAAGATTTGGGCAAAGTACTAAAAGCTATTTCTGAGAATGGATCTGAGGTGTTTTACCAAGGATGGATTGCTGAAGCAATGGTTAAGGATGTTAGTGACAACGGTGGCTTTTTAACGTTGGAATCCTTAAAGAATTATCGATCAGAGAAATCCCACATTGTGAATGGTAGTTACCGTGGGTATTCTATAAAGGCTTTGTGGCTTCCAGCTTATGGTGCAATTACGATAGAGGCACTCCAAATTCTTGAACAATTACAGGTCAACATGAAAGAAGAGAGAGAGAGAGGATTGGCAATATACCATGCGGTTGAATCAGCTTATTTGGATAGAAAAGAACAAAAAACATTAGATGATGCAGAACGCTTTACCTCTAAATCCTGGGCAAAAAAGAGAGCATTGGAAACCCAAATAAAGAATGGAATTATTAACATCAGAAAAGATAATATAAATGTTAATTCAGATACTATTAAGGATCCAACCGGACATACTTCTCACTTAACAGTGATAGATAAAAATGATATGATTGTTTGTTTAACGCAAACTATTGGACCAACTATGGGTTCCAAGGTAGCTACCCCTGGATTGGGATTTTTATATGCACAAACAATGGGTGGATATCTAGGGGAGGTCGAACCAAACCTTCGTGTTCCATCGCATATTTCACCAATAATCATTTTCAAGGATGAAAAACCATTTTTAGCTATTGGAGCAGCAGGAGGGAGTCGTATTCCTTCATCCATTGTGAACGTTGTAAGTAATATTATAGATAATAGAATGACTTTACCTGAAGCATTACAATTTCCTAGAGTACACCCATCGGAAAACATAATTAATCTTGAGGTTGTAGATGGAATACGATGGAATGATTCAGATAGTATTTATTTTTCTCAAAAGGGTTATACTGTTGAAATGACACGATTGCCTGCTAAATTTGGACGTGTTCATGCTGTCATGCTGGATACACTAACAGGTGAATGGATTGGTTGTGCAGACCCGGATTGGGAGGGCACTTCCGCATATCCTGAATAAATCAGCATTATAAAATGCTACATTTATCGTTTAATCCAATTGATTATTTCTTCAATGCCAATTATTACTTCCGATACTGTTTCTCCAAAATATTCCATTTTCAATGTTGATGTTTTTGATAGGTCAATACTTTTTTTCAAAGCCTCAGCCCCATCAAAATTCACGTATGCTAACCGCGCATTTAATTCTTTAGCATTTTGAGCAAAAGCAGAACCAGGTAATAAAGCTACGCTTGCATCCTGAAGTAATTGTTTGCATAGAGTATTTGAATCATGAATATCTTTTTTATTTAATACATCTTCAAAAGGTTTAAAATCAGGAAAAATATAAAATGCACCTTTAGGTATTCTAACCTTTATTCCTGCATCTATTAGGCTGGAAGCACAATATTGACCAATTGTTTCTAGTATTCTTCTACAATGAAATAAATAATCATCAATAGTATCATCTTCGTATGCAGTTGTTGCTGCATACTGTATAGGTGTCGTTACACATGAATAAGTTTCACTAGCAACTGATGTCATTGCGTTTTGTAAATATTTTAATTCTTTTGGAAAAGAAAAATGTCCCAGTCTCCATCCACCAGCTGCACACCATTTAGATAGACCTGAACTAATTATTGTACCTTCTGGATAGTATCTAGCTATTGATGTATGTTTTCCTTGGTGATGAATCCGCCCATAAATTTCATCGGACAAAATTATTATTTTATTTTTACGACATACTTTTGCTAGTTGTTTTAATACTTCTACTTCATATGTACATCCATGAGGATTCCCGGGATAAGTAAGTATCAATAATTTGGGTTTATCAGAGAAATTATTGATTGATTCGGTTAATTGTTCTGGTAATAACTGCCAGCTGTCTTCGTATTTAGTTTGAATAAATATTATTTCTCGGTTTAATATCTTTGCTTGAGGAGCATAGGATACCCAACATGGAGTTGGTAAAATAGTATATCCCTTTAAAACAAGTTGTAAGGAAAACATAAGTTCTTTAGACCCGGGACCAATTAGTACTTGGTCCGATTGGATATTTACATTATCAATCTTCTGATGATAATTGGCAACTGCAGTTCGTAGCTCAGGAAGACCATCTACCGATAAATAATTTTTTCGAGATGAGTTTTCTTTTAATGAATCAACAACTTTATTTGGTACAGGGAAAGGAGATTGCCCAAATCCAAAACGATAAACATGTTTCCCTTGTTTCTCTAAGTAATCACTGTGTTCATTAATTGCAAGAGTTGAAGATCTGGCTAATGCATTAAGGTTAGAATGTAAATATTTACTCATAAGAATATATAAAATTTACTAATTCCATTTCTTGTTAAAACAAAAAAGGCGGTGAGTTTAATCACCGCCTTTTTATCATTAATTGCTATACAATTAGAATGTATACATTAATCTCATGTATGTAAATCCACCATGATAACCAAGAGGCGATCTACGAGGGTATGGCATACCTTGAGATGCGCGTGTGGCAATCTCAGTTGGATATGCATTTGTAACATTATTTGCACCGAACACTACTGAAAGATTATCGCTAACACGATAGCTTGCTTCAACATCTATGAAACTAACAGCATCAATCTTATCTTTTGTACCTGCGGCATAATCACCACGTTCATCCCATGATTCACCATAGTAATTTAATCGAGCCATCAAAGACCATGCATCGCTTAAATTTTGTGTTAGCGTCATAGTCATTCTATCTTTTGGTAGATTTAATTCCAAATTAACAACACCACCATCTGATACAGGATTAACTCCATTTACTTGAGTCTGTTGTAACACTTCAGTTTCATTATGGTTATATGCCATACTTACCGTTGTATTATCCAAGTTATAGATTGCAACTAGATCGTAACCAGATGTTTTTGTATCCAAAGCATTCGTATAGAAAGCTAATTCAGAAAATTCAGGGTTTCCTTCAATTGATATGGAACGTGATTTTAATAGCTTACCAGTGATTTCAATTGTATACATATCAAATGTCATATTTAAACCACTCATTGGATTAGCAGTTAAACCAAAGCTGGTGTTTACTGCATCTTCTGGAACTAGAGCTTTACCACCCAAAGCAACACATAATGGATCTGTAGGTTTCAATGTGCCTTCATTTACTTGCATACCTGTAACACCATCAAATGAGGTTGTTACACCTGTATAGTTCATTTGACCAGGCGTTGGTGCTCTAAAACCAGTAGAGTATCCACCACGTAGCGTAAGAAGATTTCCAAAAGAGTAACGTCCTGCAACCTTAAAATCAGAAGTCGTATTGTCATCTGAATAAGATTCTGAGCGGAAAGCTGCTTGCAATAGCAACGCATCGCCCATTGCATACTCAGCATCTACATAAAATGCAGTATTTTGACGATCAAATATACCTGCTGCATCCGGGCTTGTTCCTGGCATACCATTTGCAGCTAAGCCAGGAGCAGTATAATTAGATGAATCAGCAGATTCTGGATTTACAAGTAGATGAGACATTGCCCAAGGTCCAGGCATCCAAGCTTCTTTTTGACCTTGATACATGGTGTATTTTTCTTCTCTCCACTCTGCGCCAAAAGCAATATTCATTGCATCAGATACAGCATACGAAAAGTCTGCATTCATATTGGTTTCTTCTTGTTGTAAATCACCAATATCAAAATTATGAGTAGAATATGGCCCCCAAGAGAGATTCAATGAATTTCTTAGATTATAATGCATGTAATTACTTCCGTAGCTTGCACTAAAATCATAATCAACACCCCAATCAGAACTTCCTTTTATACCAAGAACAGAACTGACGTCATCATTATGGCCTTCTAGACGTGGAGTAAAACCTATGGGGTATGTATCTCCCCAAGAGAAATTACCTTTACTAGGATCAGCTGGATCAAGAGGAATATCAGTTAATGCTCCTGATTTTCCAGCAGCACGTAGAAAGAAGCTATATTCACCAAAAGTATCAGCATAGTTTCCAAATGCATAAGCATCAACATTATCATTAATTTTCAAGCCAGCATTCCATACAGAACGAAAACCGCTACTAATTGGACGACCCCAATTCATAGCAGTTTGCCAATCATCGGTATTGTCTGTTGGGTTATTTTTTATATATCCCCAAGTATCATCTGATGTAAAACCTGTAGCATCCCAACCTTTATAGCCATCCGAAGCAGATTTATGTTGATAACCACGAGATAATTCAGGTCTATCTGCATATTCAAAACTAAGATTTATAAACCCATCATCGGTTAATGGTAATCCAATATTTGCTGCTAATGTCAGATCGGTTTCACCACCGCGACCATTTGGGGCTTGCATCCATTGTCCACCTGTAACGTTGACTTCATATCCCGAGCTATTATCTTTTAGAATGAAATTCATAACACCAGCAATAGCGTCAGATCCATATTGTGCTGCAGCACCATCTCGAAGCACTTCCAGGCGCTTTACTGCAATAGTTGGAATCATTCCAACATCAGCTCCCTGAGCACCAACATTCATTGCTGCACCAAAGTGAGAGATTAATGCAGATCGATGACGTCTTTTTGAATTAGTTAAAACTAATATATTATCTGGTGGAAGACCGCGCATTGATGTTGGCCGTACAAACGCAGCCCCATCACCTGTTAGAGGAGTTGCATTAAAAGATGGAACTTGGTTTTTCAAAGTTTCAGTGAAATCGCCGTTACCTTGTTTTCTTAATTCCATTTCTGCAAAACTGTCTATTGGAGATGGAGATTTCATTGAAGTTCTTCCAGCAGCTCTTGTTCCAGTAACAAGCACAATTGAAGATTCAAGAGCATCAACAGAAAGTGTAAAATCTACGGTTGCTGTTGCACCATCTGATACAGTAACAGATTTAGTGCCAGATTTATATCCAATATATGAAGCTGTAACTGAATAAGTTCCAGCAGAAACTTCATTGATTAAATAAGCACCAGATCCAATAGTTGCACCACCCATTGATGTTCCCTCAATGGCGACATTAGCACCAGCTAATGGATTACCATCTGCATCTGTAACAGTTCCAGAAATGGAACCATTCTGAGCAAATAATAACGCAACAAAATTAATCGCTATAATGATTTTTTTCATTTTAGCTCCTTTTTTTCATAGCATTTATATTATATGAAGTCAGGTATGTGGAGTAGCCTGAACATTCCTTAGTTCACCCTAACTTATAATAACTCTGAACTGTTTGTCAACATATAATGTATTAGTTGTAAATATTAGCTATTTGTACTGTTTGAGCATAAACTATGTATATATATGTATAAAATATTCGGAATTTCATTTCTATTTTTTACTTTGGGGTGTAATAATTCCTCATCGCTACAAGATCAATTTACTCTTACATTAGATATTTCTGGTGAGTTAGAAGGGAAGACCTATTTAGTAAAAAGAGATTTTGGTAAATGGGTAAATATAGATTCTAGCAATATAAATACGGGTTTAATAAAAATGGATGGCGTTATTAGTGATCCCGAATTTTGTTATCTTAAATTTGGACAAAAATATGTTGGCATATTTTTAGAATCAGGGAATATTGTATTTAGCGCTCATGTTGATAGTCTAGATAAGGGGATTATTTTCGGGTCCAAAACACAAGATGAATTAGATTTATTTAAGAAAAGTATTTTGCCTATAACGAATGAATTAAATGATCTTTATGAGAAATATAGAGCAATTAATAAAACTCAAAATAAAGATTCACTAAATTATGTAAGTGATCTAATCGATCGTAAAGATCAAGAGAGATTAAAAGCAACATTAGACTATGCATACAAAAATAATAAAAGTATTGTATCTGCATACTTAGCGATGTCAAATAATTATTATCTAGATCTTTATAAACTAGATTCAATAACAAGCAATTTTGACTCTTCCATAAAAGAATCAAAATATGTTAAATCTTTAGTAGAAAGAGTAAATAAATTAAAGAAAGTTTCTATAGGCTCAACCTATACTAATTTTACTATGGATGATACATCAGGTAATTCAGTAGAGCTTTCGTCTTTAATAGGAGGTAATTATTTGCTAATAGATTTTTGGGCATCTTGGTGTGGTCCTTGTAGAGTTGAAAATCCAAATATTGTTTCTGTATTTAAAGACTATCATAGCAAAGGATTTGATATTATTGGAGTCTCATTGGATACGGATAAACAAAAGTGGATTGATGCTATAGGTAAAGATGATCTTAATTGGATGCATGTTTCAGATCTCAATGGATGGAATAATGAAGCTGGGACATTATATGCGGTGAATGCCATTCCCCACAGTATAATTCTTGATAAAGATGGTGTAATTATTGCTAAAAACTTAAATGGCGATGAATTACGTAAAAAGGTATCCGAGCTATTAGACTAGATATTTATTTTATCTTCTGGATTGTAGCTTTGCTAAGAGATGTAAAATTTCCAGATAGAGCCAAATCAAGGTAACTAATAGACCAAAAGCTCCAAACCATTCCATGTATTGAGGAGCCCCTCTTTCTGCACCTTCTTCAATAAAATCAAAATCAAGGACAAGATTAAGAGCAGCAATCACAACTACACCAAAAGAAAATAAAATACCAAAATTAGAATTACTATGTACCAATGGTATATTGATGCCAAAAAAACCTAAAATAAAGCTAATAAGATAGATAAAGAAAATTCCTCCAGTAGCAGCAACAATACCTAGTTTGAAGTTTTCTGTAGGTTTAATAATTCCAGAACGATATGCTAACAACAGCGCTGCCAGCGTACCAAAAGTGAGAAAGACTGCTTGATTAACAATTCCAGGATACATGGTTTCGAAAAATTTAGATATACCACCAAGAGCAAAACCTTCCAACAAAGCATATATTGGTGTTGTGTAGGGGGCCAAATGTTGCTTAAATGTAGTGATCAAAGCAACAATAAGGCCACCAAAGACCCCAATAAGCATAAACATGGATGTTCTTGGATCTGTTGGAGATAGATTCCATACGAATATTGCTGTTGTCATTAATAGCAAAAGACATAACGCTGTTTTATTAACAGTTCCCATAATTGTCATGGTTCCAGTATCTGTTTTAGTATGTCTACCAATAAATGAGTCAGATCGAAGGACAGGGTTTCCAGATCTTAGGGATAGATGATTGCTCATGAGATATCCATTCTATTTTGTATGATCTTTACTAAATCATTGATCGATACTCGATCCTGATTTTGATCATCTCTGTTCCTTAGTGTAACTGTATTATTTTCTTTTGATTCATGATCTACAGTGATGCAGAAAGGAGTTCCAGCCTCATCTTGTCTGTAATATCTTTTACCAATTGATCCTTGTTGATCATAAAGCACTTTAAAACTTTTCATTAACTCATCAACAATTTTATGTCCAATCTCAGGTAGCCCATCTTTTTTTACTAATGGACAAACCACAGCTTTTACTGGGGCTAATTTTGGATGAAGTTTCATAACAATACGGTTATTATCAGAGTCATCCCAATAAGCATCACATAGTATAGTTAATAACATACGATTTAAACCTGCTGAGGTTTCAATTATATATGGAAAATATTTTTCATTCAATAATTGATCTGAATATTGCATATTTTTTCCAGAAAACTCTTGATGTTTTTGTAAATCAAAATCAGTACGATTATGAATTCCTTCAACTTCAGACCAACCAAATGGAAACTCATATTCTATATCCCAAGCTTCTTTTGCATAATGGGCTAGTTCATCTTTTCCATGTTCATGGAAACGTAATCTGTCTTTATTAATGCCTAACTCATCAATATAAAAATTGTACCGCTTATTTTTCCATTCCACCATCGCATCATCATCAGCGCCGGGTTGAACAAAATACTGCATTTCCATTTGCTCAAATTCTCTAGTTCTAAAAATAAAATTTCTTGCAATTATTTCATTACGGAACGCTTTTCCAATTTGCGCAATACCAAATGGAATTTTTTGGCGCATTGAACCCTGCACTAATAAATAATTTACATAAATGCCTTGTGCAGTTTCTGGCCGCAAATAAGCAATATCACTATCAGATTCTATAGGACCAATATTTGTTTTGAACATCAAATTAAATTGCCGTGGATTTGTTAAATTGCCAGTAGTTCCACATTTTGGACATTGGATTTCATTCCATTTTGCATTCAAAAAATCCTCGTTAACAAGTTCATCGGCTCGATAACGAGCATTACACTGCTTACAATCAACTAAAGGGTCATTAAATGCATCAACATGCCCTGATGCTTCCCATATTTTTGGGTGCATTAATATTCCGCTATCGAGGCCAAGAATATTCTCATGATTTTGAGTCATACATTTCCACCATAATTGAGAAATGTTGTTTTTTAACTCAACACCCAAAGGACCGTAATCATACACTGCTCCGAATCCTCCATATATTTCAGAACTTTGAAATATAAATCCTCTTCTTTTACAAAGTGAAATTATCCTATCTAAGGATGATTCAGACATATTATATTACTTTTTCTTTTTTCTGCGTTTTCTTTTTGTTGGTCCTTTTGCTCGTTTTTCATTAATTAATTCAGTTGCCTGTTCGATAGTAATTGATTCAGGATCAAAGGAATTATTTAATGAAGCATTTATTTTCCCATCTGAAACATAAGGACCATAACGACCATCTTTAACAATAATTTCTTCTTTACTTTCTGGATGAGAACCTAGAGATCGCAATGTAGAGCTTTTTTTATTTCTATTTGCAAGAAGCGCTACAGCTTTTTCAAGTGTGATATCCAATGGGGTTTCCGGCCCACTTACTGATGCATTTTTTTTCCCCATTTTTATATATGGTCCGAACCTACCATAATCAGCAAAAATCGGTTCGTTGGTTTCCGGATGTTCCCCAATATTTCTTGGCAGAGAAAGTAGTGATAGAGCATATTCAATATTGACATTATCTAAATCAACGTTTTTTGGAATAGATTTTCTTGTTTTGGTATCCCCTAATTGAACATAAGGTCCATATGGACCAACTTTTAATAAAATGATTTGACCTGTTTCAGGATCTGCTCCAAGTTCTTTATCTTCTTTTTCTGGAGTTTCATTAAGAATTTCTATTGCCTTTTCAATCGTCATATCTCCTGGAGCTAAAATATCAGGAATATTTCTTCTTACATCTCCCTGTTGAATATAAGGTCCATAATTTCCAACGCGAGCTATAATTGGTTCTTTCTCATCTCCGTTTAATGGGATAATACAAGCTTTAGGAATATCTATCTTTTCATCGAGCATTTTTAATAAACCAGTTTCTGAATCTGATCCAAAATAGAATTCTTTCATAAAAGGAAGAGAATTCTTCTCCCCTCTTGCAATTGCATCGAGTGTGTTTTCCATACCTGCGGTAAATTTTATATCAACCAAAGGATTAAAATGATTTTCTAGCAATTGTGTAACCGCAAAAGCTAGAAACGTTGGTGTAAGTGACCCTTTATTATTTCGAGCATAATCTTTTTGTTGAATTTTATTAATGATTGATGAATAAGTAGAAGGCCTTCCGATTCCATCAGCCTCCATTTTTTGTACGAGACTTGCTTCCGTAAATCTTGCTGGAGGCTTGGTGGTTGATTCATCAATAGATAATCCATCGCATGATAAATGATCATTTTCTTTTAATTTAGGTAATATATTTTCTTTGTTGATATTTGGAACTTTTGGATCATCTCTACTCTCTACATATACCTCCATATATCCTGCAAATAAAATTACCTGCCCATTTGCTCTAAACTCTGTATTTTGATTTTTAATAGTAATACTTGTTTGTTTTAGTTGAGCAGATTTCATCTGGGATGCAATAGTTCTCTTCCAAATCAATTCATACAAATTAGATTCGTCTGTAATCATAGAATCTTTTATTTCTTTAATTGTTTTAAACTTTCTTCCTGCAGGCCTAATTGCTTCGTGGGCTTCCTGAGCATTTTTTACCTTCCCTTTATATTGACGAGGACTATCTGGGAGATAATCTGAACCAAAATCTTTTTTAATTATATCTCTGGATGCGTTAATTGCTTCATCTGAAAGATTTATTGAATCTGTACGCATATAAGTAATAAGACCTTCTTCATACAGACGTTGTGCAGTGCTCATAGTTTTACGTGTACTAAATTTTAATTTTCTTGCAGCTTCCTGTTGTAAAGTGCTTGTTGTAAAAGGTGGTTTAGGATTGGAAGTCTTTGGTTTTTCTTCAACATTAGAAACAACCCAAGGGCCTGGATTGATTTCATCAACTAGAGCTTTAGCTTGAGAATGACTTAATGCGATTAATCCATCTTTTTTTAATTCTCCACTTTGTTGATCAAAATCTTGGCCCTTTGCAACACGTTTTGAATCCATATTGAATAATCTTGCGTTGAATGCTTCTCTTTTTTCAGTCATTAATTGAGCAGTCAGTCCAAAATAAGTTACCTTTTTAAATTTTGCCCGCCTTCTTTCCCTATCAATAATAATTTTTAAAGCTGCAGATTGCACTCTTCCAGCTGAAAGTGACTGTTTTACAAAATTCATATTTTTCTGTAAAGTTATCCATAGGACTTTAGATATTTTATAACCTACTAATCGATCAATTATTCTACGTGTACGCTGTGCTTCTACAAGATTTACATCAATATCAATTTTATGTTTCATACCATTGTTCACACCAAAATTGGTGATCTCAGTAAATTGAACACGAGATATTTTTGCATTTGGAATTTCAGATGCAATATGTGCTGCAATAGCTTCGCCTTCTCTATCAGGATCAGTTGCCAGAATAATCTCAGGGGCTGATTTTGCTAGCGAAGTTAAAGTTTTAAAAAAGTCCTTTTTATCATCTAGAATAACTAATTCCATTTGAAAGTCATTATCAACATCAACACCTAAGGAACCGCGAGGCAAATCTTTTACGTGCCCAACACAAGCAACAACTTCATATTGATCATCTAAGTATTTTGAAATAGTCTTTGCTTTAGATGGAGACTCTACTATAATTACAGATTTTTGGCTCATAATGACGTCGAATTTACATTCTTCATAATTAATGCAAATAAATTTTCATGAAATTATTTTATTTTTCTCGAAAATAAGGTTCTTATTTTAAACTCTTTAAATATGGAATGATTGAATCAAATGGTGCAGATTCTTGATTTCCGCTGGAAAGATCTTTGATTTGCACACATTGTTCTTCCATTTCTTTTTCACCAAGAATTATTGTAATAGATGCACCTAACTTGTTTGCTTCTCTTAATTGAGATTTAATACTTCTTCTTAAAGGGTCAAATTCAATATAATATCCTGCGTTACGTATTTCCCCTAGAATTTTTATCATTGTTGATTTAACTTCATTCCCAAGACCAATAAAATATATTTTTTTTATATTTTTTTCAACTAGTTCATTTTCATCATCCATAGCTAATAATATTCTTTCAAATCCAGCCGCAAAGCCAACGGATGGAGTAGGCTTCCCACCAAGAGATTGAACAAGGTTATCATATCTTCCACCTCCGCAAAGAGCATCCTGAGCCCCAAGTTTACTAGAAACTATTTCAAATGTAGTACGAGTATAATAATCTAATCCACGCACAAGATTTGTATCTAATATAAAGGGTATATTTAGATCATTTAAATATTGTTGAACTTCATTGAAATGTATTTCATCCTCATTAGATAAATATTCTGTAATCATTGGTGCTTTTTCAAGTAATTTCATTTCAGATTTATTTTTTGTATCTAAAATTCGCAATGGATTTGAATCCAAACGATTTTTACTAGATTCTGATAATTGATCATAATTTGGTTTTAAAAAGTCTATCAAGATCTGTCTGTATTTCTTGCGGGTTTCTGATGAGCCTATACTATTTAAATTTAGTGTAATATCTTGGATTCCGAGTTCGGAAAGAATATTATATGCTATTGAAATTATTTCTGCATCTTGTTCAGGATATTTAGAACCTATCGCTTCAATTCCAAATTGCCGAAACTGTCTATAGCGACCTTTTTGAGGTCTTTCCCTTCGGAATAAATCCCCAATATAATAGAGTTTTGATATGGGTGAAATTGAATTCAGATTATTCTGTATATATGATCGCACAACTGAAGCTGTATATTCTGGTTTTAAAGTTAAATCTGTTCCGCCTTGATCAATCCAGCTATACATTTCTTTTGAAACAACATCGCTATCTTCACCAACGCCCCGTTTGAATAAATCTGTGTTTTCAAAAATTGGCGTTCGAATTTCACTATACCCTGAACGGCTTAAGTGCTGATGAATATATGATTCAACATTTTTCCATTTATTGGAAACATTTGGTAAAACATCATATGTGCCTTTTATAGAACGAAACTTCATTTTTATATATTCAATCTATTGAAATTTTAATTGGATTATAATGAAAATAAAAACTAGAAATTAGCCCTTCTAGTAAAAATACCTCCACGTTGCTCTAATTTTAAATCACGTAAAGTTGGTGATTTAACATTTATTTTCAAGTAAAAACCAGATCCATATCCATTTGGTGTCCAGTTAATAGACATTTCCCAACAATGTAAATCACGATAAATTGAAAAATTATGATTTACTATATCCTTATCTAATAAATTAAAACGAGCATTATATAGCATTCTCCAATTACGTGTTAATTGCAATGAAGTATTCGAAGACATCCAAAATGTTTCGTTAGGATTAATTGGATTGGATTTATTTATACTATAGCTAAAACTTAAAGATGTAGACCATAGTTTTCCTGTTGATGATTCTCTATTATTTATATTTGACTGATTACTAATATTTGGTTCATCAAGGATGTAAGAATTCGCAGTACTATCTTCTTCAATATCCTTCTCCGTCTTTATTCCAATTCTATTACCTTGGAAACGGAATCCTGTTGATAGGCGCGCATTAACTAGGCGGGGTATAGGAATTCCATTTTCGTTTATATTAATAGAATTTATCCTTTGACCCGTTTCATTATTGAATTCATAGAAATCATGTGATAATCTTAAATCAAGATTCATTCTTTTTGCGATTTTTGCTCGCACTGAAGATGAAAGATTTGCTAATGGAAATTTATCATTTGCAAAATTATAACTTGTATTCATCCGCCATGAGAATAATTCTATCTTTTTTTCCTTTCCATTATCCATCGTTTTTGCTTGGAATATATTATTTAATGAAAACGTCATCGCTTGTCTTTCTTGTCTTGGCGTTGATCCAGCAGGTGTACCAGAAAAACGATCAAAAAAAGCAGATTCACCATTATCATCAGTGTACTCTTGAAAATAACCTAAATCTTTACCAAATAATTCTTTTGTGTAATCTGGCGAATATGAATAACCAATCGATGGAGATGTAACATGTCGTATTGAATGTATCTTTCCTATTTTAATCGGGAACAAACCATATACCTTTGTATTCATATTTAGATTAAATGAAGAAAAAATAGTTCTAGCTGCAAAACCATATTTTTCTATTGATTCTATTTCCCCATTAGAACTATCTAATAAGGAATAGGTGCGATCTACCCAATCTGACTTGAATTGAATACTTGGATTTAAAGAAATATACTTAAATAGTTTTTGAGGTGCATTAACAGACATATTATGTGTTATTAATGATGTTGTTTTTGTCCTAATTGAATCATCCCATATATATTCTGATGTACTATCATCAATCAAGCTTTCAACTGACTCATAATAATTTTTCATTTTGTTGTTTAGATTTGCTGAGTAATTCCATGAAATATTATTATACCACTTTTTATCAATAGCATTAGTTTTAAATAATTTACTTTGCCCATGACGAAATGACATTTTTGGTAATGTGTTAGTTGTAATTGTAAGTTGCTTTCCTAAAGCGGTAGGTGATTGGTAAAATATATCATTATGATCTATCTTGTTATCCACCATTAAATCTTTCTTTGAAGATAAATTTATACTCAGCGAATTATTTGTTTTTTTCCATCGTTTACTAAACGTAGCGTTTGAAACGGCCTGTTGATTTAATCTGCGTTCGATATCAATTCCAGTACGTTTATTATAATCACCACTACTATAATATTGACCATTAACTCGAAATGTTTGATCATTACGCATAACTTGATTATGATTCCACCTAAATACATAATCACTTTTTACATTATCAGATAATTTTAATAAGTCTCGATCCTGCGCAGAAACGCTAGAAGAAAAGTGTTGTTTTGTTTCAAGATGTATCCCTCCTGAAAATGCATATCTTTTCCTATAGTTATTTGTAAGTCTAATAGTTAATCCTTGTCGATCAGCTAAACTTGTGGTCAATTTTGTATCCCAAAATTCATTTGGAGCCCAGTAGTAACCTAGGCCATCAATAAATTGCCCCCGATAGTTGCTTTCACCATAACCAGGCATAATCCATCCTGACTGCCTCCGTCCACCCTTATGAGGAAAAATACCAAATGGTAATCCAATAATAGGTATATTATTTATATAAAAGGTGATCGGTTTTGCAATTACCTTATCATCATTTATCATTTTCATTTTATTACTTGCAAAATGAAAATGAGGATTATCAAGATCACATGTAGTATATGTACTATTATCAATAAAAATAGTTTCTTTATCTTGATTTCTTATTTGGCTTCCAGTATAGAATCCATCTTCTGCGCTAGTACGGCCCCTTATAACACTTCCTTTTTTTGATGATAAATTATAAATCATTTCATTGCCGACCATTGGATCACGACCATCTTCTATTATGGTTGGATTTTTAACTTTAAAAGTTGAGTCCACATTACTTTGAGCTTTTGCTTCCAATATATTTGTTACCCAATTAACATTAATATAACCGGCATCTAAATTCATATTGGTATAGTCTATTTTTGCATCGCCATGTAGATCAGTTTCTTCTTGATTAACGTTGTATTTAATTATTTCCGATGAATATAGTATTGGACCCTCAATATTTGACGATATGGTATCAGGTTTATATTCTCCTCTTGAACCACCAGAAATAATAATTTTATCAATATCATTTTCATAAAACTGCATAACAATTGTATCACCTGATGCAATATTTTTCCCTTGATATATAGAGTCCTCAAAGATATGATACTGTGTTGTTGCCATTCCTTCAACTTGCAGGGAGTCTAGTTCCCCTTCATAAAAGAATCCTTTTAGGCTATTCCCAGATAAATCATTTACAAAATCTAATTTTAATTGATTATCTCCATTTGTTGGAGGTGTTTTTTGTTTTTTTATTCCTTGAGTATAAGTTTTTACATTGGCTTTAGATGGTATGTAAATATTATCCAATACATCTTCCCTGTATTTTAATACTATCTTACTACCTGAAATGGTTTGTTTATTTTCTCTAATTTGAGGGTTTATTGTTAGTGAAGTTGATTGTTCTTTTTGCTTATATATTGCTTTACCACACGTTGCAGTTCTTCCTTCTTCACTGATTGAGACATTTCCTTCTGCAGTATATGAAACTGCATCTTGATCTTTTTGTTTAGCATAATAAACCGAATGAGAAGTAATGATTTGGTTGTTTTGTTTTAGTTCTGAATTTCCATGAGTAATTCCGCTATCTATATCTGAATAATATGTAATTGTATCTGATGTTAATTCATAATCATTATCCCAAATACGCGAATTACCAAATCCATATAGAATATTATTTGGAGAATCAAAATGCAATGAATCACAAACTAAAGATCTGTTTTCATCAACTACCTTTACTTCACCAATCATTGAACTTTGGCCGGTTTTTTCAATATTGAAGGCTTTTTCGCAATTGATAATCATTGACCCTTTTTCAAAAATTACATTTCCATTAAGATATTGAATAGATTGACCATTAACTATATCATTTTCCAGTATATCCGCTCTTATTAATCTAAGTTTTTCATCCGCAAGCAATGATAATGGTAGAATTAAGATTATGATAAAATATGAAAACATTATGTATTATATCTTTCAGGCCAATTCTTAATTAATCGTTCACGAATATAATTCTCATAACCTGAGTTTGTTGGTTGATAAAACGTTTCTTGTATTCCGCTTGGGAAATAATTCTCTTTTACAAACTTATCACTATAATTATGTGGGTATTTGTAATCTTTTCCATAGTTTTCTTTTTTCATAAGATTTGTTGTTGCATTACGTAAATGTAATGGTATATCTGGAGTTCCATTTTTTCTTACTTTTTCTTGCGCTTTATTTATTGCTATATATGATGCATTTGATTTAGGCGCACTTGCTAAGTATGCCGTTATCTGAGATAGAATAATTGCAGATTCTGGCATTCCAATAATATTAGTTGCTTGAAAACCCGCAACAGCTATTTGTAAGGCCTGAGGATCAGCATTGCCAATATCTTCAGAAGCTAAAATAATTAATCTTCTTAAAATAAATTCAGGTTTTTCACCTCCTTCTAACATAACTGCCATCCAATAAATAGCCGCATCTGGATCGCTACCACGAACGGATTTAATGAACGCACTAATAGTATCATAATGATAGTCGCTATTTTTATCATATAATTGAGTTTTTGATTGTAATGCTTCATCTACAATCTTATCTGTAATCGAATTATTTTCATCACTCATATTTAAAGCAATTTCAAAAGCGTTCAGCATTTTTCTTGCATCACCACCACAATATTGAATAAGTTTTTTTTGAACAGTTTTATCAACAATAATATTTTTTTGTGATAATATTATATCTGATTTAATACTGTGATTCAGAATCATTTGTAAAGCATCATTATTTAATGGTTTTAGATTTAACGTTTTACAACGTGATAGAAGAGGGTTAATAACCTCAAAAGATGGATTTTCCGTTGTTGCACCAATTAAAATTATCAGTCCTTCTTCAACAGCATGAAGCAAAGCATCTTGTTGTGATTTACTAAAACGGTGTATTTCATCGATAAATATAATGCTACTAATTCCATTATCATTACTTGCTCGAGCTTTATCAATAATATTTCGCAAATCTTTTACGCCACTTGAAATTGCAGATATTTCATATATTATTGATTCTGAAGATTTTGCGATAATACGAGCAAGCGTAGTCTTTCCCGATCCTGGGGGACCCCATAGAATCATTGAATAATATTTATTTTTAGAGATCATTTGGTTGATAATTTTATTTGAACCAATTATATGATCTTGTCCAATAAAGTTAGCAATTGTAATTGGCCTTACACGCTCTGCAAGAGGCGGAAGGTTTTTATTGAATAATGAATCAGTTGTTGTCATAAAAATGCAATTTATCCTGTCAATAGGATTTTAACAAAGTTTTACATTGATAATGAAATCATTATAATTTTTGATTTAATTGCAATAAAATTGATCAATTAATAATGATAAAGTCAATTTTAACAACACATTTATTGATCTTTTTAGCATTAATTGGATGTAATAATAAGGAAATAATTATGGAAAATGGATTGATCATAGAAGATAAGTTAATTGGAGAAGGAAGTGTTGCCGAACAATACAGCATCCTAACTGTACATTATACTGGTAGATTAAAAAGCGGAAAATATTTTGACTCTACCAATGAAATTGGCAGGGAGCCCCTCCGATTTACTTTGGGGGCTGGTAAGGTAATTAAAGGATGGGATCAGGGATTAATTGGAATGAAAGTGGGGGGGGAAAGAAAATTAATCGTACCACCAAGTTTAGGATATGGAGATCAAGATATGGGCATTATACCTCCAAATTCAACTTTAATATTTGTTGTTGAATTAATTGAAATAGAATAGTTATCTTGATATATCAATAATCCATAGCAATTATTGAATCATAATGGTAGCTAAAAATAATCACGCTGATCATAGGACATATACACTTACATATCAATATTTGGTAGGGTTTAAAGTTCTCTTTGGCAGGAAGATTCTTCGTCATAAACAATGGGAAATGGATCATGTTACAAATTACCTATCTGACAATATTAATGGAGGTATGATATTGGATATTGGTTGTAGCACAGGTCATTTAACACAATGCTTATCGAATAGATTTGGACCTGATCGAGTTGCTGGCGCTGATATAAGTATAAACTCTGTAAAAAGAAATAGAGAGTTATATGATGGTATTAATTTTCATCATATACACAATGGTTTTTATAATGATCATGAAGCAAGATATTCAGCTATAACGGTTATGCATGTTTTAGAGCATATTGTAGAACCAATAGAATTTCTAAATGAAGTAACTAAGCTACTTGACAATAATGGAATTTTAGTTATAAGCGTTCCACAGGAAAGAATTCGTGGAGACCTTGCTGTTTTAGAAAATATATTTAATATTGCTAGAGGTAAGTTCCAAAATGTTCATTTGCGCAATTATACATTTAAATCTTTATCTAATGAATTAGACTCTGCAGGATTACACGTTCAAGACTTTAAATATAATAGTTTGTTACGAAAAAAGTCTAATGATGTTGGACTTATGAATCATTCATTAATTATGTATGCCAAAAAAACGATCAATTAATTTGAGCCACCGAGAGGATTTGAACCTCCGACCCGCTCATTACGAA
>JAPYRG010000001.1:0-10979 GCA_029936965.1 Fidelibacterota bacterium
CATTATCAAACTCAACAAAAAAGAAAGATAGATATTTCCATATTTGATATATCTGGAAAACATGTTAATACGCTAGTAGATGAATTTAAAGAGTCGGGTAAACATGCCGTTACTTGGGGCGGTTCCAATAACAACAATCAGACTGTTCCCTCTGGTGTATATTATTGTATTGTTACATCTAATGGGTATCGGTACGCCCAGAAAATTATACTTTTAAAATAGCGGTACGCCTATTTAATCAAGAGCATTTTACCTGACCTTGTTAATAGATCTGTCTTTAATTGATAAATATAAACACCTGAGCCAGCCGCTTTATACTGATGATTGGTTCCCTTCCATGTTATTTCCATATTCCCTGGAGAAAAGTTTCCATTAAACAGTCTTTTTACAAGCTGCCCCTTATAATTATATATAGTTAGCGAACCGTTTGTTTCTAATGGTATGCTTAAAAATATTGTTGTTTCATACGTAAATGGGTTTGGATAATTACCATAACGGTCATCAGCAATGTTCGGTTTTCCTACAAACACAAAGCTGATGTCTTTTATATTAAACTCCACATCAACTACGTGGAGTTGTAAATATCCATCGCCTTGCTCAATATAATGTTCTCCCACAAATACATATTCCCAATCCTGCCATCCTCCTGTTTTTGGAATAGTAACTACTTCGCCAATGGTTTCGTCGTTGTACAACAGGCGAAGCCGACCTCCGCTAACGTTCGAAGCAATTCGTGCGCTAACTGTGTATATGCCGGATGAGTCTGTTTGAAGAGTGTATCCTGTCCAATCACCAGCGTTAGCCCACCCTATATTATACTCCGCACCAACATTATCTGTACTTCGTTGAATATCAACCCCGTCATTTCGGTATGTCCACCCTGTGTTCCAGGATTGCGAGTTGCCTCCAAATTTATCTGGATCTTCGAACACCTCATCTTCATAAGAAACACCATTCATTCCTATATCGTATTCTACCACAGCAAGTGAACCTGGAATATGGTGGTCTGCAAACGGTGTCGGTTTGATAGAAAAATTAGGATCATTAAATGCTGCTATTAAACCAGTATTCGATACGCAGTTTTCAAATTGATAGGCTGTAACTAAATCTTGGAGTCCGTTTTCTGCGTTTACTTTTGAGGGTTTTGGACCAAGATTGCTCCAATATTTCAAAATCGAATTATACCCATCAGGTTCCTCAACTCTCATTAAAACAGATATGCTGCCATTATGTTTGTAGTTCCACCAACTCCAACCAATGTTGTGCTGTTCAAATAGTTTTATTTTATGATACCCCCAATGATTTGAATTTTCACCGACCTCACCAACCCATAAGGGAACATTATATGATTCGCTCATGCTTGTATATTGGTCAACCCACGCTGTTTGGGTGCTAGGGCCAACATAGTGATGAAAACTGTAGGACATATTATCATCAAACGGTGGGGTTAAGTTTGCAAAGTCGTTTCCATACCAATTGCCCTCAATAAAAATAATATGATTTTGATCCACAGTGCGAATAGAGTCAACAATTTCTATATAAAACTGTCTAAGGTCAGAGGATGAAAAACCTCCTTCAAGCACCGGTTCATTAATTAAATCATAACCCCCTATCCATTGTGATTCAGAATAATAGTCCGCAATATGTTTCCAAACACTAACTGTCCAATCACGGTTATATTCATGTACCCATAATCCCGCTTCTTCCCCATTTCCATCGGAAAAATCGTTTCTATTTTGACCGCCGGGGGCACAATGCATATCCAGAATAAGATATATTCCATACGTTGAACACCACTGCAGTAATGGATCAATAATTTCAAAACCATCATTTATAAATACTCCAGTATCGGTAGAAAAAAACTTATAATGAAAAGGAAGGCGTAATGAATTGAACCCCCATTCAGCTAATTGAGCAACATCTTCTTCAGCAACATATGCAGAATAATAATTTTGATAAAAATTCTGGGCAGAGCTATCGCCTACTAATTCAATAAGTTTTTGTTCTATTACAGATGTGGATCCATAAAATCCGCTTGTGTTCCACATATACCCTTCTTGTACAAGCCAACCGCCCAACCCAAAACCTCGTAGTTGAACGCTATCACCGTTTGTATCAACAAATACCCGGCCAGATGTTCCGAGATAAGCATATATAAATGAGGGGATAGAAAATAAGACTATAAATATTACTATATATGTGTGTGGGCGATAAACAGACTTTTTCATAATGAATAGTTTATCGCCCTAATATATACTCTACTTCATCAATATCATTTTCTTAATGGCCGTATAGCGATCAGAGTTAATTTTACAAATATACACACCAGATGAAACCGCCGAACCCATATCATTTGTTCCGTTCCATTGTGTCGAATAAAATCCTGGTTGGTGAACGCTGCTTGTTAATGTTTTCACTTTTTGCCCCAACAAACTGTATACCGTTATAGTAACATTCGATGTAGTTGGAATATCATAACGAACGCTTGTAACCGGGTTAAAAGGGTTTGGATAATTTTGATGCATTGCAAACTCTATTGGTAATATTGCTTCATCTTCAAACCCCAACTCTTCAGGAAAATTTGTCTCCCAAAATGCATGCAACTCTCCTGCAACATACTCTAACTCATAAATGCTGTTTGCTGCCAGCGTAGCAATACCAAAAGAAATGGAATCACCATATGCAATATCTACAGGACCAACTCCAACATAATTAGAGACATCTGCATTTAAGACGGATCCATCATTTACTCCGGAGGTCATGTGAGACCACTTTTCATCGTTGGAATACAAATAAACACCATCGCTATTATTGTTTAAAGCGCTCATGTTCATACCTAATCCTTGATTAAGCATTAGTAATCCTGCGAAATGAGAGGGGTTCCCTTCTTGGTCTTGAGCATACACCATTCTATAATCAGCGCTATAATGAGCGCTGTTATTCACATGATCCTCTATATCCCAATCAACAAACAGTCCCGCATACAGACCGGTTAGGTCAGAATTTCCTTCATTTATGATCGTATAATGAAAAATGGTTCCGTTTCTCAATTCAAAAGAATCATCAGCATAACTTCTTTGTTCAATGCGCACTCCTAATGGGTTTTCAGCTCCATCATCTCGAAGCGACACAACCCCAACCTCATTTGCAAGCGCGTGAGCGGTGTCTAGATAAAGATATGTGTCTTCTGCTTCAATAAAATCTTCATCCTGTGTCCATCCATCTGTGTCATTCCGTATACAATCAGATATATGGTCTGGATCTGTTCCCACCATTAAACCGCCCTCATATAAATAGTTAGTATTTATATATACAAAGCCAAGACCAACGGAGTCAATATCAAGTGAGTCTGGTGATGTGCTGGAGTTGGTATATCCAATGTTTCCCTCATTTGTTATTGTTACCTGTAGTATACCTGTATAATGATCTCTACGAACCGCAAAAGGTATGGCACATAATTCATCGGACTGTGGAGATTCTCCTTGTGCATATAGCGTTGACATGGTAACACAATGCTCTTCCCCGTTTTCTAATCCTTCCACTGTAAAACTAGTGACGCTATCTGCGACAAAAGCTGCGCTGTCACCGTTTACATAAATAATATATCCTAAAAATGAACCACAATCATCATCTACATTCTCTTGTGAAATAATTTCTGATCTACTGTTTTCAGTTTCATCTGAACGCTTATCGTTTAATTGTAAATCGGTGCTCGTTAAAGCACTATAAGGCGCTTGCCATGATACCATCAATTCATTATCTCCAGGCTCAACACCGACGTTACCAGGTAAGCATAGCTGAGGTGTTATTCTCGAAATACATATAGTGTCTGTAGCTGCAGACTCTCCCTCACCATATAGTGCAGTAACATAAAAACAATAATCTGTTTCATAGGACAGGTTTGGTATTTCATATTCTGAAACTGTTACAGTATCGATAAGCACATCGTCTTGGTACACTGCATATCCAAGAAATGACCCGCACAAAGTACCATCGTATGGATACCAGTCTAAATAAACCATATCATAGTCTGAATCTGCTACAAAATTATTTGGGGGGCAAAATACAGGTGTAATAAGCGACGTACAAATCGTATCGGATAAAGCTGAGTTCCCTTGAGTATACCTTGCCATCACATTATAACAATATTCTTGATCCCACTCTGCATCAAGCACGCTATATCCATGATCAAGTGTTGTTCCAACAGAATCCCCATCTTGAAATATGGTATATCCAAGCAGAACCCCACAGCCTGAGCCAGAATCTGCTCGTAAAGCTAAGCTAAAATTCCAACCAGCCGCAATTTTTACAACTTCTTCAAAACCAGGTCCCTGAATTTGTCCATTATTGTTAGACCCCCACCCAATAATGTGTCCATCAAGCTGAAGGGCTAAATTATGATAATATCCTGCAGCTATTTCAACAACGTTGGATAGGTTCTCAGGGACATCAAGCTGACCGTAGCCGTTTAAACCCCACGCAACAACAGTTCCATCGCTTTTAAGAGCAATGTTATGTTCGCTTCCTGCAGCTATGGAAACAACATTTGTTAAGCTGTTGGCTATTGAATCCTGTTCTTCTCCCCAATTATCAGCTCCCCAACCCATAACGGTACCATTAGAAAACAAAACTAAGGAATGTGCATAACCTGCAGAAATAGCAACCACTCTTTCTAATGTGTCTGGAACATCTGTTTGTCCATTAGCATTATTTCCCCAAGCAACTACTGTGCTGTCTGCCAATAAAGCTAACGAATGTTCATACCCAGCTTCAATTGCAACAACTTGATCTAAGTTATCTGGTGGGTCACCTTGTCCGCTGTCGCTCCAGCCATACCCAAAAACAGTGCTGTCACTTCTAAGTCCCAATGTAAAGTTTCCACCTGCAGTAACTTGAATAACATCATGATTGATTTCAGGGCCTGGCTGTAACCATCCTCCCTCTGGCCAAATACTTACTGTACTGTCGCTATGTAAATAAGCAATGTGCGAATTTCCGGCAGCTACCCCACGAACTTCTAATATTTCAGGTAAAGGGATCATGTTCCATTCCGCACCCCAATGCTCAATAACGCCGCCTGTAAAAGGAGGTGTCCAAAGTAATTCAATTACAGAATATGTATGGATGCTACTAAAATCTTCTGGGGGACATAAAAGGAATTCAACAGGGCTGATGCATGATGTATCGGAAGGGGCAGAATAGGTGGTTTCTACAAGAACACCTAGCGAATCAAACTCTCTAAATTCGGCAATGGCATAAAAACAATATTCCTGCCCAATGGTTAAGTTGAACACGGTTAACTCCCTATTGGAGGTATATGCAATTGTATCCCCGTCCATAACGACATGGTATGACCAGGCAGAACTACAATCGTCCTCTGTTCGTTCGCTTAATTCTATATTTACTTCGTGTTTTTCTGGTTCATGGGCTTCTTGTTCGCCGCTTAATATGTTATTCTTGTATTCAGAAATTTCTGCACTGCTGATACCGGGGGCTGGTACCGCAGGGGTTACAACGCGCTGCCCATCTCCATAGGTAACTGTTAATGTTGGCGGGTTCGGTTCGTCCCACCCCTCAAGAGATATATAATACTCCCCCGATTCAACAAAGTCATAATCTACAATTCCAATGGTAAACCAGCTGGATGTGTCTGCGGTGTTGGCAATATCTTCTAATACGCTTCCGATTAATTGATAGGAGTACTGACCCGCAGAAAAACCAGAGCCTTCATCAAAAGTCCCATAGTCACTTGATCCATAACTTCCGTACCCTTCAATTATATCTGTATATAATTCTTGAGGGTCCGTTGTAAGAGGGTTTGAAGAAACAGGCGTAACGCACCAGTATGGCCAATTGGTTTCATATACATAAAAATTAAACTCTACGGATAAAGGCTCTTGTCCTGGGGGAAGGTTGGAAATATCAAACGTTGCCCAACCAACTTCTTCGTTTACGGATCGAATTTTACTGTTCTCAGTTAATTCACCGGATATATTATCTACAGTGCCCGTGAAGTATGAAGAGTCTCCTGTGCTAAGCTCGGGTGTTCCATAATAGAAACCTGGGTTATCCCATGATAAATGTGCGCTCTCAATTCCTGCTGTTGCTGTAAAATTGCTCGGTGGGCACTCTACTACATCAGATTGAGAATAAACGGTGCTGGACATAGCTAATAAAATAAATAGAAAAAACCGCTTGGATATTTTCATTATATAAAACCCCCTAGATTATTATCAATTTATCAAAACATAATAGATAATAGATAATAAAAAGGCGAAGTGTTTAACGCTTCGCCTTTTTATTAATAACTATATACTAAAATTGATTTTATTTCACCAAGATTAGTTTTTTAACCGCTCGGAAATCGCCTGCCTGTATGTGGTAGAAATACATACCTGATGACATTGCTGCGCCATCCATGTTTGTTCCATTCCACAATATAGCATGATAACCTGGTTCTTGTATTCCGTTTACAAGCGTTGCCACTCTCTGTCCCAGTAGATTATATATCTCCATGGTAACATGAGACTGTTCTGGAACATCATAGCGGATTGTTGTAACCGGATTAAATGGGTTTGGATAGTTTTGATGTAATGCAAAAACACCAGGTATTACTGCGACATCATCTATTCCAAGATACCATCCAACATCAATGGATAGTGTTCGCGGACCATTGCTTGCCTCCACTTCATCATAACCATCATTTGCATATACTGTCCATGTAAAATCGGCTATATATTCACCAGTAAGCTGTGCATATGCTGTCATAATATCAGCGATATCTTGCACTGGAACCAACACAGCAGTTCCTGTTGTATCCTCCCAAATTTCCAGTGTGCCTGTATCGGTTTCTGTCTGCCAAGTTATATGATAGGTAATAACTGAACCGTTTGGATCCACAGATTGTGACCATGCAAATATCTGGTTTCCGCCAACATTATCCTCTGTAATTACCAAGGATGCTTCATCGGCTGGTGTCACAAGATTAAATGCTCCTGGCTCCATGTTTACCTTTGCTGCAAGAACAGAATTAGAATGCTCTGATTGTGCATACCCTACATCTAAACCACTTGCACCTGGAATCGATAGATCCATTAATTGACTAGCGTTAACTGTGTATTCGGCTTCTAACAACGATACATTGTAATCCGTATAGCTTAACACAGTATCTGCAAGTTCTTCTGCAGTCAAGTATCCGTCTTTCCAAACATTATACATCATATCTGGGGGTGGGATCATTGTAGATATTTCCATCCAATACGTTCCTTCGGCTGTTCCATATCCATCCACCACAACATAGTAGTCTCCTGCGCTTACTCCACCATCTTCTGCTAACGTACTTCCTATCTCTAGATATGAAGTATAGCTAGAAGAGTCACTACTACAAAAATCATCATTACAAGCTATGTTTGTCGTATCGCCTGTTTCTAAAGAGACAGCGCTATACACATACACCTTCGTGTCATACCAGCTGTCACAAAGATCGATAATAATCCCATTTACACTATCTGGAAGTGTCATTTTAAAGACCACGTCTGGCGCAACGCTTCCGGTATAATTACACACTTCATCATAATCGTTGGTAAACCCAACTGTGGTTCCAGTAATAAGCGTATCTTCACCAAGCGTGAACTCATAAGGTTCTAACATGTTATCACCAAGATCTCTATTGTTATTACGAATATCTCCAGCTCCATCTAATGATCTTCCCAGTGTTTGCGCACCTGCTATATTTTTACTCATTCCATTTTGTAGCAATTGAATTTGCGCTTCTTTTTCTTCTTGAGACATCATATAAGGGAACTCACTTGCCCTTCTACCATCAGACGCTTCCCAAAGCAGCATAACACTTTCAGTGGTAGCTGTATAGGATAGATTGCTAGGACCATCCACAAGATGTAGTTCAAAATTATCAATAGCTAAACCACTATAATTACCAGAATAGTATTCAGGATAATCCCAAACTAATGCAAACTGTACACGATCTCTTCCGCCAACCATAGGACCCACATCTACCAATTCTGGATCAAAAACCTCGTTATAAGTAACCGGATCTTGATGGTTATAAGAAACGTCAACAACCTCATGCCATTCTTGCATCTGAGACCTTACCATCAACTTCGCGCTACCGTAATAGTCGTTCCAGTTCGATGGTGCGTGATGCCAAACATCTACACTTACAAGACCGGATGTATGCCAACTCCAATCCATAAACGGACTCATTAACACAACAGTTCCTAGGATTTGCCCGGTTCCACCTGTTTCAGAGGTGTTTTGTCCAGCGCCAACTACAAAAGCAAAAGAGCTATCAAAGTCAGGTGGTGCATAATAAACAGTGCTGTGTAAAGAATCATAATCTGCTGAATCTCCAGTCACCCATGTAACAGTAGAATCTGAAGTCCAAACCTCCCATCCTTCTGCAAGGCTTGGATAAAAATCTTCCATACCAAGAGAATCCATCAACACAACATTTGGAACACCCGCACGCGCGTGCGCTTCATTGGACTTCCAGTCAGCAGGGCCTTCTTCATACATTAGACTAACTTGGTAATCATAATAATTACCTTCCCCAACATTGAAATCGTAGTACTGGTTGGTCATCAAATTAGCAGCAAGTACTTCCCACTCGCCAATCATCCCATCGGACCATTCTCTACGATGAAGAGTGTATGCTAATACATCGCGTGGTAGCGATGAATTATCAAAATCAACCTCTATCTGTAGAGACTCAAACTCCCTTTGGCCTTTAGATAATACAAAAGTCGTACCATTAACCTGCGTTGATGGTCTTCTTAAGTTATCCATATCGCCTAGATTAAAACGACGTAGGTTATATGTTGCGCGTCCTGACGAAAGAGGTTCTTCCCAATATAATGGAACGGATGTGCCAAAACTGCCTGCCTCTAAATGACCTGGACCGGCTAAGAAATATGGGTTTCCTGAAACGTCTATTTCATCAAATGCTCCACCCCATCCTTCAACAACGCTTGCATCGGAAGAAAACATCACAACCGGGGTTACTGTTTCAGCGCCAACAAGTGCGCTTACCCAAGATACGTCTGATGCAAAGTAAGCCCAGCCGGTTGATTCTCCAGTGAGGGCACCGTTATCTTCATCCCAAATAACAGAACTGTCCTCCAACATTAAACCAACATAGAAATAATCAAAGTCTTCTTCTGTTGCAAAGTTAGCTCTCCAAGACATGTTAACATATCCGCCGCCTTCCATATAACTGGAAGCATCGAATGTTTCACCTGCAACCCATAGAGCTACCGCATCATCTTCATACGTATCTCTTCCGGTACCAGGGTAGACAAGCATTCCATCTCCCATATATGGATCAACCTCAAATTCGGTTGTATCATATACGGTGGCACCCGTTGTGTCTACACCAACAGAATCTATAAGAACAAGATGTAAGCTGTCTAAGACTTCAAACAAGAGTCCATCTGCATTGTCTGCATGCGAATCACCTAGATCGTCTCCATCATCTGCTTCAAAACCGCTGTGGTAATCTACTAGCGCTTCTGGTGTAATCATTCCATCGAGCACTACTGTGTCGTTTAACGCAATAGTGGTTGTATAGAACGAGCTATTAAACCCTGCTTTTGCAAATTCAACACTATAGTCACCTTCCGGCGCACCATAATACGCATAATGACCCGGGTTGAGACTTGATTGTGTTTCATCTACATATACAGAACCGGTTGAATTTGCTGCATCCTGATAAAATGTTAACTGACACTGCAAATAAACTGCTCCCGCTGGGGTTTCTCCATGCACATCAACATAATGCCACTCATCCGTTTCATCATCTGCAGTAATCCACTCAGACTGATCTTGACGAATCCAGCCAAAATTGGTATCAAACCAATTCAAGGCAACGAAAAAGCCATTACCACCTGTAATTTTATTGTCTTCTGCGGTCATTACCCATGCGCTTGCATATACATCCATGCCTTCTTGATAACCAGTTAGGTCTACTTGCTTATACATAGAGGTATAGTTTTCTACTCCAGCAGTAAACTGACCCCACATCTTTAGGGCGCGGGTGCCAGCGGCAGGAGTAAACGTATTGGTGCCTAGCGCTCCAAGACTATCATTCCATATGAGATCGCCTAGGGAGGAATGATAAAAGTTTGGTGTAGCTAATAGCTCTGGAGGATAAACCCACCACGGTCTGCTTGCATAAGCATCCCAACCACCAATCAATACACTGTCTGCTTCAAAACCTGGGGCTTCAAACACTGTGTTTTGTCCGGTTTCTGTTAACAAGGATCCATTCATCAAAACCTTAACGCCTCCAACCGCAACTTCATCCGTGTCCCAAACAACACCTTCGATACCAGTTGCCGCATCCGGTCCAGCTACAAATGTAATAGTCGAACTATCTTCTAATGTATAGCTTCCATTATAGGAAACCTCCAACCCGTCCGTACCATCTGAATTTTCAATACCTACCGTTGCACCTGCTCCATAATTAGCAAAAGAGGAAGAACCAGAAAGGTCTAGGTATTGTACTATAATATTTCCTGTTGCCTCATCAAACACCACCTGCCATGTATAATAATCGGTGTCGGAACCATATTTAACCATATCCTGGAAAGTAACAGCAAACTTTCTATTGGGAGAATATCCAACAGTCTCTGTTAAAATTGCACCGGGAATTCCTGAAGAAAATGTGGACAACGTCCAATCATCCCACATTGGTGCGATAAAAAGATTTGGAACGTTTGCGTATGGTATATTATAATTAGAATAATAGTAAAGATTAGCCGCATCGCCCATTCCTATTAGTCCATTACTGTTTGCTGTAATCTGTGTGTAAGGCAATCCGTAAAAACGCACAGGGAACGGTAAGTCGATCACACCATAGGCGTCATCACCAATAAGAATCCCAGTGTCTTCTGCTCCTGAAGTATCTATCCATGCAAACGCTGTTCCGTTTGCATTACGACTGCTTACCCATGTGTTTCCAG
>JAPYRG010000001.1:11079-13487 GCA_029936965.1 Fidelibacterota bacterium
GAAACTGTTGGGGTAAATGTACCGGTAAAGGTAACAGAACTATCTGTTAACACAGTTGCTGTTGTTGGGCTTACTGTAAACGCAGCGTTATCACTTACAACGCTACTAATTACTAAATCAGCTGTACCAGCATTAAACAAAGAACCTGTTGACAGCGCTGTGTCTCCTGGAAACACAGCATCAAAACTTACTACTCCAGGAAGACCTGCTAATACCGCATTTAGATCTACCCAATTTTGTGGTAATATGAAATCATCCACTTTGCGATAGCTATAGTAGTTGGTTCCTGCGCTTCCTTTGTGTTGTATGGCAAGAAACACAGTGTCGCCAACCCATTGAGCTAACGAATACGCTGAACGAATGTTTGTGTACCCTTGTGAAAGCACTGTATCTAATAACGTTCCATTGTCTAAAAGCGCGCCAACAGTATTGCCAGAAGTGTCCAACGCTACTTCATTGCTTGTGGACACATAAACAAATAACGTGTCCTCTGGAGCAGAGGTTGAAGAGTTGCTGTGAAATATCATAGAGTCTCCTGCAATCGGCATTACTTTTTCAGTAATCAACCAGTCGTTTGCTCCATCTATGCTAAAATGTGAGCGAGCGTACGCATCTCCGTACCCTCCATATCCAGGGGGATATGACCAATACATGCTCCACCCTTCACCTTCTCCATAACCATAGTAATCAGTTTCATACGTCCCTGGTGGATCTAAGTCTAGATTTCCCCAGCCATAAGGAAACTCTCGATTATCAAAATCTACATACTGTCTTCCAGCTTCCCCCATAAAAGTAAGGGTATCTGGGCTACTTGCAGCGTTATGCGTAACAATAACCGTGGAACTCTTCATTCCAAACGCTGTTGGCGCCCATGTGACGTCAAGATCAATATCGCCACCCGCCACAACAGTGTCACCTGTTGCCATCGTTGTTAATGCTACAACAAACTCTGAATTGCTGCTTGTAATACTGGAAACCACCAACGCTCCTCCTCCACTATTGGCGCCTATGGTTAACTGTGTGGTTGCAGAACTACCAACGAGTTGTGGTATCATTTTGAATGAATTTGCATCTAGCTCAACGGTTGGTTGTGGGGGTATAGGAAGCATTTCAACATCGTCTAAGTAGGCAGTATAGCCCCAGTAATCATCAACCCTAAAACCAATATGGTATGTACCAGAATACGAACCCAACCTTGCTTCATGGGCCGCCCACTGGGCTGCGAAACTACCATCGCCAATAAAAGTAAAAAGTGTGTCTGATCCAACAAAGTCTGCTACACCACCTGTTGTAGAGGCGGTATCAATTTCTACATACACATCTGTATGGTAAGAAGACGATCCCGCAGCGCCTTTTATCATAAATTCCAGTTGATATCCTATCGGTGCATATGTGCTAGAATTAAGGTTTAGAGCTGGGGTTATCAACACGTGTTCGTGTCCACCGTAAGTGTTTGATGCGCGAGCGGAATAACTTCCTGCATACACACCGCCGCCAGGTGAATAGGGACCATATCTAGTCCACGGCACTGTAGTGCTAGAAGTAGCTGTTACTACAAGCTGGGACCATCCGGTTGGAGCTCCCGGACTTCCAGACCAAGCACCACCTTCAAAACCTTCAACCAATATACTATATGTGCCAGCACCTGTAAGCGTTACCGTGTCTGGGCTGGATGCTCCATTATGCGTAAACACTAGGTTTGCAGTATCTGCGACTGCCTCTGATGGGGTGTAAGTAACTGTTAGTTCATCTGAGTCTAACCAGACTACAGTTCCACTCGCTGCGCTGACAGCAAAATTTGCACCATCTGAAGCAACGGTATACACTAGATCGGCTGTCCCACCATTGGACAAAGAAACTGTAGCTGTGTTTGTGCTGCCCATTTCCACCTTCCCTAAAGCCAGAGATGAGGCAGATAAAGACGCCACCGGTGTGGTGGGATATGAAATGGCTGGGCCTGTTATGTCATCTATGTATAAATAATATGCATAGTTAGAAGTATACTTTATAGCTACAAAAATATTTTGGTCAGCATGGCTTGAAAGATCTTCTGTATATCTTGAGTAACTCGAGCCTGATGAATTGCTAGATCCAAACGTAAAAGACGCTGGAAGGCTATCTGTGGTAGAAACCCCAACCTCAAAAGTCTCAGAACTATTATATTTATGCCAAAAAGATAAAGAGTCTCCACTTTGAACACTTAATTCCGGTGAAATCAAATATTGTGTGTAATCACCACCGCTATAGTAGGATGAAAAACGAAACGCCTTGGTTCCGCTATGAGCGTTAGATGATGTTAATATGCCTGCAACATTAGATGATGAATTCGTGCCGCTAGGATTAGAAAGAATCTGCCACCCGCTTGCTCCAGACTCAAACCCTTCTACTACAAGATCTACATATGAACT
>JAPYRG010000001.1:13587-88584 GCA_029936965.1 Fidelibacterota bacterium
GCCACCCGCTTGCTCCAGACTCAAACCCTTCTACTACAAGATCTACATATGAACTGTTTCTTGCGCCAGGGGTTCCTGCAGAATCTGTACCAGTATACGCAGCCCAGGTTCTGTTTGGATTAGTACCCAACATTGCACCAGGAAGGTTTGGGTGGATCCTCTCTAAAGAGGGTCCGGTACCATCAGTGCTTGCAACCCAGCCGGCTGTTACTTCAGCGGCGCTGCTTCCATCTTCATAATCAACAGAATCTATAGTGGCTCCACTTGCGTTTTTTAATACAATATCTTCACCCCCATTACCTAGAGAACCAGAATCCCAACAACAAACGTCGGGGTATTCACCGTATTTGGCAAAATAAGCGGCACTATCCTTACCAGAAACTAGATAGCCGTACGCAGCAATAGAGGTCCCCGATGGAAATGTATCTACAACGCCCTGGCTATAATACCAGCCCGACAAATCAATTGCGCTCGCTGTCGTGTTGTGTAATTCAATAAATTCCCGGTCATCGGTATAATCTGGATCCCCGCTGGCATCCAACGGCATAGCAGGATTATACATAATTTCATTAACAACCACACTTGGTGCAGAATGCTGTGCGCCACGGTCTACCGAAGCATCGTTTTGGCTAAACGTATCATTTATATAATTTGAAATGATCTCTTTTTCGCTTTGGGTTATAGATTTTGGATCGGCATTAAACTGTTGAATAAGTTTTTGTAATTCTTGTTTGGTGAGCCCCTTTTCTGGTTCTCCCATTAAAGTAGATTTGGTATACACCGCGTTGGTTTTGCCCCTCTCAATTAATTTGGAGCTGTGAACCACATCATTAATTGGAACGTTTTCTTCATTCCCAATTTGCGGATTCTTTTCGGTCTCTGTGGGTTTATTGATTTCTTGTTCAACAACCTCTTCTTTGTTGTAAACAACAACAACTGGCTCACGTTTCTTTTTAATAAAACCTGCTTGGTTTTTCTCCTGAAATTGTTGGTTGGTTGAAGATTTGGAGCCTCTTATTTCACTCTTATTGTTATTAGCAAACACAATTGCTACAACAAAGGCTACCGTTAATAAAACAGAACTTATTTTACCGATGTATTTCATGACACCTCTCCCTAAGTTAGATTAACTTTCAAAAAAACTATACCCGAGGATTTAATTTGCCTCTCCCCCCAATTAAAGATAAGCAACTCCAATATAAGTAGTCACCAGACTGGAGTCAAGTTTTTGTAAACTAATTAGACATAATGCTCAAACAGTAAAAAATCGCGTTATTTCACCAATAACAATTTTTTCACAGCTGTGAATTTTTCTGCATCAATTCGGTAAAAATACATACCAGAACCCAGCGCGCTACCCATCATATTGGTGCCATCCCAACTAACCACATAAAAACCTGGTTGATGTGACCTGTTGACAAGTTCTGCAACTTTTTGCCCCAGCACATTATATATGTCTACCCTTACATTGGATTGTTCAGGCACATCATAACGAATCGTTGTAACTGGGTTGAATGGGTTTGGATAGTTCTGGTGTAGTGCAAACACGTCTGGTATACCTAACTCTTCTCCATTGCTTAACATATACCCAATATCAAAAATCACATATCTTGGGCCATTGCTTGCTTCTGTCGTAAGCTGGCCATCTGTTGATTCCACTGTCCAGTGAAAACCCAACGTATCTTCCACACCGTTTTCCTCTAGCATATCATATATATCGCCTAACGGTACCATCACAACCCGGCCGGAAGTATCTTGATCAATGGAAACGGTTGTTCCGTTTACCGTTGCTGTCCATGTAATTGTGTAGTTCACCGGTTGTCCGTTTGGATCTGCAGATACAGACCACGCAAACAACTGGGATCCATCAATATTTTCTGGTCGAACAATAGATATATGTCCATCTGGTGGCGTTGTAAGGCTAAACGCCCCTGGCGCAGCGTTCAGTGCGCTTGCACACTCTTCGTTTGTTGGGTCTGTTTCGTGCATCACATATAATACTTCTGATCCTATATTTAAATATCTTGGAACGACACCATGAACCTGATAACAAGCTTCTGTTGTTGCAGACACAAACCCATCCGTCCATATGTTTTCTTCTATCTCTTCAGCAACCATCGAACCGTCTTTATATACATTATAACTAATATCAGGAGGCGGAACGTCCGCACATAAATCTATGCTAAAATCCGCCCAATCGACCATTCCAAAACCGGCCCCACCAGTAACAAAGTAATTACCCGCTAAATCAACCTGCCCGCTTAAGCCAGACCAAGAAGAGCCATCATCACTCATAAAAAACGGCGAAAAATAAAACGTTGTATCGGTTCCATCAATCCCCCAAACAGCTTCTGTTTGTGGGCGAACCATAACAAAAACCGCTTGGTTTGGTTGATTAAAAAATGTATCGCTTAAGGTTACGGCGTGAACTTTTACACCTAAAACATCGTCAGTTTCAATTGTTTCATAGCTATGAAAGATTGTATCCATAGTGCCGATATTGACATCAAGTGTATCAATAACAGCAACTAGCACCTCTGCTTGTAATTCAGAGCTCATTGTGCTTGCGGTGTTGTAAAAAGTGGCAGAAACCGATAATAAAGGAACTGTGTCTGCATCAAACTCTGTTATGCTCCACACACCAGACCCTTCACCAAAACCCCAATAATAGGCAGTAGACTGCGCTGGGTTAAAACAGGTGAGTTCTCTATTGTTGTCGCTAATAGTTAGGTCTGTTTTTATTGCTGCCCCAGAAAAAAGTTGCGGGGTTTCTTGTTGTACAATTCTTGTGAACATAGATGAGTCTGGGTGCAACCAACTAAGGGAAACGCTTGATAGCGCTGGCGTTGATGTGAGGCTGTGTGGTCCAGGAATTGTTTCAATATACAAATCGTCAAACGCAACACCATTTCCATAACCAGAATTCAAATCTGCGGTATGGGTATACAATAAAGCAAACTGTGCCTTATCTCTACCAGAAACAAGTTCACCTACACTTGCTGAATAGTCTTTCCAGCCCTCTAGGTGGTCATAACCAAAATTAACAGCAACCTCCCAAGGTCCCATGTCCGACCGAACCAATAACTGTACAACGTTGTTGTTTGCAAAATCTCCATACACTTGTGCATACCCCGACATATGAACAATTGCTGTAAAGTTATCTATAAAATCAATAAATGGGGAAATAAGCCAGGTTGCAAAATTCTCATCATTTGCTCTTCCATCGTTTACATAAGCAAAGGTTGAGTGTTCTGGGGCCGATAATGCGCCTGCACCAAAAGCAGAGCTTGCGTCAGCAGAATCTCCAACCATCCACATGGCTGCATCGCTGCTATAAAAAACATCCCAGTTTTCCCATGAGAAATTAGCTCCTTCAAAATCTTCTACACCAAACACGTCATCAGTAACAACGGTCGGTGTTCCTGCTCTAGCGCCTTGAAATCCTATCCAGTAAGATTCTCCTTCATCGTAAACAGCGCTTACAGCATATTCATAATAACCACCATCGGTTACCGCAGCGTCCTCATGGGTGTTATTGGAAACCGTTGCTCCTAGCTCCCACACACCAAAAGGCCAATCCCGCTTAAACACATTATACCCTGTTAGCGATCTGCTGGTTTGGTTATTATAACTATATAATACTGTGTTAGAAGGAAATTCTCTTTCACCTTTAACGCTTTCAGTTAGAACACCATCGTCTCCCATAATCATCGGTCTGGTAGGTAATTCGTCTTCACCTAAATCAATTGCTCTTATGGTGTAGGTGGCGCGTCCAGACTCTTCTGGGGCTTCCCAAGATAATGGAATAGATGTTCCGTAATTGGTTACGGATAGTTCAGAGGGTGGCGCCAAGAAAAATGGGTCCCACGCGACAGAAAGATTATCAAACGCACCGCCACTTGCGGTTACCCCTCCATCAGCTGAAAATAAAATACATGGGGTCGCGGTAGCCGATCTACCATCCAACACCCAACTCATATCTATATCAAGATGATCCCAACCACCTGTTGTTCCACTAATCAAACCCACGTCTGATGTGTACCATGCAACCCCATCATCTAATCGCAGGCAAAAGTAAAAGAAATCAAAACCCTCTTCTGTGTCAACATTTACATCTACGCTAAACGTTAATCGCCCAGAGGCCTCTGTTAAATCAAATGTGGAATCTGAAACCCAAAACACCACATCATTGTTTTCATAGGCTGCTGAATCTGGAAACATCAACATGGATGAGCCAGACTTAGGTAAGATCGTATCTTCATCTACTGTTATAAACACACTAGACACTGCAAAAGCATTGGTCCCTACATTAACTTCCGACGATCCATTGTCATCTCCGTTTTCAAAACCAGAAGAATACAGACTGTTTATATCGAGCGGTTGTAGGGCCGCGTTTAGATTCACGGTATCGTTATCAACTAGATTCACATTGAATAGGGCGTTATGATAGCCTTCTTTTTCAAAACCTACACCTGTTAATCCTTGCAACGATCCATAGTACCCATACTCTCCAGCTGTATTTGTATATGTTACACCGCCCGTTCCCCAAACCGTTACCATAACACTATCAAGCGGGTTGCTGTTGTCATCACCAGTAACCACACCCGCCACATATGTAGCGGGCCCGCCATCACCTATTACACATAGTGTGTCTGGGCTAGATGGTCCGTCATGTAATAAAATAATATTACCTGTTTGTACACCACCAAGGCTTGGGCTAAATGTTACTGTTAATTCTGTTTCTTCTTCTCCTTCTACTGTGCTGTTGGTTAAGGTGGCGGCAAAAACAGAGTTATCGCTTACAACACTACTGACAACCATTGCCACGGACCCCATGTTTGATAACAACACAGATTCGGTTGCGGGGGTTGTTGGTGGAGTGCCCGTTGTTGGGGGGGTGCTCAGCTCCAACGTGTCTAACCCCAACACAAACACACTGGTGTTTGCAATTTCATAGGTAGACATTAACATATCATCTACGCGATGATAATTATATGAGTTATACGTGTGATCATCTTGTAAAGCAACAACGATCGAATCTCCAGCATAGTGGGCAAGACTCATTGCTGCGCGTTGATTAGAATATCCTGAAAGCCGAACGGAATCAAGACTTACAAAACCCGTATTAGTGCCAAGTATCTTTGCTTGAACATATATATATCCGCTATCTGCGGAATTAGATGAATTATAATAAAAAATAAGTGAATCACCTGTCTGAGGAACAAGTGTGCGTGTTTCAAGTCGCTCACCGCCACCTGCAGATCGAGCATAGGACCCCAAAGGGCTACCGGTGTATCCGGGGCCATAGTAGCTATAATTAAACAACCAGGCGTTTCCATCTCCATCTAGATCAATATTTTGCCATTGCCATGGAAGGCTTCCACTAAATGCAGCGCCCTGGGAATCGTCGTTTTCATCAAAAGACACATAAGACCTTCCCGCCTCTCCTGAAAATACAATAGTGTCAGGGCTTGTGTCTGCGTTATGATATATTATTGCATTGGTTTTTTTCAACCCAAAAACGCTTGGAGACCAAAGCATGTCTAAGTCTACATTTTCTCCCGGTTCAATGGTGTTGTTGGTGATTTCTGCGGAAAGCAAGACAGAGAAATCAGCGTTGGCTGTAGAAATGCTATCAATAACAAGAGCTGCGGAGCCCGAGTTTGTTCCTACGTTAAACCTTGTGTTACCCGTGGTTTCTCCCAGTATTTGCGGCATATAACCTATGGATGAGTATATTAATGATAGTTCTGGTGTTGGGGGAACCTCAACAAAAGATAGTTGATCAATATATATATCTCCAAAAACACTTTGCCTGTTTCCCTTACCAACCATTTTAAATATATATGTGTCGCCCAACGGAACGTTGATCGATACAATTACCCAACCAATGTTTCCTGTGCTATAATTTTCCGTTGTATCGCTAAAAGCTTTTGCCCATGAGTTGCCATCATCTGTTGAGTATGATACATAAAATTCTTCTGTTCCGCGTTTCTTCATATAAAAACGTAACGCCCCTTCAACAGCAGCAATGGCTGTGGTTGTATATTCAATTGCTGGTAAAATAAACGCACTTGTGTCTCCACTGGTAGATGATTCATAACTATCAAACTCTGCAGAATATTCTCCATCGTATGCGTTGCCTGTGCCTGTTGCTTTTTCCCATCCGTTTGATGCGCCATCAGCTGACCATGTCATATTGCCTTCTTGTGACACTCCAATTGGTTGTGGAACAGCAAGTCCCAATTCAGCAGCCCAAGAATCAAAATCCTGCCAGTAGATAGCATCCTTACCTGCTCCCATTACCATAATTGAGTCTGGGGAGGTTGATCCGTTGTGGGTAAAAACCACATACGCTGTATCGCCTTCAACTGCGGTTGGGGTATAGTTTATGGTAATTATTTCCGAGTCTCCGCCGCCAGCTAAGGTTAAAGCTGATGTGGAAATAGTAAAATCAGAATTGCTACTTGCAATGCTAGAAACAACAAGGTCCGATGCGCCAAGGTTCTCAATCACAACAGACTCACTCATTCCCCCCAACCCTGTGTTGCCATAATTAATAGAGTTTTTATTAAGCGCTATTACAGGGCTGTCATCAATCCAAACCTGTGGTCCACTAAAATCATCCACATATAAATACCATCCATTATAGGTGTTGTGCTGAACGGCAATATAAATATCTTGTCCTGCGTAAGACTCTAAAGCATATGCATACCTAGTCCACGTTGTTGGAACAGTTGCTACGCTGGCAAGTGTGTCTGTAAAACCTGCGGCCGAGTCTGCGTTTGTAGAAGAAACCCGCACATTAAAACTTTCATATGGGTTGCTATTGCTTGAGCGAGCCCAAAACGAGATTGAGTCCCCGCTCACAACATCAAGTTTTGGGGTAATTAACCAGTCGTCGCTTGGTTGGTTTTGTGGAACTGCGCTTAGGGATCGATAAGACACTCTTGCCAGAAAACTCCCCGAGTGGGCATAAAAAGAGGATTCATGCGCATTCCAATTGGCTGAGTGGTTATCTAGGTTTAATAAAGACCAGTTTTCAGGAATACCGCCACTCTCAAACCCTTCGCTTAATAAATTGGGAAGTATCATGGTGTGGCTTCCTAAATAGGACCATGTTTGTAAATCATATACTATCCATTCGGAGTCATCTGTTGTTGTTCCTGCCGATGTGGACCAGTTTGCGTTCCCACCGCTTACAGAACTTTTTCTTACTAGCGTGTGGTCTTTGGCGGCATCTGCAATACCTGCAACAGTCCAGCCAGCCCCAGGGTCATCACCAAGCAATCCAATAACATCAATGAGGGTGGTGTCGTTATTTGCAACCTTAAACAGCCCCCGCACATCGTCTCCATTAAATGCAGATATAGAGCTTTCGGTTGTGTCGGCTTCTGCAAGTATAGAAGCGTCGGCTGAAGAGTGTGCAATCACATAGACGTCTCCATCTAATAATGTACCGCTTAATCCTAGTTCTGTGTTGTTCCACGCTGCGGCGCCATTTTGACTATACTTAATAATGTAGTTGCTTAAATCTGCGTTTTCACCGGTTCCATTATAAATCTCTAGATATTTGTTGTTGCCGTTTCCTTCTGAGTATTCGGAAAAGAATAAGTCGGTTGCATTTCGAGACAGCGCCGATCTTTCTGTAATGCTGGGACGAAAAACACCGTCTCCAGGATATGGAATCTCATTAATGTTATTGCGGAGAATTTGTTCTTCAAATGTACTTAAAGGTTCTCCTTGTAAATATTTGTTGATGATATGCTCTACTACGCTATCATCAACTCTTTCAGTTAAAAAACTGTTGTTAGCTTTAATTCCGGTTTCTTTTTGTACGCTAAACCTTCGGTTGTTACCGTTCGCTGTTGGAAAAGCAAACTTGATTCCTTCTGCGGGTTGTGTTGGTTCAACATATCCTGGCGGAATGGTTTCGGTTGGCAATGCGCTGTTTTGTTTTTCGTTGTTTGTTTCTTTGTTGTTTTTCAGCTCGTTTTTATCAGCCGCTTGAATTGATACAACAAAGAAAAGCATGCAAAATGCAATTCTGTTCATATTATATTTTATAATGTTCATCTCTACTCCAGTGGTTTGTTAATTATTTTACCGATAAAATACCTCGGCTCAGTTAGTAAATATTTTCTCCTAATATATACTGTGTAACATAAAAGTACAAGCTATCACTATTAATATGTGCTCTATATCACCTAATCATTATCTTAACATTAATGAAGCGCTATTACAAAATTGCAAAAGAAAAATCATCTTTTACTTTTCCCACTATTCTATTGAAGCGCTTATCAGACTTTAAAGCGTTTCTAATTTTATTGCAGGCGTGTAGCGCTGTTGTGTGGTCTCTTCCCCCAAAGTGCATACCGATTGTAGACAGAGACAAACCAAGAAGCTCTCTACAAAGATAAACAGCGATCTGTCTGGCTTCTGCAATTTCTTTTCTTCTGCTTGGACCAACAATATCGTCCGAACGAATGTTGGTCAAGTCCGCTACGCGGTTAATAATGTCTTCAGCTGATATGTCAGCAGAAATTCCATCCCCCAACCGTTCTTTTAAAACTTTTTTAACAAGTGGAAAATCAATATCAACCTGCGATAGCGATGCGTGCGCAAGAAGGCGAATAATAGTGCTTTCTAGCTCACGCACGCTGTTTTTCAAATGCATTGCGATAAACTCGATCATATTGTATGGCAAATCCAATCCGTTTATTTCCGATTTTTCCATTAAAATAGCTACGCGGGTTTCATAGTTCGGTGGCTGCACATCTACAGATAAGCCCGATTGAAAACGGCTTAAAAGCCGGTCTTGAAGGCCTGACATCTCGCCCGGGTATCTATCTGCTGTCATTACGATTTGTTTTCCTAGTTGGTATAATTCATTGAATGTGTGAAAAAACTGTTCCTGCGTTTGTTCCTTTTTTTGAAAAAATTGTATATCGTCAATTAACAAAACATCTGCTTTTCTATAAGATTTTGAGAACTCTGCTGTGTTGTTTTTTTGAATAGAGGATATGAAATCAAGTGTAAATTTTTCACTAGAAGCTATCACAACTTTAGTCTTTGGTGATGTTTCGATTATTTCATTGCCAATCGCATGTAATAAGTGTGTTTTGCCAAGGCCAACACCGCCATATATAACCAGCGGGTTAAAAGCCTGGCTTCCGGGAGAGTCAGAAACTTTTTGTGCAGCTGCTTTTGCAAACTGATTATTTGGTCCTTCAATAAATCGTTCAAAACTATAGGAACTGCTTAGGTGTCGTGGTCGATTTTGGTTTTTTGCAACAATAGCGCTGTTGTTGTTTTCTGTTTCTTCAGCTTTAAAACCTTCACCAGATACAACAAGCTTCAAATTCTTAGTTTTTACACCCATATCGTTGATGGTGTTTAAAATATGTTTAGAATAATGTGTGTCAACCCATTCTGAGAAAAACTGATTGGGCACTTGCAACACCGCTCCCGCAACCCCAAACTCTAGTGCCTCAATGGGCTCAAGCCACGTATCAAACGTGTGCGCTGGTAGACGTTTTTTTAATTCGTCTTTTGTTTTATTCCAAAAGTCTAAATGATTCATAAAAGTTATCCACAGGTTATCCACATCCACCCGTATTGTTAATTTATGCACTTAAATAAATTGTAATCAAGAACAGAATTGTAATTTTTTATATAATTAAAGAAATAATTGATTTTATAATATGAGTTTTAAATATAATTTGAGTTCGTTATTTTCCGCGGCTTAATTTATTGGTCTAAAAATGAAAAGAACATATCAACCAAGCAATAGAAAAAGAAAAAACAAGCACGGCTTTAGGGCACGAAAAAAGTCTGTGGGCGGTAGGGCTGTCTTAAAATCGAGACGACGCCGTGGAAGAAAAGTTTTATCTGCTTAATTATTAGATTGCCGCTAACGTTATCAACATAACCTATGGATAGAAATTCCGTTTTAGCGTTTCTATTAATTGCGGTAATTATTCTGCTTATGCCAGAATATTATAAATTTGTGTATCCAGATTCGCCGCTCTCAGATTCATCTGAGGTTCTAATACGCAACACAACCTCCGAACAAAAAGAAACAACAAAACCTGTCAACCTACTTAGTTTGGAGGATAACAAAGAAAAGAAATATTCTTCCTTTAATGTTGAAACAAGCCTATATAAAGCAACGGTTAGTAACAAAAACGGTGGCTCTCTCACCTTTTTCGAGTTAAACAACTACGCATTAAACGACTCAGAGCTCGTTAACCTAATCAATGAAAAAAATGTGGAAAACCTTGGTCTTTCTTTTCGTTCTGTTGATGGGGACATAATTAACCTGTCTTCCGGGTGGAAAACGGACAACCGGTATGATGTTAGTGTTTTCACCTCTTCAAAAACTATTAATTATTTCAAAGTAGTTGATGATAAAACCATAACAAAAAGCTTAACGTTTTATCCAAACCGTTATATTATTGATTTGGCAATAGATCTCTCTGCTGTTGGTGGTATGGTTTCACAAAACACCGCATCAATTTATTGGCCTGGCGGCCTTCCTCTTACGGAACCAAACATAAAAGACGAACTTACATATTATAGTGCGGCTGTTTATCAGGGAGAAGAAAAGTATTCTCCCAAAACAAAACCCCTTGGGCAAGAAAAAACAGAGCGCATGTTATACCCAACAGATTGGGTGGGCGTAAGAACAAAATACTTTTTTACAGCTCTCGTGCCAAACGAAAAAGCCCCTGGAGCAGAAGTGCTTGCGGTGGAAGACGGGCTCTCTAAAGAGTTTGGTGTGGGTCTTTTGTTTAACACCCCCTCCCCTTTTCGATCAACTTTATATTTAGGCCCTCTTGAATATAGTCGAATCAAAACTTTGGGAAACAGCTTAGACCAAATAATGAATTTTGGTTGGGCTTTTATTAGACCAATATCAAAAGGGGTGCACTGGGTGTTGTTGTTTTTACACAACTATATACCTAACTATGGTTTTGTTTTGTTGCTTTTTTCAGTGCTTATAAAAATCATTGTATACCCCCTTACAAGCAAAAGCCTCAACTCTACAAGAAAAATGCAGGCAATACAACCATTGTTGAACGAGCTAAAGGAAAAATATAAAAACGACCAGAAAAAATTTGCACAAGCTCAAATGAGTCTATTTAAAGAACATGGCGTAAACCCGCTAAGTGGTTGTGTTCCTGTTTTCCTTCAAATGCCGTTATTGTTTGCGTTATTTACTGTGTTTCGCTCTTCAATTGAGCTGCGTGGTGCACCTTTTATTTTATGGATACAAGATTTATCTAGGCCTGACGTTGTGTTAGATTTAGGAATAAATTTACCATTGTATGGAAGCGGGGTGGCTATTCTTCCTTTGTTGATGGGTGTGACAATGTTTCTCCAAATGAAATCTGCGCCAACAGGTCAAGGCCCAGGGCAACAAAAATTTATGATGTACTTTATGAACGGTTTCTTTGTTTTAATTTTCAACCAATTTCCATCAGGTTTGGTCTTATACTACACGCTGTTTAATGTGTTGACAATAGTACAACAAAAATATCTTACATCTCATCAAGAGAAACCAGGGGTTGCGAACAAATAAATGCCGTTAGGCGATACAATTGTCGCCCGATCAACACCGTATGGTTATGGCGGAATTGCTGTTGTGCGGCTATCAGGTGTAAACAGCATAAAAATACTTAAAAAAATATCAAGACAAATCAAAACACCCGTAAGTCGTGTAGCACAAAAAACAAAAATATATCATAAAAAAAATATTTTAGATGAAACAATTGTGGTGTGCTACACCAAACCCAGGTCATTTACAGGTGAAGATATGGTTGAGATATCTTGTCACGGTAGCCCATTTATCGTTGATGGAATAATAAACGAATGTATAGATCTTGGGGCAAGGTCCGCCGGCCCGGGCGAATTTACCAGAAGAGCGTTTGAGAACGGGAAAATAGATCTTATACAGGCTGAGTCAATAGCAAACACTATAGCGGCTAGCTCAAAAGCAGGGTTGTTTAACGCAATTAGTGGATTGGGTGGTGAGATGTCTAACGCTATCAAAGGTACAGCAAGTGACATCACTGAGCTCTTAAGTTATTGCGAACACTTATTAGATGTGTCTGATGTGGATATCCAAAAAGATAATAAATTATACATATCAAAGAAAACATCAGAAATAAATAAGAAGGTGTTAAAATTAATAGAAAACTATGATACATGTCGCGTTCTAACTTATGGAGCAATTGTTGTACTAGCCGGTAAAACAAATAGCGGAAAATCGACTTTGTTTAATGCGCTGGTCGGAAACAAAAGGTCGATTGTTAACAAAACCGCGGGAACAACAAGGGATTATGTAGATGCAAACATTTCTATTTCCGGGGTGCCAATTAGACTTGTTGATACCGCAGGTGTTCGTAGGTCAAAAAGCGCAATTGAGTCGGCAGGAATTGATAACTCCATCATGTTAATAGAAAAAGCAGATGTGGTGTGTTTAGTGAGAGACGTCTCGGTAAAAGACGATACGTATGTTGTTGATATTATTAAACTTAAGAATGATAATATTATTTATATAAACAACAAATCAGACCTGATAAAGAAGGTGGGTTATAAAAAGAAAAAAGATTTATACATGTATATTTCAGCGATAAATCAAACAGGCATATCAAGTCTTAAGCGCGCGATCTTACAACAATTAAATGTAGAAAAAATACCGAACAAGTTAAGCGGAGTTTCAACGCCAAGACAGTATGAGTGTATAGCCGATTGTATAAAATCGCTAGCTAACACAAATAATAAAATTAAGAATGGTTTTCAATTAGAGCTTATCTGTTACGAGCTAGAAAATGCTTTAAGGAGCGTTAATAGTCTTTTAGGGGTTGAAACAGAGGATTTAGTATTAAACAACATGTTTAACTCCTTTTGTGTTGGGAAATAGTTTGACAGGGTTTAATAATATAGACACAATAGTTGTTGGTGGCGGACACGCTGGGGTTGAAGCTGCGTTGGCAGCCGCAAGAACGGGCTGTAAGGTTCTCTTGATTACAATGAACAAACAAACAATTGGCAGGATGTCTTGTAACCCATCAATTGGTGGATTAGCAAAAGGACAAATGGTAAGGGAGATAGACGCGCTGGGTGGCGCTATGGGTAAAGCAGCCGATATAACAGGAACACAGTTTAAACTTCTAAACAAATCAAAAGGTAGGGCTGTTTGGTCTCCTAGAGCGCAAGTTGATAAGAGAGAGTATGAAAAACATATTCATAAAACAGTTACAAGCCATAACAATATCACGGTTGTCGAAGGTGAGGTTGTTTCACCTATAATCAAAAAAGGGCGTGCGGCTGGTGTAACAATGTCAAACCAAGATAAAATTATAAGCAAGTCTGTAGTTTTAACAAACGGTACTTTTTTAAATGGATTAATACATATTGGTGATAAAAAAATACCAGCGGGAAGAATGGGTGAGGTAAGATCAGAAGGCATCACAGAGTCTCTGTCTTCTTTAGGTTTTAAACATGGAAGACTAAAAACAGGTACACCACCAAGGCTTAACAGGGAAACTATAAATTGGTCTATATTAGATATAATAACCGGCGATGAGAAACCAGCTCCGTTTTCACATTTTCATTCTTTATTTAACCCGCCCAATACACCAAGCCACAGCGTCAACACAAACGAGCGTGTTCATAATATAATATGGGAAAACATAAACAGGTCTCCTATGTATTCTGGTGAAATATTGGGCGTTGGGCCAAGATATTGTCCATCAATTGAAGATAAAATAAACAGGTTTAAAGAAAGAAACGCTCATCGTCTTATTTGTGAACCAGAGTGGAAAAACTCAGATCAAATATACCTTAATGGTTTTTCAACAAGTCTTCCAGAAAAAATACAACTTGAAGCCTTACAAAAAATAAAAGGCTTTGAGAGCGTTTCCCTTATTAAACCAGGATATGCGATAGAATACGATTATTTTTTTCCAAACCAATTAAAAACCACACTAGAAACCAAAACATACAAAAACCTATATTTAGCAGGTCAAATTAATGGCACCTCGGGGTATGAAGAGGCGGCTATTCAAGGATTAATTGCTGGCGCAAACGCTGGTCTGTTTTGCCTTGGATTGGGCCCTATAACTTTAAGCAGGTCCGATGCTTATGGTGGAGTTTTAATAGACGACCTAATAACCAAAAGCACTCCTGAGCCCTATAGAATGTTTACATCAAGAGCAGAAAACAGGCTAATTCTTCGGTTTACTAACGCAAACAAGAGACTGTCATTAAAAGCCTTTAGCTCAATGTTAATTAATAAAAAACAACACAACACAATGCAGGAACAAACCAAAGAAGTAATGGCGCTAATCAAATACTGCGACAAAACAATAACAACCACACAAGCAAATCCCATATTAAAAAAGATAAATGAGAAAGAAATAACACAAAAAACAAAACTTAAAGAACTAATTAAAAGACCTTCGGTTAGTTTAGAAATGTTTGTTTCAATGAAAACTAAAAAACTTAAGGTTCGTCAACCTTATGTTGATGAAGTTGTTTTAGAAGCCGACACAGAAATTAAATACAGTGGCTATATTCGCCGAATTAACAAACAAACAAAAAAAATATTAAACAATGAAGCGTTATTGCTAAACAGTGAAATAAAATATGATAACATATCCGGTCTATCCAAAGAAGCCCAAGAGAAACTAAACAAATCAAAACCTGAAAACATGGGACAGGCAATGAAAATTTCAGGCGTTACAATATCTGATGCTGCGGTACTTTCAGTGTATATTAGCAAAAAACAACGTGTTTCACGTGAAACATAATGGACGCTAATAGCATAAAAGAAAAAAATATTAGAAAGTTTTTTGAAGACATACAAACAAAGAACAAAACAAGCATAACCAGCAACAGCTTAAAGATAATAACATATGCAATTAAATGTCTTAGTGATGGTTGCGGTTTATTTATAATTGGAAACAACAGCTATCAGTTATATAAAGAAGTTGGGTTGATAACAAGTAAGAAATGTTTATATATAGACACTTTATATGAAACAGAGATATACCCAAAAGAATTAAACAGGGGCAGCATTAAAGAAACAAAAAAAACAGAACAGCGTATTGGTGGTGGGGGTATTGAAATATTCTTTTGTGAGGACAACCCGGGAAAAAGAAAGGTACATGTAAAGAATCAATCAAAAAAAAGAATAATGATAAAGAAGGGTGATAACATAAGTAAAAAAAGTTTTATGAACAGAGCTTTTGATATGGGTTATGAAAACACAGACACAACAAGATATGTTGGTGAAATTAGTGATCGAGGCGGTGTGGTTGATGTGTTCGCTGTAAACACAAACAACCCAATCCGTATAGAGTTTTTTGGCAACAATATAGATACAATTCGATATTATAACCCCACGTCACAATTATCAATAAAAGAAATAGAATCAATAAATATTAGAAGTTATAAAAAAAGTATAAAACCAATAAAATCAATAACTTATGAAGAGTATATAGTAAATAATAAATATAAACTATTGTATGTTTCTGTTGTAGAAAATAAATATATACTTTCAAACAGTTCAGGTAAAATTATCAATAACAACCATATAATAAACACTACCCCAATAACGTCTAATAAAAAAATAGAAAAATTATCAAAAGATAGTATGCTCTATTTGGATAAAGAAAATGCAGCTGTAGAAAAAGGGGTTAAGATAGAAAAAAATCGTGTAATGAAAAACAGGTTTGTGTATGAAAAATTAAATGGTGGTGAAGTATTAAAATATAAAAGATCAGAAAGTTATAACTATAATTATAAAACAGTTCAAAAAGATGCAAATATTCACAAATATAAGTGGGGTGATTATATTACACATGAAGATTTTGGGGTAGGTGTTTATCGTGGTATTATATCAAAAAACAAATACGATTATATAAACATTGAATATAAAGACGGATCGTCAGTTATGGTTTCTACGCTTAAAATACATAAAATCTGCCCATATGTTGGTGTGCCCAAACCTTTGCTGAACTCAATAAATGATAAAAAATGGAACAAAAAAATACAAACAACAAAGACAAGAATACATGAAATAATAAATGAAATGGTTGTTATAAGTAATAACAGAAATAGGACGAGAGAAAATGAAATAGTTGAAGATAAATATATCGACAGTGAATTAGAAAAAAGCTTCCCCTATGTAGAAACATATGATCAAAAAAAGGCTATTAATGATGTCTATAAAGATATGTCGCTGCCCGGGCTAATGGATAGAATTATTATTGGTGATGTTGGGTTTGGAAAGACTGAGGTTGCTATAAGAGCGTCTGTTCGGTCGGTGTGTTCTGGTGGTTTTGTTATAGTTGTTGTGCCCACTACGATATTAGCTGATCAACATTATATTTCCTTTAGGGGTAGGTTAGAAAAACTTGGGATAAACGTTAGAATGTTATCTAGGTTTGTCTCAAAAAAATTAAGGGTGAAAATATGCAATGAGATCCTCAATAAAACTGTTGATATTTTAATTGGAACACACGCAGTTTTAAGTGATGATATACCGAAAAAAAGGCTTTCTTTAATTGTAATAGATGAAGAACATAAGTTTGGCGTTGCTCATAAAAATAAACTATTAAAAATACGCCAAAGTCTTGATGTTTTGACTTTGTCAGCCACACCTATTCCGCGCACTCTACAGCAATCTCTTTTAGGAATTAGGGATGTTACGTTAATTCAAACTCCACCAATTAATCGCTTACCAATAAAAACCAGGGTTTTATATAAGAAATGGCCCCATCTTAAGAAGCTTGTTGAGCGGGAGCTCTTTCGTGATGGGCAGGTTTATTTTGTTCATAATAAAATTGAAACGCTTCCGGTGGTGTATGAACGTCTTAATTCGCTCTTTCCGAATACAAATATTGCCATGGCTCACGGTCAAATGCCCTCAAATGAACTTGAAGAAGTGGTTTTGTCTTTTTTTGATGGTCGTGTTAAAATACTGGTGTGTACTAGCATTATTGAATCTGGTTTAGATGTCACTAACGCCAACACCATACTTATAAACGACTCACATTTTTTTGGTTTGTCTCAATTATATCAAATACGCGGTAGGGTGGGGCGTGGTAATCAGCAGGCGTATTGTTATTTAATTATACCCGATATTAACTCCCTTAGCAAAGAGGCTGTTGAAAGGTTGCGTGCGCTTGAAAGCAGTGTGGATCTTGGTTCTGGGTATAATATAGCTTTGAAAGATTTAGAAATTCGTGGATCTGGAAATTTGTTTGGTTACGAACAAAGCGGTTCTGTTGATAAGGTTGGTTATCATTTATATTGTAAAATGTTCGAGCAGGCGTTGGAAACAGATAAAAGAGTTGAGTTTGGTGTTGGTTCTTTGAAGATAAGCACTTTTTTCAATTCATCTTTTGAAGAGTCATATATGCCCCTTTCGGAGGATCGTATTTATTTTTATCAACGGCTTGCCGTGACTTTGTCAAGGAGCGGGCTTGATAAAATACAAAGTGAGGTTATTGATAGGTTTGGTGTTTTGAGTGTGGGTGCTAAAAATATGTTTTACGTATCGCAATTACGCATTGTGTATAATATGTCTTTAGTGTCTAAAGTTGACATTAACAGACGTTCTGTTGTTTTATCTTTAAATAAAAATGAAAGTGTATTTTTTAGTAACTATTTTGAGCGTCTAATCGACAATCTTAGCCGCGCCGCAATTAACCATTCTTTTAAACATGGTAATCATGATTCGCTTTATGTGGAAATACCGGTTGGCCTTAATGTTGCCCCAATTGAAAAGGCCCTTAAGTGTGCAGAATATTTTATATATAACAAAAAGAATGATTAATTTCGTTGAATGCGTTTTCTATCTATATGTTTTTTATTGGTCTTTACTGTTTGTACAAAAGACGAAGAACCGCTTAACGTTGTTGCGCGCGCTGGTGGTGCGGTTTTGACCAAAGAAGGGCTCGCTTTTGCTTCGGTTTTTACAGAAAAAGAACGTTTGTCTTATATTGACAATTGGGTTAACACTGAACTGCTTTACCAGGCGGGTGGTCGTGTTGGTCTTGATAGAGACCTTTTATTAGAAACAAAAATAAACCTGTATAGAAAAAAGTTGGTTGGTCAAGCTTATTTAGAAACAAAAATACAAGGAATGGTTTCTGTAACAAAAGATGAGATTAGAAATTATTATATCGATAACAAAGCGGAGTTTAAAAGGTTAAAAAGCGAAGCAACTATAAACAGTTTTATTTTAACCGATAAAAAAGAAGCAAATCGCGTTAGGGCAAACCTTGAAAAACCCTCAAACAACAAAAAAAGAAACGAGATGTTCCAACGATATGGTGTTGTGGCTGAAACCTTTGCTGATGGCCTGCTAAACCCAAAAATAAACAAAAAGGTGTTTGGTGCAAACAATAACAAATATATAGGACCAGTTGATTTGGGTGGAAAACTTTCTGTAATTGAGGTTATAAAAAGATATGAAAAGGGAACTTATTTAGGGTTTGATAGCGTATATGATAAAATTTATTTATTGATTTATAAACGAAAGGCAGCAATTAAAACGCAGACTATAATTGACAGCTTAAAACATGATAATGTTTTAGAAATAAACACAAATAACATATGAAAGCTTTATACAAATCTCTAGCTATCTTTCTTCTTGTGTTTTTAACTGGACAGGAAAAACCTCAGGCGGTTGATGGGGTGGCCGCTGTTGTTGGTGAAAACATTATACTTAAAAGCGATGTTTCTCAGGTGGTTGGTATGACGGCGCTTCAGCGTGGTTTAGATATTACAAAAGACGCGGATTTGTTGTTGAAACTTCAAGATGGGGTTTTAAGCTCATTAATAGATCAAAAAGTTATATTAGAAATGGCAAAATTGGATTCGATTGAAATCAGCGATAAAGATGTTGAAAGCGCGCTTGACCAGCAGGTCGATGGTTTTATTATGAGGGCAGGAACAGAAGAGGTTGCTGAAACCATGTTAGGTCAAAGCCTGTCTGATTTTCGTAGAGAGTTTTGGTATGATATGCGCGATAGACTAATAACGGAACAATATCAACAACAATTAATTATGTCAGTAAATATTAACCGGTCTGGTGTTGTAGGTTTTTATGAGGAATACAAAGACAGTCTTCCAGTGTTTCCTATAAAAATGAAAATCAGGCACTTACTTGTTCGTATTAAGGCTGGAGAAGAAAGCAAAAAAGCGGCCCTATCTGAAATCAATTATTTAAGAGAAAAAATACTAAATGGTGATTCTTTTTCTTCTATTGCGCGGGATTTTTCTGATGATCCTGGGTCACGAACGTCTGGGGGTTCTCTTGGTTATATCAAAAGAAACCAAATGGTTAAAGAATTTGAAACAACGGCATATACTCAAGAGTTAAACTCTATTAGTGAACCTATAGAAACAACGTTTGGGTATCACATTTTAGAAACAACGGAAAGGTCGGGAGAAAAAATTAAGGTAAGACATGTTTTAATATCACCAGAGATAACAGAACGCGATGAATCTATTGCATATAAATATGCATTAAGCTTGCGTGATAGCTCAACAAGTCTTGGTCGTTTTAAAACCATGGTTATCAACAAATCAGAAGACGAACAAACAAAAAAAATAGCCGGTGATTTAGGTTGGATTACACCAAGCAGTTCACCTATACCAGAAATATCAGAGGTTTTAGGTCTTCTAGAGGTTGGTGAGTGTAGCCGGCCTGTAAAATCTTCTTTTGGATATCATCTGCTTTGGTTGGAAGAGGTTCGGCTTGGGGGGCAAGCTTCTCTTGCTTTACATTGGACTGAAATAGAGGAAATTGCTTTAAATCATAAGCGTATGTTGTTTTTCAAAGAGTGGGTTGCGGAGGCAAGAAAAAATCTTTATATAAATATCAATTAACAAAGTTTTACACTTTTTAATAACAATTTTTTTTCCACGAAAGAATGGTTTGTTTATTAATGTTTGTTTCGGTTTTTCCACAATATTTATATGGTTATCCACTTTACATTTTGGTTTAAGTGTTTGTTGTTTGTTTTATGATATTGAATCTTATTTACATTTGTTTTGTTTGTTGTTAACAAAACAAGCATCATTATAAATAATATATTATATATAGTATGTATATATTAAATAAAAATCTTATGAAATTTAGACAGTTAAGGTTATGTTCTATCGACAAGAATTAAACAAATAAAGCTCAAATTAATTCAATCCACATACAATTAATTTTATGAAATATTCAACCTCAAAAAATGAACTTCAATCAGCATTACAAAAACTATCAAAAGCCGTTCCCAATAGATCTACCTTACCTATACTAAGCTGTCTGTTAATTGATGTTTCCGAATCTGGTGTTCTCTTAAGGTCTACTGATTTAGAAATAACAATAACAACCACTATTGAAAGCAGTATTGAAGAACAAGGAACAGCCGCTATTCCACTACAACCACTTTTAGATATAGCAGGTGAACTCCCTGATGACACCAGGGTTGAAATGGAGGTTAATGATAATAAAGTTAAAATAAACACTGATTTTGGAACATATGATTTAATGGGAAAAGATCCGGAAGAATTTCCTGCTGCCCCCGATACAAACAATGGAGTTGAGATAGGGATAGGTTCCACTTTATTAAATAAAATAATTTCTACTGTTAGTTTTGCTGTAAGTAAAGATGATTTAAAACCAGCATTAACAGGTGTCTTTTTTAAAATTGACTCTGATTTAATAACCGCTGTTGCAACAGACGGCCATAGGTTGGCACAATATTTATGTAAAAACGAAACCAAAACCACGTTTACAGGTGAGGTTATTATTCCAAAAAAGTTTTTACACACCATTGGTTCATATACCGCAGGAAAAGATGAGGTTTCTTTGTTAATCAACGATAATGTTTTTACAGCAAGAATGGGTCCAGACACAGTTTACACAAGAATTATTGATGAAAAATTTCCTGACTATGAAAGCGTTATACCAAAAGACAACGATAAAGAACTAAAAGTTGATCGAAAAGAATTGCTTGCTGCGGTAAAGCGCGTCTCAATTTTCTCAAACAAAACAACTCAACAAGTTGCAATAAAAACCGAAAAATCAAAACTTGTTATTACAACCGAAGACCCAGAAAAAGCCTCTAAAGCACATGAAGAACTAGAAGTATCATATGAAGGCGATTCTATAGAAATAGGTTTTAACGCTTCATATTTGAAAGACGTTCTTTCACATATTAACTCGCAAGAGACAATCTTAAAATTAAACACACCAATAAGCGCATCTTTGTTTTATCCAGAAAAAAACAGTGAGGACGAAACAGTTTCTATGTTGTTAATGCCAATTAGGTTAAACGAATAGAAAAAAAAAGAAGCATTAAAACTTGAAACCAATAAACACTGTTTTAGCGAGCTTTTTAAAAAAAACCAGACTGTCGCACGGGGTTAATCAACAAAAAGCCGTTGAAGTTTGGTCAGAGACGGTAGGCGATAAAATTGCTGAGAACACAGAGGCGGTTTCTGTTGAGCGCGGGGTTCTGTTTATTAGAGCCAACTCTTCTGTTTGGTCGCAAGAACTGCAATTAAAAAAAAAAGAAATACTATTAAAAATTAATAAAAAGGTTGGAAAAAAAACCATAACAGATCTGAGGTTTAAATAAAGTGTCTGAACAAAAAGCATATAGCGCAGCAAGCATAAAGGTTTTAGAAGGGCTGGAGGCCGTACGAAAGAGACCTGCCATGTATATTGGCGATGTTGGAAAAAGAGGGTTACATCATCTCGTTTATGAGGTTGTTGATAACTCTATAGATGAAGCTCTTGCGGGGCACTGTTCAAAAATAATTACAACCTTTAACTTAGACGGTTCTGTTACTGTTGAAGATGACGGAAGAGGTATCCCTGTTGGTCTTCACAAAGAAGAAAAAAAACCAGCAGTTGAGGTTGTTATGACAGTATTACACGCTGGTGGAAAATTTGATAAAGACTCATATAAAGTATCAGGAGGTCTTCACGGTGTTGGTGTTTCTGTGGTAAACGCGCTATCAGAATGGTTGTGGGTTGAAGTAAAAAGAGACGGAAAAAAACACAGACAGGATTACAAAATTGGTGTTACACAAAACAAGTTAAAAACAACAGGTGACACAAAAAAAACAGGAACCAAGGTTTGTTTTTTACCAGATAAAAACATTTTTCAAGAAATGATTTTTGAATATAATATAATTGCAGAAAGACTAAGAGAATTAGCGTATCTAAACAAAGGGATAGAAATTGTTCTCAAAGACGAGAGACAAGAAGAAACAGAAGAAGAAACCTTTAGATTTAAAGGTGGGTTAAGCGACTTTGTTAAATATCTTGATACGAACAACAACCCTCTTCACAATAAAATTATAACCGTTAACAAAGAAAAGACAGAGGTGCCCGTTGAGGCCGCGCTTCGGTATAGCAGCACCTACAATGATAATATATTAACCTTTGTAAATAATATAAACACCATTGAAGGCGGCACACATCTTTCTGGTTTTCGTTCTGCGCTTACAAGGTCGATGAACAATTATGCCACAAAAAACAATTTAATTAAAGCTAATAAAAATGAAAAAATAACACTATCAGGTGAAGATTTCCGTGAAGGTTTGACAGCTATATTAAGCATTAAAGTTGCTGAGCCACAATTTGAGGGGCAAACAAAAACAAAATTAGGCAATGGAGAGGTTAAAGGTATTGTTGACAGGGTTGTTTATGAAGGTATATTAGAGTTTCTTGAACAAAACCCCTCAATTGGAAGGAGAATAATAGAAAAAGCTTTACTTGCTGCAAGGAGTAGGTCGGCAGCAAGAAAAGCGAGAGAGCTAATTCGTAGAAAGAGCGCCCTAGGGGGCTCTTCTCTTCCCGGCAAATTGGCCGACTGTTCAAACCGTGACCCAGAATGGTGTGAACTATATCTTGTAGAGGGGGACTCTGCTGGAGGGTCAGCAAAACAAGGGAGAAACAGAAAAACCCAAGCGATATTACCCTTAAGGGGAAAAGTTATTAATGCAGAAAAAGCTAGAATTGATAAATTGCTTTCAAATAACGAAATACAATCAATGATAACCGCTATTGGGGCTGGGTTTGGAGGATCGGAAGATGAGGAAGGAGAAAAATCAGTTGGCGACCTTGATGTTGAAAAGATACGATATCATAAAATAATCATTATGACAGACGCAGATGTAGACGGTTCTCACATCCGAACATTGCTTTTAACCTTTTTTTACAGAAAAATGAAAGAGATTATAGACAAAGGTTATTTGTATATAGCGCTTCCACCACTATATAGGGTTTCACAAGGGAAAAAAGAAGCATACGCTTATGATGATAACGAAAGAGATTTAATTATAGAAAGAATGCAAAAAAACAACAAAAACACGAAGGTTTCAATACAGAGATATAAAGGTTTAGGGGAAATGAACGCCGACCAACTGTGGGGCACAACCATGGACCCAGACAGAAGAACTCTGCTTAAAGTGACTGTAGAAAGCGCAGAAGAAGCAGTAAAAACATTTCAAAACCTTATGGGAAGCGACGTTGAAGCAAGAAGGTCTTTTATTCAGAAGCGGGCAAAAGAGGTTGTTAATCTTGATGTCTAATATAAAAAAAAGAAACAATGAGTGATATAAACAGAGACCATACGCTAAATCGTGACATAGTAGATGAAATGAATGAGAGCTATTTAAATTACGCAATGTCCGTGATAGTGTCTCGAGCGTTACCGGATGTGCGCGACGGCTTAAAACCTGTTCATAGAAGAATTTTATACGGTATGAGCGAGTTGGGGTCCTCTTGGAATCGGCCATATAAAAAATGTGCGAGAATTGTAGGAGAGGTTATGGGAAAATATCATCCACATGGAGACTCTTCGATTTATGATGCTTTAGTAAGAATGGCGCAAGATTTTTCTATGCGTTACGAGCTAGTTGATGGCCAGGGAAACTTTGGATCTATCGATGGAGATAACGCAGCCGCAATGAGATACACCGAATCTCGAATGACAAAACTATCAGCAGAGTTATTAAAAGACCTTGAAAAAGAAACTGTTGATTGGAGCCCCAATTTTGACGAAACCTTAAAAGAACCAATGGTGCTACCAACCACAGTGCCAACCCTTTTGGTAAACGGTTCAGAGGGAATAGCTGTTGGAATGGCCACGAAAATTCCTCCCCACAACCTTATTGAAATAGTTGATGGTCTCATTGCGCTTATAGATGACAAAAATATTACAATCGACAGTTTAAGGGACCATATAAAGGGCCCCGATTTTCCAACCGCAGGCATGATTTTAGGAATGGACGGTCTAAAAGCAGCGTATGAAACAGGCCGAGGTAAAATTAAAATGAGGGCACGCGCACACATAGAAACATCAAAGAACGGTAAAGACAGCATTATTATAACAGAGGTTCCCTACCAAACAAACAAAGCTAATGTTGTAGAAAAGATAGCTGACCTTGTAAGAGATAAAAAAATTATTGGAATAACAGACCTTAGAGATGAATCTGATAAAGACGGGATACGTGTTGTGATTGAAACAAAAAGAGACACGGTTCCCGAAGTAATATTAAACCAATTATATAAACACACACAACTTCAAGATACTTTTGGAATAATTTTATTAGCGCTTGTAGACGGTGTCCCTAAAATAATGCCACTAAAAACAATTCTTGAGCACTTTGTTAATTTTAGACATGAGGTTGTGGTTAGAAGAACCAAGTTTGACCTAAAAGCCGCAGAAGCAAGAGCCCACATATTAGAAGGGTTAAAAACCGCACTAGATAACATTGATGAGGTTATTTCAATTATTAAAGGAAGCAAGGACCCCGCCCAAGCCAAAGAGGGTTTAATGGATGCTTTTAATTTGTCTGAAATACAGTCTCAGGCGATTTTAGAAATGAGACTTCAAAAACTAACAGGGCTTGAGGTTGACAAAATAGTTACTGAATATAAAGAGGTTATAAAACTAATTACCTACTTAAAAGGAATTTTAGACAGCAGAAGCCAAAGAATGGATATAATTAAAGAAGAAATGCTCGCAGTTAAAAATGAGTTTGGCGATGAAAGAAGAACAGAAATAATTCCTGTTGACTCTAATTTTTCTATGGAGGATATGATAGCAGAAGAAGAGGTTGTATTAACAATTACCCACAGTGGCTATATAAAAAGGACCGCACTAAACACCTATAGAACACAAAGAAGGGGCGGTCGCGGCGTTCAAGGAGCAACAAGCAATGAAGAAGATTTTATTGAACACTTGTTTATTGCCAACACGCACAATTATATGTTGTTTTTTACCAGCCTTGGTAAGTGTTATTGGTTAAAGGTTTATGATATACCCCAAGGAGGTAGAGCAACAAAAGGACGTGCAATTGTAAATTTAATTGGCTGCGAACCAGGAGAGAAAATTGAGGCTTTTGTTAGTGTAAAAGATTTTAACGAAAACCGTTTCATAATAATGGCCACAAGAAACGGTCTTGTAAAGAAAACAGCTTTATCTGCTTATAGCAAACCACGTAAAGGTGGAATATATGCAATAGAAATTCGTGATGGCGACACCCTTATCGAGGCAAGAATAACTAATGGAGAAAACGACATACTATTAGGAACAAGGGAGGGCAAGTCGATACGGTTCTCAGAAAAAAACATTAGAGCCACAGGAAGAAAAACCATGGGCGTTAAAGGAATCAGACTTAGTTCAAAAGAAGACTATGTTATAGCAATGCTTGTAGTAAAAAGAGAAGGAACGATTTTAGTAGCAACAGAAAAAGGGCTCGGAAAAAGAACAGACGTGATTCAATATAGAACACAAACAAGGGGCGGTAAGGGTGTGATGACTATGCGTGTAACTGAAAAAACAGGAAAAATGGTTTCAATTATGGAGGTTGTGGACGCCGACGATTTAATTGTTATAACCGATAAAGGTGTTTTAATGAGACAGCCAGTTTCTCAGATAAGAACCATCGGTCGCGTGACGCAAGGAGTAAAGCTTGTAAAATTGGACATAGGAACAAAGATATCATCTATATCAAGAGTAATTAATGATGAAAATCCGGAAACAAAACCAACGGAAACAGAAAACACTGATGATTTAATATCAACTGAAGAAGAAATAGATAAACCAAAAAACACCGAAGAACCAAAAACGACAAATGGGCCAAATAAACAGGTGTGAACCTGTTTGATCAAATTCAAAAAGCTAGGGAAAACATCCAACAAGCGTTGGATTCTTCTAATAGAAACAGCGCGGTTATACTTATTGCCGCAACAAAAAATCAAAACACAAACAAACTTGAAGATTGTATTAATAGCGGGATAACACACATAGGAGAAAACCGAGTTCAAGAAGCTGTAATTAAATTTGAAGAACTAAAAAAGAAAAACACCAAATGCGTTAAGCGCATGATAGGACACCTGCAAAGCAATAAAATAAACAAAGCCCTCTCTGTTTTTGATACAATAGACTCAATTGACACAACCTCTTTGGCAAAAAAAATATCAATAAAATCGGGAAAAGAAAAATTACAAACAGAAACAATGTTAGAGATAAATACAGGTCGTGAAAAAAACAAATACGGGTTTAAACCAGAAGACCACCAAGGAATGTTGGAATCCATCGAGCTAAAGAATATTAACGTTGTGGGGTTGATGACCTTGGGCCCAAACACTAGAGATATAAAAGAAACAGAATTGTCATTTAGGTCTTTAAGAAAAATAAAAGAAAACCTAAATAGACAGCTATCAAAAGATAAGCAGCTTACAGAACTCTCTATGGGTATGAGTAGCGATTATGAGCTAGCAATACAACAAGGCAGCACAATGATACGCTTAGGAACAGCGCTTTTTGGTAGAAGGGTTCAGTGATAAAAAACAAACAAACATTATTTTTTTGTTATCCACCAAAGATTACCGAACCAGATACAAAGAAAAAAACGATTAATAATTATAATATTGTTTTTATAAATGAGAACATGATAATTTGGCCAAAAAATATATCAATATCAACCTGCGCCCCCGAAAACATGGTTGATTTAAAAAAAAATATACAAACAAAAACCATCACCATTTTTGACCAAATTAAAAACAGCAAAAACATTGTAAATATTTGTGGACACGTTAATAGGGCGGGAACAAATTTTCTTGTAGGAAAAACACCGTTTCTAAACAAACAACAGTTCCCCGACATGTCTAACATATACACAACAAAAACCGCGAAAAGTAAAATCGTACACACGATTGGACAACAAAGGTTTTCATCTGGAACAAAATTAATGAAAAATACAATTTGGAGCGAATCCATCGGGCTGATTTCCCCTGTTTTTAGCTACCTAGGTTTTTATGTGACAGGCGTTGGAATACCCGAACATGAGATTGACAACATCAATATAAATCAATTTCTCAATTAATATTTTTATTAGCCAATGTATCTAAATCCAAAAAAATACAACCTAAACAGCCGCGTATTAATTAAGCAATCAACACCCAACCACATAATTATTGTTATAGATAGAAAAAGCAGGATAATAATGAAAGACGGAATGCGGATTAATGAACAAAAACAATCCATAAACCAGGTGAAACCAAACACGAAAGTTAGCTTTCAAACAACTGCGCCAATATGTAGCAAAACCAAAGAATATTTATTGTCTAAAAACATAAACATAACAAACAGTTAAACCACGCATGGCTATCCGCTTTCGCCAGCTTCATAAACAGATTGATAAAAAAATATCATCCAAAGTTATGAAGCTCGCGACCCCCGTGATCCTTAGCAATATAAGCAGAACAATGATGAGCTTTGTTGATGTAATGATGGTTGGACACCTTGGATCAAAAGCGCTTGCGGCAACAGGCATGGGGTCAATGGTGGTTTGGACAATAATAAGCTTTTCTATTGGTTTGCGGACAGCAACCCAAACCGTTTCATCCAGACGACTAGGTCAAAAGAAATATAACGAATGTGGCGTGGCGCTTCGTAATGGAATTTTATTATCCTTTTGTTATGGTCTTCCGGTTTCTGTGTTGGGATACGTGTTTACAAACCATATAGCACAAGCCCTACTTACTGATATACAGGTTATAACTTTTACAAGGGACTATATTTCAATTGCTTTTCTTGGGGTGTTGTTTTCTTCTACCTGTTTTGTGTTTCAGGGTTTTTATACTGGTGTTGAAAAAACCAAAATCCACATGAAAGTAACCATAACATCGAACATGCTAAATATTTATTTAAACGCAGGGTTTATTTATGGGTCTGTTGGTGTAGAAAGTTTTTTTAACAATCTTAATCTTCCCTTTTTAAGCCATGCTTGGACCGTTTTTAATTTTCCAGCTCTAGGCGTTAAAGGAGCTGCTGTTGCAACGGTTATTGCCTCTATATTTATGATGTTGTTTTATTTTATAATGTTATTTGATAAAGAAATAAAAAACACTTTTGATGTTTTTTCAAGACACCTTAATCGAGCAACATTATTTAGACAGATTAAGCTTGCCACACCACAGGGTGCACAAGAACTATTTACAATGTCCGGCTACGTGCTTCTGTATAAAATAGTTGGTATAATTGGCATTATTGAGCTGGCTGCAACAGAAATTGTTTTTACCATATTGCAAACCTCTTTTATGCCTGCCGCAGGAATAGGACAAGCATGCGCAACCCTTGTCGGAAAACATATGGGAGAAAAAAAAATTGAAAAAGCAGAGCTTAGTATTCACGAAAGCACCAGGCTAAGTCTTTTTGTGATGGGCTCAGTTGGGTTTCTTTTCATTATAATTCCAGAAACCATAATTAATCTTTTTACTTCTGAAAAAGAAGTTGTTTATTTTGGTGTTGTCGCCCTACGCCTTGCAGGTTTTTTGCAAATTATTGATTCCATAGGCATGACTCTTTGGTTTGCGCTTTCCGGAGCAGGAAACACTTTTTACCCCAGCGTTGTAGAAACCCTTTTGGTGTGGTTATATTTTTTACCAGGTAGTTATTATTTTGGTGTTATTTTGAATTATGGATTTATTGCGCCTTGGTTGTTTTTTGGAAGCTATCTTTTGTTTTTTGCTATAGCAATGGTTTGGAAAATAAAACAGGGTGATTGGAAAAAGCTTAATGTCTAACGCTTGCTTTTCAAGAAGATCTTATTTATAACATAATTAATTTGAACACATTAATTTATTAACAATGATTCCCAAAGATAAAAGAGACATAGACCCAGAAGAGACACAAGAGTGGATAGAGTCTTTAGAAGACGAACTTGAAGAACAGGGATTTGAAAGAACTAGATTTTTACTAGAAAAATTAATCGACTATGCCTCAAGCAAAGGCGCCCGACTACCTTTTAATACAAACACACCCTTTATTAATACAATTCACTCTTATCAACAGCCTGATTTTGAAGGAGACCGCGCCATTGAAAGAAAAATAAAATCAATAGTTCGGTGGAACGCAATGGCAATGGTTGTAGCCGCAAACACTAAAAACCCAGGAATAGGCGGGCATATTTCTACTTATGCATCCGCAGCAACTTTGTATGAAATCGGTTTTAATCATTTTTTTAAAGGGCCCAACAATAAAAATGGACCAGATTTAGTCTTTTTTCAAGGACACGCATCACCAGGTATTTATGCAAGGGCTTTTTTAGAAGGGAGATTGGATAAGATAAAACTCCAAAACTTTCGACAAGAGCTATCCCCAGAAGGAGGGCTTTCTTCGTACCCACACCCATGGTTGATGCCTAATTTTTGGCAGTTTGCTACAGTGTCAATGGGTTTGGGTCCGCTAATGGCGGTTTATCAAGCCCGGTTTATGAACTATTTAGTTGATAGAAGGCTATTGGAAAAAAGCAACAGAAAAGTATGGGCCTTTCTTGGTGATGGAGAGATGGATGAACCAGAAGCAACATCTGGGCTAACCCTAGCCGCAAGAGAACAGCTAGACAATTTAATTTTTGTTGTTAATTGCAACCTTCAAAGATTAGATGGGCCGGTTAGAGGAAACAGCCAGGTTATACAAGAACTTGAAGGGACCTTTCGTGGTGCAGGTTGGAATGTGATCAAAGTTATATGGGGGTCAGATTTTGATGAATATATAAACCATAAAAACTCACATTTCTTTTTAAAGCGCGTAGAAGAAATTGTTGATGGCGACTTGTTAAAATATGTCGTTGAAGGTGGGGCATATTTTAGAGAGCATTTTTGGGGTAAATATCCTGAATTGCTTAGTATGGTTGCAGATAAAAGCGATAAAGAACTGGAAAAACTAAAAGTAGGTGGACACGACCCAGTAAAGGTGTTTGCCGCCTTTAAAGAAGCTGTTGAAACAAAAGGAAAACCAACAGTTATTCTTACCCGAACAATAAAAGGTTATGGTTTGGGTGAGGCAGGTGAAGGTCAAAACATCACCCACCAACAAAAAAAACTTAACCAAGATGAATTATTATATTTTAAAGAGCGATTTGAAATTCCTATAACAAACCAACAAGCAAAATCAGCGCTTTTTTATAAACCAAGGTCTAATAGTAAGGTAATAAAGTATTTATTAAACCAACGAAAGAAACTGGGTGGCTTTATACCTGAGAGAAAATCAAAAGGCCCTAAAATCACAATACCAGATATTTCAATTTTTAATGAATTATTGGAAGGAACCAATAATAGAAAAATATCTACCACAATGGCGTATGTACGACTTTTAACCCTATTAACAAAAGACAAGTCTATAGGGAAAAACATTGTACCAATCATCCCTGATGAGGCAAGAACGTTTGGAATGGACCCTTTGTTTCGGCAACTGGGGATTTATGCACATAAAGGTCAATTATATGACCCTGTTGATTCAGATCAATTTTTATATTATAAAGAAACAAAAGACGGCCAAATACTTGAAGAAGGAATTAATGAAGCCGGAGCGGTATCATCGTTTATAGCGGCAGGAACAAGTTATAGCGTAAACGGTGTGAATATGATACCATTCTATATATATTATTCTATGTTTGGGTTTCAAAGAATATGGGATTTTATATGGGCAGCAAGCGATATGCGAACAAAAGGATTTTTAATTGGAGGAACTGCTGGAAGAACAACACTGAACGGAGAGGGGTTGCAACACCAAGATGGCCACAGCCACTTAGCAGCAGCAGTTACACCAAACATTAAAGCATATGATTTATCATACGGATATGAAATTGCCACCGTAGTACACTATGGCTTAAAAGATATGTATGAAAAAAACAACGATTGTATATATTATATTACAGTTGAAAATGAAAACTATAAACACCCCCCTATTCCTAGCGGAGTTTCAGTTGATATAGTAAAAGGACTATATAAAATTAAAGCCACAAACAACCCAACAGTTAGGCTGTTAGGAAGCGGACCATTAATGAAAGAAACCTTAAAAGCTGCGGACTTATTAAAAAAAGATTGGAATATTGACCCAGGTGTTTGGAACGTAACAAGCTTTAGTGAGTTAAGAAGAGACGCTGAAGAAACAGAGAGGTGGAATTTAACCCACCCAACAAAAAACCAGCGAAAATCGCACCTTGAAAAAAGCCTTAGCAATAATAATATTCCAACAATAGCAGTATCAGACTATGTTAAAATGTTAGCAGAACAAATTGCTCCATATGTGCCCGGACCGTTTTATTCTCTTGGAACGGATGGTTTTGGAAGAAGCGACACAAGAGAAAACCTTCGTCATTTTTTTGAAATAGATAGATATTATATTACACTAACAGCCTTAAGGTCTTTGGCAAACGAAGGGCTTATAAAAATGTCAAAAATTGAACAGGCAATAAAGAAATATAACATTGATCCAGAAAAACCAAACCCAACAACAGTATAAAATGAAGAAAACAAAAAACATACTTTTACCAGACCTCGGTGAAGGAATAGAGTCAGCAACAATTAGTGAGATACCAATTTCTAAAGGACAAAAGATAAACAAAGATGACACAATAGTAGTATTAGAGTCAGATAAGGCATCTATGGAAATTCCATCAGATATAGAAGGAGTTGTAAAAAGTATAAATATAAAAAATGGACAAGAAATAAAATCAGGTGATTTGTTAATAACGCTAGAAACAACAAAAACAACCGACAAAAACATAAAACAAACACCAACACAAAAAGAACAAACACGACCAAAAAAAACAGAACAAAAAGAAACAATAGTTAAAACAAGAACAAAAACCGAATTAAATAATGTGGGTATATATGCTAGCCCGGGGGTGAGAAGGCTTGCTAGAGAACTGGAGATTAATCTAGATATGATATCTGGAAGTGGAGACAAAGGGCGAATAACAAAGACAGATCTTCATGGGTATATAAAAGCAAAGATGTATGCACACAACACAAGCCCTTTACATTTCGGAGAAGAGATTGATTTTAGTCAATGGGGAAAGATAGATGTTAAAAAATTAACAAAAATTAAAACAATTACAGGACAAAGGCTTTCTAGGGCATGGAAAACAATACCTCACGTTACACAGTTTATAGAGTCAGACGTTACAGAACTGGAGGTTCTTAGAAAAAAAGACAAAACTAAACAAACAAACAGCGGTGTCAAGATTACAATGATGCCCTATCTTATGAAGGCGACGGTTTCTGCATTAAAAGAACACCCTGTTTTTAATAGCTCTATACAAAATAACGGAACCAATATCGTATTTAAGAAATATTATCATATTGGAGTTGCTGTTGATACAAAACACGGCCTGGTTGTTCCAGTAATAAGAGATGTTGACAAAAAAAACATTGTAGAACTTTCAAAAGAACTGATGGATGTAAGCGAAAGAGCGCGCAACAAAAAACTTAACCCAAACGAGCTTAAAGGTGGAACATTTACAATATCTAATTTAGGCGGCATTGGTGGTTCTTTTTTTACACCAATAATTAACCCCCCAGAGGTAGCAATATTGGGTATTTCAAGAATTAAAACTGAGAACAGCAATGAACAACAATTAACACTGCCGCTTTCTCTTTCTTATGACCATAGGGTAGTTGATGGTGCAGCAGGTGCGACTTTTATGGTGTTTCTTTCAAATATATTAAACAACCCACAAAACCTTAACTAGCTATATTTGTTTTTGAAACAAAACACAACAAGAGAGATAGTTGTTATTGGCGCAGGACCCGGAGGGTATGCAGCAGCTTTTCGCGCAGCTGATCTTGGAAAAAAAGTAACCTTAATTGATAAAGAACAAGAACTTGGCGGAGTTTGTTTAAATCGCGGTTGTATCCCATCAAAAGCCCTTCTACATATTTCTAAGTCAATTCTAGAGACACAGCGTTTATCAAAAATGGGTGTACATTTTAATAAACCCGAAATAAAGATTGATCAAATTAGAAACCATAAAAACAAAATAGTTACCAAATTAAACAGAGGAATATCTCAAATGGCAAAAGACCGCGGCGTGGAGGTGTTATGTGGAGAAGCATCGTTTTTATCTAATCAAAAGCTGTTGGTTAAAAGAGAAAGTGAAAAATTAAACATTCTATTTGAACAATGTATTATTGCAACAGGATCTCACTCTACATTGTTACCAAATACACCAGAAAACGATAATAATATATTAACCTCAAAAAGCGCACTTGAATTAGAGAACATACCCAATTCTTTATTGGTTGTTGGCGGTGGGATAATAGGCCTTGAGTTGGGACAGGTGTATTCAACGTTGGGATCACAAGTAACGGTTGTAGAGTTTTTACCAAACCTAATTGTTGAAGCTGATGCAGACATTATTAAACCGCTTCAAGATCAGTTAGAAAAACAATTTGAAAAGATCTATCTATCTTCAAAGGTGGTAGCTGTTAAGAAGAAAAAGAACAAACTAAGCGTTTCTATTGAAACGAACAAAAAATCATTTGTTCAAGTTTTTGACAAAGCGCTTATAGCTATAGGAAGAAAGCCAAACATTGAAACTTTAAATATAAAAAACACAGATATTTTGATAGAAGACAATGGCTTTATATCTGTTAACGAATACCAACAAACCAGCGTTGATAATATATATGCAATTGGAGATATAACAGGAAACCCAATGTTAGCTCACAAAGCCACACATCAAGGGAAAGTAGCAGCTGAGGTGTGCGCTGGAGTGCCATCAGCTTTTGATGTTGAAGCTATTCCAAGCGTAGTGTATACAGACCCAGAGGTGGCTTGGGTAGGACTTACTGAGAATAACGCAAAGGAGAAAAAAATTCTATATGAAAAAGGAGAATTTCCCTGGGTTGCGAGCGGTCGCGCAACAGCCGTTGGATCAACCTACGGAAAGACAAAAATATTATTTTCTCCAGAAAACGGTAAAGTTTTAGGTGTTGGAATTGTTGGTGTGGGCGCTGGAGATATAATATCAGAAGCCGTACTTGCAATAGAAATGGGTGTAGACGCAGAAGACCTAAGCTTGACAGTTCACCCCCACCCAACCTTAGGAGAAACAATGGGTTTGGCAGGAGAAGTTTTTACTAAAACCATTACTGATTTATATATTCAAAAAAAATAAAGAGGAAAAATGTGAAAAACCCACATATCGGAAGAAATATTTTTATATTTTTATTAATTATATTTATTTTTCCATTGTTTTCTCAAGAAACCCCAGACAGTTCTAAAACCACTCCAGACACAAGCAAAACAAAGATAACCCTTGATAGTTTAACGAAAACATCAAAGCCGTATAAAGGTATGTTTACGTTTTATCAAGACACATCTAACGGTTCTTTACAAATGTTAATTGAAAAGAACCAATTTAATAAAGAGTTTATACATTTTGTTCACACACTAGACGGAGTGGTAGATGTTGGACATTTTAGAGGCGCTTATAAATCCAGCAAAATTTTCGAAATCAGAAAATATTTTAATAGGGTTGAATTCGTATTAATTAACACCTCATATTATTTTGACCCAAAAAACCCGCTAAGTAAAGCTTCCACAGCAAATATAAATGAATCTGTTTTAGCATCAGTAGAAATTGTATTTACTGATAAAAAAACAGAATCAATTCTTATTAAAGCAGACGATGTGTTTTTATCAGAAAATCTTTATCAAATAAAATCGGCTCCAAACCCAAATACTAAACCAGGAGCACGATTTTCCCTAGGTTCTTTGAATAAAAAGAAATGCCAATACGTTTCTATTAATAATTATCCCTTTAATTCTGATATAGCAATTAAATATGTTTTTGATAACCCCTCACCAGTAAATCGTGGTGGACCGGGAATTACCGATCCAAGGTCAGTTAATCTGGTTATCCAACACAGCTTTATAGCTGTACCAAAAAATGATTATTTACCTCGCCATGATGACCCTAGGGTGGGTTATTTTATGACCCAAGTAACAGATATGACATCGGTTAGCAATACACCATATAGAGATATAATTCACCGCTGGAATCTTCAAAAAAAATACCCTGAATTACCAATATCAGAACCTATAAAACCCATTATATTTTGGATTGAAAACACCACGCCAATTGAGTTTAGGGACGCTGTTAAAGAAGGTGTGTTACGTTGGAATAAGGCGTTCAGAATAGCTGGTTTTAAAAACGCAATCGAAGTTAAAGTGCAGTCAGACGATGCAGACTGGGAGGCGGGTGACATTAGATACAATGTATTAAGGTGGACATCCTCACCGCGACCACCTTTTGGAGGCTATGGCCCAAGTTTTGTAAACCCAAGAACTGGTGAAATCCTAGGAGCAGACATAATGTTAGAGTTTGTTTATTTCACAAATCGGGTAAAATATGACAAGATTTATGAAGAACTTCTTAGTGAAAGCAATTTTTCAGAAAGCTGTTTAGCTGGGTATTATTTAAATCAAGGAAACCAATTTGGTTTTGTTACATCAATGGTATCTGGATATACAAGTGAATTAAAAAAAAGAATAATTAACGAATCATTAATTCGTCTTGTTTTACATGAAGTTGGCCACACTCTAGGTTTGAATCATAATTTTAAATCAAGCTATTTGCACAACAATACTCGCGTGCATAACAAAGGGATAACACAGGAAATGGGATTAACAGGTTCTGTAATGGAATATCCTGGCGTTAACATTGCGCCACCAGAAACCGAACAAGGTGAATATTATACTACAACCCCCGGACCCTATGATAAGTGGGCTATAGAGTTTGGTTATTCCATACCGCTTGACAATAACGAATTAGAAGAAAGCCGCATAAATGCGATTTTATCAAGATCAACAGCCCCAGAATTATCATTTGGAAATGATGCGGATGATATGCGGATAGCTGGAAAAGGGATAGACCCACAGGCAATGATTTATGATATGTCTAGCGAGCCAATTGACTATGCAAGCGATAGAATCGCGCTTACAAAATATTTGATGGATGACTTAGTAATAAAATATTCAGATAAAGGAAAATCTTATCAACCTTTATTAGACGCGTTTAATATTATTTTAAGGGAAAGAGGTATAGCAAGTAGGGTTGTATCTAGGCATATTGGGGGTATATATGTTGAGCGTTCATTTTTTGGACAACGCGGATCAAAAAAACCATTTAAAACAGTTCCATATAAAGAACAAAAAAAAGCAATAAAAACCCTCGAAGCAAACCTGTTTCATCCCAACGCATTTTCTTTCCCAAAAAATATTTTTGAAAATCTTCTCCCCCAAAGAAGAGGGTTTAATCATATGTCCATAACCGAGGATTATAAAATCCACGACAAAATATTGGGAATACAAAAAGATATATTTAACCACCTACTACACCCCAAAGTGTTAAAGCGCATATCTAATACAGGTGTGTATGGAAACGAATATAGTCTCAACGAATTTATAACAGACCTTACTCTTGCTATATACATTGATGATATGAGAGGAGACGTCAACACCTTTAGACAAAACTTGCAAACAGAATACACACATCGTTTGATTAAAATATTGAAACCAACAAACACAGAAAAATACGGTCACCACGCACAGTCAACTGTTTACAGAGCCTTAAAAAACATAAAAAACTATACAAGAAAACAAACAGGGGTTACACCCGCCACAAGCGCACATAGAGAATATATCAACTTTTTGATTGATAGCGCACTAAGCAAAGATTAATTCTCCATATGAATATAATACTCATAGCAGCAATTACGGCTGATGGTTATATTGCAAGAGACAGTAATGAGACGGTGGATTGGTCTTTAGATTTACATTTATTTAAAGAGCAAACAATGGGATATCCGGTTATAATGGGATCAAAAACAAAAAAAACATTAACATTAGATCTAAAAGGACGAAATGAGATCGTAGTTAATAGAAATGACAAACCCAAAACAATACTTAATGAAATAAAGGCGGATAAATGCTTTATTATAGGTGGAGGAACAACATTTACGCGTTTTTCTGCGCACTTAACACATTTGTATATTACAATCCACCCGTTGATTTTTGGAACAGGAGTTACTCTTTTTCCAAATCTTAAAAGGGAAATGAATCTTACATTAATTAAAATGTTGCCTGTTCAAGGAAGAGAAAACCTATATCAGTTTCAGTATAAAATTAATCACTGATATTTGTCGCAATATACTCTTTTACATGCCTTTCTAGAACATCAAGAGGCACCGCACCACTCCCAAGAACAACATCATGAAAACTTCGCACATCAAACTTATCTCCCATTGTTATTTCTGCAAGTGAGCGTAATTCTAAAATACGCAGTTCCCCAATTTTATATGCAAGGGCTTGCCCAGGCCAGGCAATATATCGATCAATCTCAACAACGATGTCATTTTGAGTCTTTGCTGTATTGTCAGACATATATTTAATTGCCCTTTCCCTACTCCACCCAAATGCATGCATACCTGTATCAACAACCAACCTGCAAGCGCGCCACATTTCATAAGTTAATTGACCAAATTTTGAATAAGGATCTTTATAAAAACCCATTTCTTCTCCAAGTTTTTCTGCATATAAACCCCAACCTTCGCTAAACGCAGTAAACCCACCGTGCTTTCGAAATTCCGGGACATTTTCTAATTCTTGTGAAATTGAAATTTGTAAGTGATGACCAGGAACAGCTTCATGTAAAGAAAGAGCCTCCATTTCGTACTTGGGCCTGGTATTCAACATATATGTATTCGCCCAAAAATATCCAGGACGCCCCGCTTTTAGTGAACCGCTATAATAATAAGCGGTGGGTGATGCTGGTGCCTGAAAATCAGGAATAGGCTTTACACCATATGAAAGGCGCGGTAGCTTACCAAAAAGTTTTGCTAGTTCTGGATCAGCCTTTTTACATATTGTTCTGTATCCATCTAAAAGATCATCAGGTCTATTATAATAAAAATCAGAATTTGATCTTAGATAAGAAATAAAATCATTGAAAGACCCTACAAACCCAACTTTTTTTATAACCTTGTCCATATCTATTCGAATTCTCAAAACCTCACTCAGGCCAATTTCATGAATTTCTTGCGGCGTTTTATTGGTTGTTGTATAACTTTTTACTTTGAATTCATAAAATTGATTTCCATTTGGTAAGCTTGCTGCGCTTATGTTCTCCCGCGAATTAGGTAAATATGTATATAAGAAAAAATCATAAAGTTTTTTATACGATGTGAAAACATTTTCCTGAATTGTTATTTGTCCTTTATTTCGATATGTTAAACGTAATGATTCTGGTAAAACGGATATTTTTTCTTTAAAAGGTTTGTAAAAGGGGCTTTTTTCTATCGCAATCTGGTGCTGTGTTAGTATTTGATCTGGCACTTTTTGAAGTACAATTTTTGGGTGCACAATATTTTCTTTAATTCCTTCATGCATTAAGTTAATTATTTGTTCTATATACTGAGGAAATAAAGCCAACCGTTTAAGATAGTCATCAAAATCTATTTGATTCCTAAAGGGCGTAGCTTCAACTAAATTTGGAAAGTCAATTTGGACACCACCCATTTGATCTATAGGCATTAAATATTCTTTAAACGAGTGTGATTCAACAGACCTTATAATCCTTTTAAAAAACAAATCAAAGTTTAAAACATCATTGTCGTTCAACTTATTCTTATTAATATTTTGAAGTCGTTTAAGTATCAATTTATTCTTTTCATTCCGCCTGTTGATTGCCTCTATGCTCATATCTGAAAGTCTATCATTATATCTATAGTCACCTAAATATGTTGCTCGAACAGGAAACTCTTGTAGTCCATTTTCCCAAACCTCATTAAATAGATTATGCAGTTTTTCTGACTCTGTGTTTTTATTTATACAGCTGGAAAGCATTATATAAAAAAGTATAATAAATAAATTGTTTAATTTCATGAACAAGAGAATTTTGTTACTTATTTGCTCGTTTTTCTCTAACTATTGCAGATTTAACTTTTCCCCGGAGCAACTTGTTATCTAATGAATTAATTTCATCCATGTTTCCCCCAACCCCATCTTTAACCAGTCTTAATATAAGCTCTTTTTCACTTTCTTGATTTGTAGCTGTAGAAACAGTCAACAGCGTTGACTGAGCTGAGGCCACAGGTACCGGAGGTCGGTCGACAGAACCGCGCTTAATTTTTATGATCATTGCTTTTGCTTTCCCACGTATAACCCTATCAGATTCAGCATTAAGCAGCTCATCATCTCCGTCTAAAGCAAGGTTAACGAGATAGGTAATGCGTTCTTCTTGAGAAGCAAACCCTTTATCACCTGTTTGTTTTATTGTATTATCTACAGAGGGAACTTCTAATAGGGCCTCCTTCAAATTTTCGGGAAGTATACCACCTTTCCTTTTAGTTTGGATTAATGTGGACTTAGCTAATCCCCGTGTTGGTTTATCTGGAATAGCATTAATTAAATCCATATTTCCTTCTAAACCAGCTTGTACAGATTGTGCAATAATAGCCCCCCTACTTAATGAAGGCGTTGTGCTATCAGTTGAAGTTTTATCAGTATCATTATCTTTTTTAATATCAGAGGAAATAAAGAAACCAAGGTTTTCAAGAATTTTGTATTTCGAGCTAGAAAAACCCCATAATGAAAATATTGAGAACAAACCCCGACTAATTCTACGACAAACTACGGACGTTCCATATGGTTCAGCTTTTAAGGAAAAATCAACATACTCTCGATAAAGCGGATTTAGTTTTAAATCAAAAGTAATTTTTTCATTTTTATTTACCACCACCACCCTGCTTTTATAAAATGGCGACCAACTATTTGGTCGAAGCAATAATCTTGCGCCAGGAAGAAAAGAAAATTTATCAAATGAAAACTGATGAACATATCTATCGGTATCACCATCGGGTAATAACCTATTTATTTTAGGAAACCACGATTGATAAGAATCCAAGTTAGTCAAAGATTTCCAAACAGATTCAGGTGAAGATAAATATTCATGTGTAACAACAGACTCTGCGTAAAAAGGCGTGTAATAGGAAAAAATTTTGCTACTAGTTTCTTGATCTTTGCTTGTGTCCCAGATAAATAGAAGAAGAACGCCCAAAACAGCTATTGTTGCAATTATTAATAACATATTTAACTAATCATATAGGTGAGATTTTACGGTAATCTGTATAAATATTTATATTGTTTAATAACATTATCAAAACTAAATATATTTATATGAAAATGGTAATGAGATATTCCATTGGCGTTATAGTATTGATTATTATTGCATTACGAATATATTTTCACAATCCAAATCCAACATATTCAGGTGAAAAGGAGATTTCGGGTTTACAACAAACCGTTGATATATTTACTGACAATTACGGCGTGCCACATATCTTTGCTCAAAACGAATCTGATTTATTTTTTGCAGCAGGATATCAAACCGCAAGAGATAGGCTTTTTCAAATTTCATTAGTTGTATCTGCAAGCAGAGGAAGTCTTGCAGCGTTTTTTGGTGACAACTATCTTAAAGATGATATATATCTACGCACTTGGGGTATTTATAAAACCGCAAAAGAAATTCTTAACAACACAGATCAAAAAACAATTAAAACACTACAAAGCACTTGTGATGGAATTAATGCTAGAATTGATGAATTAGATGGTAAATATCCTTTAGAATTCAAATTATTAAGAGTAAAGCCATTGAAAATTAAACCAGTGGATATTATTGCATATGGTCGTTTAATGGCGCACGATTTGCAACAATCTTGGAAGCCTGAAATTTTATTTGGTTTATTATTAGAATATTTTGGCTCTGAAAAACTTAATGAACTTTTTCCAATATATGAACCATTTAGGCCAACAATATCAGAGGAAAATAAATATAAAAATACAAAGTTACTTTTTTCATCCATCTGGAATCATGAAAAAAAGATTAGAGATTTAACAGGCGCAAACGGTGTAAGCATTGGATCTAATAGTTGGGTTGTTTCTGGAAAAAAGTCAACCACAGGAAAACCAATACTTGCAAATGATCCACATTTAAAATTCACACAACCTTCCAAATGGTATGAGATGCATTTAAAAGGAGGCACATACAATGTAAGCGGCGCCTTTTTGCCCGGCTTCCCGCTCCCCGTTTTGGGTCAAAATGAAAAGGTTGCGTGGGGTTTTACTAACATCATGGCAGATGATATAGATTTTTTTATTGAAAAAATTCACCCAGAAAATCCAAATAAATATAAACATGATAATAAATGGCTAGATATTATTACAAGAAAAGAAACAATATCTTTAAAAGAAGAAAAAGACACTACAATAATAATACGCGAAACACACCACGGGCCCATTATTAGTGATATACACCCCTTATTAAAAGAAAAAAATTATGCAATATCAATGTCTTGGGTGGGAAATAAAATAACAAACGAGATAAGTGCACTATCAAAACTTAGTTTAGTAAAAAACTGGAATGAATTTTCTAACATTGTAAGAGAGTTTTCTGTTCCAGGACAAAATATTATTTATGCTGACACTTTAGGTAATATAGGATGGAGGGCCGCAGCGCTAATTCCTATACGAAAAGATGGAGGAAGTTTGGTTCCAAGACCTGGGTGGGACTCAGATTATGATTGGAAAGGGTTTATTCCATTTGATGAAATGCCTTATATATATAATCCAAAAAAAGGATATATAGCTACCGCCAATAACAAAATAGTGGACGACACCTTTCCATATTATATTTCTAATCAGTGGGCAGAGCCAAGTCGAATTGAGCGTATAGAAGAATGGATAGAAAGCAAAGAAAAATTGAGCCCGAATGATATGAAACTATTACAGAATGACAGACTATCTTCTTTTGCGCGAGAAGTGACACCTAATATTCTAAAACACCTACCTAACAACCTAAGTGGAAATCAAAAAACCGCTTATGAATATTTAGTAAACTGGGATTTTATAGAAAGCCCAAACTCTAGTGCAGCTTTAGTTTTTCATGTGATTTTAGATGAATTGTTAAACAATATATATAAAGATGAATTAGATCTTGTTGACGAAAAAGCCTTTGATGCGCTCGTACATTTTTCAATGTTACCCTACAGAAATATTCACTGGGTTCTTTCAACAGGAAAATCTTCCTGGATAGATGATGTGCGCACAAAAAATAAAACTGAATCCATAGAAGAAATCATTATTAGTTCTTATGATCGCGCTATAAATAGAATAGAAAATGAAGTAGGCGTAAACCCTTCTGTTTGGTCATGGGGGGCACTACACACACTTACACACCCCCACCCTTTAGGGAAAATAAAACTATTAGATCTTCTTTTTGGGTTTAATGTGGGCCCATATAAAACAGGAGGATCTTCCATGACAGTTAATAAAGGTGAATACGAAGTTTTGGAGGATTTTGATCAAAGCGTTGGAGCAAGCTTTAGGAGAATTGTAGATATGAGCAATATGAATTTAACTCAATTTATTATACCTACAGGACAATCTGGACAACAAAACAGCCCCCATTATTTAGACCAGGCACATTTATACAATAAAGGATTATACCGAACAACATATATGGATGAAAATTTTATTCGTACAAGCAATTTGTTTAAACACCTCATTCTGCACCCAAAAAGGTAACTTTGTTTATAGCTACATTTTTCATTACAATAGGTTTTTTATATGATAACCAAAAATTTTTCTCAAAAGAATTTATATGAGAAACGTAATAAAATGGGGAGTACTTGGTTGCGGTAATATCGCGCAAAAGTTTGTTTCAGATTTACAATATGTTGATAATTCCATCTTATATGCTGTTGCTTCAAATAATAAAGAAAGAGGAAGGAAATTTGCAAACAAATATAATGCTAAAAAAGTTTACAGTAATTATAACAATTTAGTTAAAGACGAAAATGTGGATATAGTATATATTGCAACAACACATAATTTTCATTATAAAAACACTCTTCTTTGTCTTGATGCGAATAAACCTGTATTATGCGAAAAGCCGCTATGTGTAAACGCCAAAGAAGCACAGCTTCTAATTGACATAGCAAAACAAAAAAAAATATTTTTAATGGAGGCAATGTGGACAAGGTTTTTACCAGCAACCAAGCATTTAATAAAAGATATAAGCGACGGAGTTATTGGAAAGTCTAAATTAATACAAGCAGATTTCGGTATAAAAAAACCACGAATTAAGGGATCAAGGTTTTATGAAAAAAAACTTGGCGCAGGAGCATTACTAGACCTGGGCGTTTATACAATCAATTTTTCTAATTTTATTTTTGATTTACAACCAAAGAGAATAAGCGGTTTTGCAAAATTAACTAACCAGGGAACAGATGAATATGCAATATATAATCTTGAATATCAAAATGGACGCCTAGCACAACTTAGTTCTTCAGTTTCTTTTGTAACCCCGCACGAAGCAAGGATATATGGAGAAAAAGGTAAAATTGTAGTATATGATTTTTATCACCCCCAGAAGTACACTGTTTATTTATCAACAGGAGAAGAAACCACAATCAACAAACCTTTTCAAGGTTTTGGGTATCAGTTTGAAGCCATTGAAGCGCAACGCTGTTTATTAAAAAACAAAATTGAAAGCGCGGTCTTTCCATTAGAAAAAACCCTTAAAGTTTTGAAAACTACAGACTTTCTTAGAAAAGAGTGGGGGGTAAAATACCCAAATGATGATTAGAGCGTTTCGTAAATATTAGTCCTTATATAGTTAGTGTTTAAAACAACGCTTTCCAGTAAAGACCATCGTGATCCGGTGTTCATTGCAAGCAGATACAACTTCATTGTCTCGTATAGATCCACCCGGTTGGATAATAGCTTTAATTCCAGTGTTAGCAATTTTATCTATACTGTCACGAAAAGGAAAGAAAGCATCAGAGCAAAGTATGCTTTGAGAAATTCTTTCCCCTGATTTCTTTATAGCTATATCAACCGCATCAACCCGACTTACCTGACCGCCTCCAATTCCAACGCTCGTTTTATTTTTTACCAATAATATGGCATTAGATTTTATATGTTTTAGCACCCTCCACCCAAACAACATGTTTTCAATATCGGTTTCATCGGGAGAAACATCAGTAACCGTTTCTAGTTGTTCAATCTTTATTTCACTTGTATCTACTCCTTGAATAAGCAATCCACCATCTAAATTGCGAACCTCTAACTTATCTTCTCTTTTTTGTATATAGCCGGTTTCTAGTATACGAAGATTCTTTTTATTTGAAAAAACTTCAAGCGCATTACTATCAAATGACGGTGCCAAGACAATTTCTACAAACACTTTGTTTATTTCATTAGCAATTTCTACAGTACATTTTTTATTTAAAGCAATTACCCCACCAAAAGCAGATAAGCTATCTGCTCCAAATGCTTGTTTATAAACATCCAACAAATTCTTTCCTTCCGAAACACCGCAAGGGTTAGAATGTTTTACAACAACACAAGTCGTATTATCAAACTCCCTTAAACAATTCAACGCTGCGTCTGCATCCATTATGTTATTATATGAAAGAGCCTTTCCTTGGTGAATTTTAGCATTGAGAACATTAATAGATTTATCATTTTTAACCCTATAGGCCGCTGCAACTTGATGGGGGTTTTCACCATACCTTAAAATCGAATGTTTCATATAAGTCAACGATAACTCATCGGGAAAACTTTCATTAAACAGATAGTTATGAATAATTGTATCATATTGCGCAGTGTGTCCGAAAGCTTTAACCGATAGTTTCTTTCGAGTTTCAAATGAAATATTACCTGCGCTTAATTCATCTATAATTATTTTATAATCTTTCGGGTCTACAGCTACACATGTCCACCCAACATTTTTTGCCGCTGATCGGATCATGGTTGGACCACCAATATCAATATTTTCCATAGCTACGGCTAAATCAGACCCCTGTTGTTTGATTACATCTGAAAAAGGATACAGATTACATATTACTAGATCAATCCATTTTATTTTGTTTAAACGAGCTTCCTCATAATGTTGATCGCGCAAACCAAGGATCCCCCCGGCAATTAGAGGGTTTATAGTTTTTACTCTACCATCCATAATTTCAGGGAATTGAGTATAGTCGCTAACATCTGTTACAGGTATATCTCCACTTCTCAGAACAGTTGCGGTGCCACCTGTAGAAAGAATTTCAACTCCAAGATTATTCAATGATTTTGCAAACTCTAAGACATCAGTTTTGTCAAAAACTGAAATAAGAGCCCGTTTAATTTCAATGGGGCCCTGGTTTAAAAGCGGATTATTTAGCATATATATTATTTTGTATTAATTGAATTGATTCAATAAAAGCTTCACCTTCTAAGGCTTGAACCTTTGCTTTTAAGGTTTCCGCAGTATCATTATCATCAATATTACATTTTTTTTGAATTAAAATAGGGCCACTATCCACATTTTCTGTAACAAAATGGATTGTACAACCCGTTTCCCTTTCCCCGCTTCTTAATACCTCTTCATGGACATTTACATCCACTCCTCCAGCATATTTTGGTAATAACGATGGATGAACATTTAATAAACGATCTCTCCATGTTTGACAAAATTGAGCAGAAAGAATTCGCATAAACCCAATTAAAAGAATTAATTCTACACCATTTTCTTTAAGGACAGTTGTCGTTTCCTGATCAAACTCTTTTCTAGTTTTTCCTTTATGCGAAAGAAAGATAGAAGGAATATTATTTTTCTTCGCACGCTCAAGTATATAAGACTCTTCTTTATTGGATATCACAATAGTTATTTCAGCGATTAACTCCTTTTTTTCTATCGAATTAATTATTGCTTGAAGATCTGTTCCACGTGTTGAACCAAGGACCCCAAGTTTAATCATCTAATGGTCCTCATGTGGTCAATTCTTCTTTGAATTAGAATGCTTTTTCCAATATCTTTCCTGTGAAACAAAGGACCCTCAACACGTGAAATTTCTTTTTCAACAATAGCCTCAGCCCCAGATATAGAATCATCAACCGCAACAATTGCAACCGCACGGCTACCTGCCAATATTATTTTATCGTTTTCTATGTTTACTGATGCATAAAACAGACCATCTACATTTTTTATATTTTCTACTTTTATTTCTTCCCCTTTTATTGGTTTATCAGGATAACCTTGAGGAACCGCATATTTACAAACACTTGCCTTTCTTAAAAAATTGACATCAATGTTTTTTAATTTACCATCTGCTATGCCTATGCAAATATCGACAAAGTCTGATTCCAACAAAGATAACACATTCATTGCTTCTGGGTCTCCAAAGCGGGCATTGTATTCGATTAACTTAACGCCTTGAGATGTGGCTATAAAACCACCATACAACACACCTTTATAACCATAACCATATTTATTCTTTAACGCAGCAGCTGTTAAATCATTTATTTTCTGAGCCTCATTTAGTTCATTTATTGTAAGAAAAGGTAAAGAGTGATTTGCATCAGAGTATGTACCCATTCCTCCAGTGTTTGGACCTAAATCTCCTTCAAGCGCTCGTTTGTGGTCCTGTATTGCGGGCATATGTTTAAGACAGTTTCCATCACAAAAACTCATAAGCGAAAACTCCTGACCAATTAGTTTTTCTTCAATCACAAACTTGCCACCTTTTTGTATTAATTGATCACAAAAGTCCAACGCTTCCTTATGCGAATGGAGATGATCTCCCGAAACCTTAACCCCCTTACCACCTGCAAGACCATCATACTTTACAACAAAATCATTTCCCAGATAATTTAAGAAGCCTTGCGCACCTTTTATTGAGTCGAATACACTATATTTAGGGCTTGCTGGTATTTTGTATTCAAGCAATAAATCTCTTGTAAATGATTTAGATGACTCAATTTTAGAAAGCTCCTTGGTTGGCCCAACAACCCGGATTCCAGATCCAGCAAGCACATCCGTCACCCCGTTAGCAAGAGGGCCTTCAGGGCCAATAATTGCTAGGTAAATATTGTTTTCCTTTGCGTACTTTAATATTGTTTCATTATTATTTATATCGGCAACCTGCATATCAAAACAAATATTTTGTAGACCAGGGTTATTATTTGATGCTAAACAATAAAGAGTTTTTAGTTTCGGGGAATTATGTAGAGATCTAGCAATAGCATGTTCTCGCGCCCCAGAACCCACAATTAATATATTCATTTTTATTTTCCGTTACGGTCTTTGATACGCATTTCTTCAAGTTCGTTTATTTTTTGAATATTCATTTCATTAGTAATATATTTTTTATCAAAGCAGGCCATACATGGTTGGTCAATATGATGATCTCCTTTTCTCATAACAGCTTCCGATAAAGAATCAATGTCTTGATAAATTAACTGATCAACCTTAAGATATTTTTTTATTTCATCTACAGATTTATTATTAGCGATTAATTCCTTTCGTGTTGGCATATCAACCCCATAAAAACAAGGCGATATCACGGGTGGGCACGCTACGGCAAAATATACTTCTGTTGCACCAAAGTCTTTCAGCATACGAACAATCTCCCTGGATGTGTTTCCTCGAACAATACTATCATCAACTATCATAACTTTTTTCCCTTCTATTTCTGTTCTTTGAGGAGTCAGTTTGTACCGAACAGATTTTTTACGCGCCTTTTGACCGGGCATGATAAAAGTTCTGCCTATAAATGGGTTTTTATATAATCCTTCAGAATAACGAACACCCAAGGTGTTTGCCATTGACAAAGCAGATGTATTTGCTGTGCTAGGTGCGGGAATAATTATATCGGGAATTTTATCTGGGAACTTTTGTTTCCATTTTTCGGCCAGATTTTGACCCATTCTTAATCTAGATCTATAAACGCTTACATCGTTCAAGGTTGCATCCGGACGTGCAAAGTATACATATTCAAATATACAGGGATTAAATGTTTGTTTTTCCAGACGCTTATTAAATACTACGCCTTCTTGGGTTATGTATATAATCTCCCCCGGCAAAACACTTCCCTCTGGTTCAAAACCCAATGGATAAAACATAGTGTTTTCCGATGCAATGATACGATCCTTTTTCCCTTCTTTATTTGTTCTAACACCCTTTACAAGAGGACGAATACCATTAGGGTCTCTAAACGCAACTAAGCCTTTCCCAATTATTAAAGAAACCACAGAGTATGCACCATGAACATTATCAAAAATTTTTTCTACCGCACTACATAGGTTGCCAAAAAATTCTTCATCATCAGTTGGTTGTTGTTTGTTGTGCAACAGGTCTGCAAATAAATGGAGGAGAACTTCCGTATCACTTTGTGTATTTAAGTATCTAGATTCACTGCTCGTTACTATTTTTGCAAGCTCAGTATAGTTTGTCAAATTTCCATTATGAGCTAACGCAATACCGTATGGAACGGAAGTCCAAAATGGTTGAATTTCACCATGACCAAAACCCCCATGTGTGGGATACCGATTATGAGCTATTCCAATATTGCCCTTTAGTCCAGCTATTTTTTTATCTGTAAATATATCTTTAACCAAACCGGACCCTTTTGATTTGTGCATACGGTTTTTGTAAGTAAAAATACCTGCAGCATCCTGCCCACGATGCTGTAAATGTATTAGACTATCATATAATTCAGCAGCAACAGGTTTATTAGAATATATTCCAGCTATTCCACACATTATCTTAATTTTGCTAATACAGAGCTTAATCCTGTATAGCCCCTAGGGGTTAGATTCATTAATATATTTTTATCATCATGAGAAATATCAAGTGATGAAATAATTTCCTGAATATTGTTTTTGCCTATAGTTTCTCCTCGGGTAAGTTCTTTTATTTTTTCATATGCATCAGAATAGCCATTTTTTCTAAGAATTATTTGTACCGCTTCAGCAAGAATTTCCCAGTGATTATTTAACTCATCCTTAGTTCTCTGTTTATTGATTTTAACACGATCTATTCCTTTAATTAGGCTGTTTAATGCAATAACACAATAACCTAACGCAACGCCCTGGTTTCTTATTACAGTACTTCCCGAAAGGTCCCGTTGCAATCTAGAGATTGTTAATTTATTTGCAAGGTGAATCAACAACGAGTTTGCTAATCCGCAATTCCCTTCAGCATTTTCAAAATGAATTGGATTAATTTTATGTGGCATAGTTGAAGAGCCGGTTTCACCGCTAACTATTTTTTGTATTAATATTCCTCTGCTTATATAAAACCACATATCATTTGAAAAATCTATTAAAATTGAATTAACACGAGCAAGTAAATGATATTGTTCGGCAAGGGAATCGTGAGATTCAATCTGTGTGGTTAGCGGATTATGTTTTAAGCCAAAATATTTAACAAATTTATTTGAAAATTTTAACCAATCAATATTTGGATATGCTAGAAAGTGAGCTGCCCACGTTCCGGTAGCGCCACTTATTTTCCCCTCTAGTTCTAACTTTTGTAATAGTTTATAGTGTTTATTTAATCGAGAATAGAATACAGCCATTTCTTTACCAAATGTAGTTGGCGTAGCTGGTTGACCATGCGTTAGAGACAGCATTGCTTCTTTAGAGTATTTACTTGCCAGAGCTTTAATTGCTTTTATAATAGTATTTAATTTATCAAGGTATACATTTTTTGTTCCATCTTTCCACATCATACTATATGAAATATTATTTACATCTTCGGAGGTTAAGCCAAAGTGTATCCAGGGCACAAGATTGGTTTTATTCATTTTCTTCAATTTTTCTGATATAAATATCTCCACAGCTTTTACATCATGATTTGTTTGTGATTCAATCTTTTTTATCCTTCTAGCAGATATAGTATCAAACTTTTGATAGATTTTTCGTAATGAGTTTTGGACACTCTTGCTAATTAGCGGTAGGTCAACTAGTTTTTTTTCTTTGCTTAGTGAAATTAAATATTCAACCTCTACCATTATCCTGTATCTCATCAGAGCAGATTCCGAAAAATAGTTTGAAAGTATAGAAGCCTCTTTATTATACCGGCCGTCTAAAGTAGAAATGCTATTTAGCTGATCAGGCACCAAAAATCCGCTTTACTGCTAGCGCGCAATTTCCAGGATCAATAACAGTTAGCACGGGCGTATTGCTAGGCATTTGTAATGTAGAGTGAATATTAACGAGCATGTCGGATGTATCAGAAAAAGGTGGGCACGCTAATGTTGGGAATGTTGAATTTGCAGCCACAAAACCAGACAGCGCATTGGAGCGACCTGCAATCGTAATGTATACCAACTCTTTTTCATTTATATTATTATCTAATATATCTAAAACTTTTCTTGGCTCTTTATGTGCAGAAGCAGCATGTTGCTCCCATTTAATTTTATACTCATCAAGTTTATTTGTAATTTTTAATGAGTGCGGTTTATCGGAAACCGATCCCATAATAATAACGACTTTCATTTATATATATTCCTTTAAATTATTTATAATTCTATTTTCAATAAGCTCACCCTTAACTGGCATCGGAAAACTTTCTCCTATAATTGTCTCGTATAAATAAATATATCTATTAGATAGCTCAACAACCAGGTTGTTAGGCGCAGGTGGAAGTTCATCATCATTATAAGGGTCGCAATTATCTACGAACCAAAGACGCAGAAACTCCTTATCAATGTTTTCTGGCTCTAACCCATTTTCAATTCTTTGCTCATATGTATTTTTAATCCAGTACCTACTAGAATCAGGCGTATGTATTTCATCGATAAGTAATATATTTCCAGATCCATCAATACCCATTTCATATTTTGTGTCCACAAGAATCATTCCATGTTCTGCAGCAATCTTTTGACCAAAAGAAAATAAATCTAAAGCTATTTTACTACAAAAAACCCAGTCTTCTTTTGTCATCCACCCCTCGTTTATAATATCTTCAGGAGAGATAGGTCTATCATGGTGCTCTTCTTTTGTTGTTGGTGTTAACATGTTGCCATCTAATTTTTGATTTTTTATTAAACCTTCTGGAAGTTTGTTTCCACAATATTCCCTATCCCCATTGTTATATACTGTCCAAAGCGATGTGCTTGTGCTGCCAGTTATGTAACCACGGACCACAAACTCGATAGGAATCACTTTGCATTTTTTTGCTACAACAACATTTGGATCAGGCATTTCAATCAAGTGATTTGCAACAATATGTTCAGTCTTTTTAAACCACCATGCGCTTATTTGGTTTAACACCTGCCCTTTAAACGGTATAGAAGCGAGTACACGATCAAAAGCGCTTTGTCTGTCGGTTGTTATTAGAACTATTTTATCTCCAACATCATATTGATCTCTTACTTTACCAGTTCTTTTGTTCCCTTTTAGGAAGCTTGTTTCCGTTAAGCAGTTATTAAGCTCTAGTGAAATTCTTTTATTATAATTATCATTCATATGTATAACAATTTTGTGAAAACGGATTAAATAAGATTTGACTGCCTAAAACTTTTTTAATAACCTGATCAAAGTTACCACTTTTTACTTTTATGTTCCATAGGACACCATAACGAATTTCATTTATATCTTCTATATTGAATCGATCTATAAGGGACTGTTTTTTTTGAATGCCCAACATGTCTTCGTTTTGTCTCACCAAAAAAGTAATGCTGTTTTTATCCGGACTAAAATCTGATATATATTCTTTATTGCTATTAAACAACTCACCGCTTCTTTCGATTTCAGCATAGTTAGAATTATTTCCCCCAATTATTTCCCAATGAGTCATTCGTTGTATATTTACATATATACCAGCTTGATTAAGAGCGTTTTGAACCGAATTGGCTTCATTATCTGTAATTATCATATTAACAACCCACTCTACCCCATTATTTTCAGAAGCATAATTTTTAATATTTTTCTTATCTAGTTTATAATCTAGAAAAGAAATATTTATTTTATTCTTTGATTCAATATAATCTCGCATCGATATAAAAATTTTATCTCCATTTACTGTGCGCTCTGGGTGGGGCATTATAGCCATAATATTTCCAGAAGAATTTGTAAGAGCTGCAATATTATATGTTGACCCATTTGGGTTTGTAGGAAACTCATTAATAATATTTTCATTATTATCACAATATCGAAATGGGATCTGATGGTTGTTTATTAATATGTTTAACAAGTTGTCTGGAATTACAAATCTCCCTTCAGCGTGCGCAAATGGAATATGCATTGTATCACCGGCATTCAACGCTCTTGTAAATGCGCTATCTTCCGGATCAATGGAACACGACAAGTGTGCCCATTCATTATAATATCCCGTGCCAAGAACTTCACCGTTTACTATACGTTTATTGTTGGATAAAGAGGAAGAAAGGGAATAATTATTTATACCAGGCACCATTCCTGACTCTACTAATATTTGTGCCCCATTACATATTCCTAGAACGGGCTTTCCTTTTTCCGACTCTTTTTTTATTATATTTATGATAGGGTCAAGTGAGGCGATTACCCCAGATCTAGATCTGTCTTCATACGAAAAGCCCCCTACAATAATAAAACCTAAAAAACTTTTAAGTACATCATGGTTTTCATTCCATAAAAACTCAACCGGATTTAACCCCGCCCTTTCGCAGGCCATAAATGTTTCACGTTCTGTATTTGATCCTGGGAACTGTACTATGGCAACATTAGCGCTCATTAAATTAATTTAACCCCTCTTTTCCCCTCTTCAACTTTTCCTATTTCACTTACATTAATTAACTCTCTGATCTTGGCAGCTTCATCATTAGATACTATAATTATCATCCCTATGCCCATATTAAATGTGCGGAACATTTCATCCTCATCTATATTTCCAACGAATTGCATAACATTGAAAACAGGAAGAATTTCCCAGGTTCCTTTATTAATATTTGCTGTACAGTTTTCAGGTAAAATACGTGGGATATTTTCTATAAGCCCCCCGCCCGTAATATGCGCCATTCCTTTAATAATAATATCTCTATCTAATAATGTAAAAACATCATTTGTGTAGTTGATATGTGGCTCCAAAAGCGTTAACCCAACCGAGCTTGTTAAACCCTTTGGGTGGTCGTTTATATCATAATTTCCAATGTCAAAAAATATCTTTCTTGCTAAAGAATATCCGTTTGTATGTAGCCCGCTGGATGGCAGACCTAATATAGTATCTCCTGGCGTAATTAAATTTCCACTAATAATTTTATTTTTTTCCACAACACCAGTGATAACCCCAACTAAATCATGTTCCCCAGGTAAATAGGTGTCAGGCATTTCCGCAGTTTCTCCACCAATCAATGATACATCAGCGCCTTTGCACGCCTTAACCATTCCAGCAACAATTTCCTTTATAACTACAGGGTCTAATTGATCATTGGCGATATAGTCAAGAAACGTTATTGGTCTTGCACCCATAACAAGAATATCATTTGTAGCTGCGCTTAATAAGTCTATGCCGATAGTATCATATTTTTTTAGCTTTCTAGCAATTATTGTTTTTGTCCCGACGCCATCAATGCTTTGCACCAAAACAGGATGATCATATTCTTTTGCAATTAATTTTAAATCATACAGCGCACCAAACCCGCCCAAACCAATAAGCACATTTTTAGAAAACGTTGATTTAACACTATCTTTAATTAATTCAACAGCTTCATTTCCAGCGCTTATATCAACCCCAGCTAATTTGTAATCAAGTTTATTTTTTGTCATGTTGATTTTTATCGCTCCACAAATAAGACCCTGTTCCTAATGCAATACACTCTTTATCATCGTTAAACATTTTCATTCTACAAACCGTAACTCTTTCCCCTGCCCTCTCTACTTTCCCTGTTGCTGTAAATTTGCTACCGCGGCCCGGCAATAAATAATCAGTTCGTAAATCAATAGTCCCCATATGGCTAATTCTATTTTTCAGATATGCTGCAGTGAGGTTTTCCTCATTAGAAATGAAATGAGCTACGGCCACCAAACTACCAATTGAATCAAGGACCGCAGCAGAAACACCGCCATGCAATGATTTTTGAATAACATTTCCCACAAGATTGTTTTTCCATTTAAGCTCTAACACAACATCGGGATAATCAAATTTTGCAACCCTAACCCCAAGTAGTTGTAAATATGGGACCTCATTTATAAATCTTTCCTTAATAATTTTAAATATAATTTTTTTTGTAATTAATTTTTTTAATGTCATATAAATTTTTATTTAATTTTATTTCTCAGGGCTTTCTGCCAACCATCTTTTGCTTTAGAAATAGGCATAAAAATTTCTTTTCCAAACACCATCGCTTGATGATCGGTGGTTTCTCCGATTTCTTCATAATGTATTTTGTATTGTGACAAAGCAGTAATGACGCCTGATAAATTATTTTTTTCCACCTCTATTATAAAACCTCCAGTTTCGCTAAAAAGCCAAACATCAGCTCGAAGGGATTTCCCAGGATTTATTTCAAAACCAATTTCGTTTTGAAATGTCATTTCTGCAAGCGCAACAGCAATGCCCCCATCGCTAATATCATGGGCAGAAAGAATTAATTGATTATCTATTAGATCAGTTAATGCCCAAATTTCAGCTTCAACATCCTCTAAGTTTGGTTTTGGTAAATTTTTACCTAAAAAATTGTATAATGAATAATAAAGACTGCCGCCAAGCTCATTTCTTCTTTCTCCTATTAAAATAATTTTAGATTTCTTTTTCTTAAAACCTGTTGTAATTGCCTTATCAACATCAGACAGTCTTCCTAAGCAACTTACAATTGGACTTGGTGGAATAGCTCCACCAGCTGATTCATTATAAAAGCTCACATTTCCAGCAATAATAGGAACCGAGTGGCCTGGGCGGTGTTTGAGATGAATACCCTTGCATGCATCTGCCACTCCTTTTGTAGCCTCAGCAAACTCCCACATTTGTTCAGGTTTTTCAGGGTTTCCAAAGCAAAGACAATCAGTCATTGCGTGTGGTGTAGCCCCTGTAGTAGCAACATTCCTCATAGATTCTACGACGGAATTTACCCCACACCAATAAGGACTAATTTTTCCATACAGCGGATTATGATCCGTTGAATGTGCAATACCTATTTTTCTAATTTCTTCTGGATATTGACTATTATTAAATGGAGCAAGAACACCAGCGTCAGCATCACCCGGCTCAACGATTGTCCGACCTTGTACCTGCTTATCATATGTTTCATATACGCTTGACCTTGAGCATATATTTTCATGTGTTATTAGTTTCTCTAAAATATGATTATAATTTTTTGGTTCTTGAAGGTCTGGTTCATTTAGGTTTGACTCAGGTTTTTTAATTGCACGATTATAATTAAATCCTTTTGTAATCATTTCAGCGGGTGCATTTACAATCTCATCTTTACCGGAATGAACTATATACTGTTTATTATTATGTATTTTTCCAATTACAGAGGCTCGGGCAAGATTAGAAACACCGGGCATATCAAATGTATTATTGTAATGATCTATTATCATATCTGTAATATCAGGATGACAGACCCACATAAATCTTTCTTGAGTTTCAGAGCACAAAACCACAGATGGATGTAAATCGTCCATACCAACATGTACATTATCTAGCCAAACTTCTGCACCATATCCAGACGTATCAGCAAGTTCAACGCTTGCACACGCAACGCCACCTGCGCCCAAATCTTTGAAACCAACCCTATTTAACAGGTTTTTTTCTATAATCATTTTAAATAGCGCATAGGAGGATTTTAGAATATGTCTTTCTAAAAATGCGTTCGGCTCTTGTACCGCACCTTTGTTCTGCTCCTTTTTCCCTTCTTCAAGTTCAAGAGATGCAAAACTTGCCCCACCAAAGCCGCTATTATCTGTTGCTTTTCCAACTAGTATCAGATCATAACCATCTGCGTTTTCTGGCGCATATGAGTGAAATATTTCATCTTCGCGAACCACTCCAAGGGTAACAAGAGTCACCAAACAATTATCATTATAACTTCTATTATAATATATATCTCCTCCAATATTTGGAATCCCTAAAGGATTAGCATAACCACCAATCCCAGCGACAACACCATCATGAATCCATTTTGTTTTATTTGACTGAATATCACCAAAACGAAAACTGTCTGTACATGCAATAACTTTTGCCCCCATACAGCAAACATCTCGAACATTCCCCCCCACTCCAGTTGCAGCACCTTCATATGGGACTATTTGTGAAGGGTGATTATGGGATTCGTGGCTCATAACAATACACCAGCGGTTTCCATCTTTATCTTCCGCTATGGATACAACGCCAGCGTCTTCTTTAGCGCCAAGAACAACATCAGGACCACTTGTATTAAATTGTTTAAGATGGTTTCTACTGCTTTTATATGAACAATGCTCAGATCCTTCAATTGAAAACAGAATGCACTCTGCAAGCGAAGGCGGTCTGCCTAAAAAATCATTTTGAATCATTTTAATTTCGCTTGGTAATAAAGGAATATTGTGTTCTTGTAAAATAGCTACGATTTCAGAATCTGTTTTTCCATTAAAATCAATTGTTTCTTTTGTAAAAGGCACTAGTTATCTAATAATAGTTTGATGTCTTTCAGGGCCTACAGATATAATTGAAACTTTACAGTTAACCTCCCCTTCAATGAATTGCACATAATCTCTTAGCGATTGTGGAAGAGTGCTATATCCATCTTGAATCATACTGTCTGTTAATCCTCCCCACCCAGATAACTTTTTATATATAGGTTTAGCAGCTCTAAATTTTTGAAGACTTGCTGGCATTTCAGTTTCTTCAGATCCGTTTATTTCATATGCTGTACAAACACAAAGCTCATTTATGTTTGACAATATATCGAGTTTCGTTAAAGCAATTTCAGTTAACCCATTTACTCTTACAGCTTGTCGAACTTGAACCAGATCTAACCAACCAACGCGGCGCGCCCGCCCAGTTGTAGTTCCATACTCACCACCCTTCTCTCTGAGCTCGGTTGCTTCAGATCCATGAACCTCTGAAGGAAGTGGGCCATCACCAACACGACTTAAATAAGCTTTTGTAACCCCAATGATTCTGTGAATATCTCTGTAGCTAACACCAGTGCCAGTAGAAATGCCACCAGCGATTGTATTGCTAGAGGTTGTGTATGGGTATATGCCATGATCTACATCTAACGAAATTCCCTGTGCCCCCTCAAAAAGTATAGTTTTATTATTATTATATGCAGCATAGAGCTCTAATGACACATCAGATATATAAGGCGCTAAGCGGTTACCCATATCTAAATAATCATTATATATTTTATCTAATTGCAAATCCATTTTAGTTGCAGTTATAGCAAATAGAAGATTAGTTGCAAACGCAAATGATTTATTGAGTTTTTCCAAAAACACATCTGGTTCTAAAATATCAACCATTCTAATTCCATTGCGGAACATTTTATCTCCATAAACAGGCGCGATACCGCGCTTAGTGCTTCCAGCGGCAAGATCATCCTGATGTTCAGTAAGAGCTATATCTATCAATTTATGATATGGCATGATAACATGTGCTCGATCACTAATAATAAGGTTTGGAACAACCCCTTTTTCAGATAAATAGGAAATTTCATCTAACAAGGCTTTTGGATCAATAACAACACCATTTCCAATAACGCACTTGGGATTAGAGTACAGAACACCAGAGGGTATAAGATGAAGTTTAAAAGTATTACCATCCACAATAACGGTGTGACCGGCGTTGTTACCACCATGATATCTTACAACGTAATCGGAAGAACCAGCAAAGAAGTCAGTAATCTTACCCTTTCCTTCATCACCCCATTGTGCACCAACAACGACAGTAATAGTGCCTACATCAAGAGGCATGAATCCCAGTGCTGGTTTGGTAAATGTATGTTAATCAAGATTATTTAATAAAAAAAGATTATGTGATTATAGGGTGAATATATAAGAGTATCAACGATACAATGGATATAATTAAAAAAAAAACAAATAAGATTACCCTCGAGAGACTAGGTCTGTAAATATTTACAGACCACTATGATATAGAACTAAATATGTTGTAAATTAAATTGGGTGAAAAACAGGATGGGATTTAAGAAATATAAACATAATACCATAAATAACAGTGCCCGGGTGGAGCAAAGCAAGGAGTTCAAAAAACAAATTAAGTCTCGTAGGTCGGTCCGTGACTTTTCAAAAAAGGATGTTTCACAAGAAATAATAGAAAATATTATAAGTATTGCAGCAAGCGCGCCATCAGGCGCAAATAAAGAACCGTGGTTTTTTTCAATAGTAAAAGACAGCAAGACAAAGAGAAAAATACGAATAGCGGCTGAAAAAGAAGAAAAATCATTTTATACACAACGCGCTCCACAAAGTTGGTTAGATGATTTAAATAAGTTTGGCACAGATTGGAACAAAGAATTCTTAGAAATAGCACCCTACATAATAGTGGTGTTTAAGCAAATATATGATTTGAATAACGGACAAAAGTATAAGAATTATTATGTGAATGAATCGGTTGGCATCGCATGCGGATTTTTATTAGCCGCAATTCAGAGGGCGGGATTAGTGGCATTAACACACACCCCCTCGCCCATGGGTTTTCTTGAAAGAATATGTAAACGACCTGACAACGAACGCGCCTACTTATTGATTCCAGTCGGGCTGCCCAGTCCAGATGCCCGGGTTCCAATATTAAAGAAAAAAAAATTTAATGAATACTGTCAGATAATATAAGAGGAGTGTATATAATGTGTATTACTGTATATCATAACAATAGATGAGGTAAGAGTAGGAAGGTACTCCAATTATTGCGTGACAATAATACCAAATTTACTACTATTGAATACTTAAATGATCCACCCAGTGTAGCACGCTTAGGTAAGATATGTAAATATTTATCTATTCTACCAATTGATTTAGTTCGTACTTATGATAATAATTTTAAAGACTTAAAAGTAGATATTAATAATATGAATTTTGATCAAATATTAGAACTTATAGCTAATAACCCTAAAATACTTGAAAGACCAATTATAATTAAAAAGCATAGCGGAGTTATTGGTAGACCGCCCGAAAACGTCAAAAAGTTGTTTTAATGGCATCTTTTAATAATACAAGTCATTATTTAAAGCTATATAATATATTATCGCACACCTTTAATTGTTTACAGATATCAATCTTATGATAAACATATATCACTATTGTAAATCTATATATTGATAAATATTACAATCCCTGTATTAAATATTATTAAATCTACCGAAGATCTTATCTGTAAATATTGCTATAATTATAATTTATATTTTTTTATCTATAACTATTATTTTACAGATCATACCCACTTTATGCTTATTTTTTTATGAACCTTTATAAATATTACAATGTTAAAATTAATTTAAACAGTTCTTGTCAATTAATATATTTTTCATATAAATTTGCTAAAATTACTTATTATAAGTGATTTTTTGCGGAGACCACATACTATTAATGAGCTATAAGCACCATATAAGAGGCTTTGGGTTAAATAAGGTATACAGTACTATACCGTTTACTATTTATTAATTATGGCCTCGGAACAAAAAGACATTTTTCGTATTGATAACATTAAATTGTTAAAGGTCATTTCTGACCCTATTCGTAAACAAATTATTGATGTTCTTTATGATGAACCTCTGACAGCTTCTGAGATTGCTGATGAAATTAGTTTTCCCAAAGATAAAATTTATTACCATATAAAAAAATTACAATCTTCTGGAATTCTTATTATAGCCGAATCAGAAAAAGTTAAAGGCATTACACAAAACAAATTTATTAACGTTGCTGAAAAATTTGAAATCGATGAATCATTGTTAGGAGATCAGCCGTCTCCACTTATAAAGAAATCATCAACTAAGACTATTGAAAAGAAACTTGACGAAAATTCCGATGCAGAGTCTATCCAGGATGATGTAGATGAAACGGAATCTACTAAATCTGACGACAATCCCTTATTGGCTTCGCTATTAAAAGCAAAGGGAAAGCCGGCCGGTCAAATTCCAGATAGCTTCTCTACAACGGGGCAAGGTCAAATAGATGAGGGCACTCCACCACCACAAAGTGGCGATGGGCCTGTTAGAATTATTGCCGATCGTAGACGTGGAGGAGATAGACGCGCTACACTTGAACAAAGAGTTGGTAAGGAACGTAGATTACGACAAAAAAGAAATTTTGAAGGTGGCGAAAAAAGAGAAGGAAAAGAAAGAAGAAAAGGTATTGAAAAGAGAGTATTATCTGATAGAAGAAAGGCTATTGATAGAAGGCTAGAAGCAGAGAAGAAAAAAAAGAAATCACTCGAATCTGCTGCTCCGATTAAAAGATATAAGCCGAAAAAACAATCCGCTAGAATCCTAGAATCAGTAAAGATGAATTTAAACGGCTTAAATGAGGCGATGACCTTTATACATACAGGTGATAATGTAACTTTTCTACAGGCTACAAGAAAACTTGACACCTTTGAAATTCAACAAACAAAGATTTACGATCTTCCTTATCAATATAATGGACATGCAATTAAGACACTTCCTGATTTAATCAAACATGTATATGCAAACTATGTAGATCCTAAAAAAACCAGAAGCCATTATTTAGCGATGTATTCGACTAGATATAATTATGAGATGACTTTTGTTGCTACACCTGAGGGTGGTGCAAAAAAAGATTTTAAGGACTACTTATACTATAATCTAACTAAATCGTACAATTTAAAATTAGAAGAGTCTATTGTTGATTGGTCTTTTAATGATAAATATGAAAATAATGCTGTAGTTTGCTACTCCGCACTCGGGGCGACCATTCAAAATGACTATACCAACCTAACCGCCGCAGGGATACAGCCCAGGTATTCCACCGCTTTCCCAAAAATATTACACAATATATATAGCTATGGAGCCGGGACTACTGGCTCGGGTAATGCATTAATAATATATATAGATGAGAGAAGAACGAATTTAGCATTGGTTCAAAATCAGCAATTAGTGGAATCAAGATATTTTTGGATTGGTGTAAGGGATTTTTATTTACCTCTTTGTAAAATGTTTAAAGTTGGACGAAAGGTTATTGATGTCGATAGAAAACTCGCAGAGGATTTTCTCCTTAATTATGGAATAGAAATGGATGAAAGCATTATAGATACAGGAGAAAGCATACCTTGGATAGATGCTCAACAGCTTCTAGGAACACCAGTAGCTAAATTTTCAAAGGAACTTGATAATTCAATGAAATATTTTTCTGACGTAAGAAGCACGATATCAAATAAAATGTTAGAAATTGACAATGTCTATCTTGGCGGCCCGGGCAGCCACATCAAAAATATAAGCACTATAGCCCAAAGAACTGTTGGAAAAGCAGTGGAAGACATTGATGGATTATATGCAGACCTGTTTAAGGCTATGAACGTAACAAAGCAGCAGAAAAAGTTATTAAAGAATAGAGATTCCATGTTGCAGGATCGCGAAAGAATTACTTCATCAATTAATAGGTCTCGTGATGATGTAATCCAATTAGATAAGATGATAAGAGCCTTTAAGGATCCAGAGGCAATCGCTGTTGAGATAGATAAGCAAATGCGCAATAAGCAGACATATTTCAAGGATATTGCAGTAGCGAATAATGCATTAGAAACAAATACCCAGGATATTAATCACTTAACTACGGAATACAATAACGAAGAAAAGAAGACCAGAGCAGATCTTGAGAAGGCAGATAAAGATCTTAAAAAACAGCAAAGTAAGGCAATGCCTATATATACTGAGGTAGATCTGATTGAAAAAAAGGTTGAAAAATTAAATGCGCCAATTAATGCGAAGAAAAAGAAATCTGCTGTTATAGAGAAAAAATTACGCATGAAGCTTAAAGACGTAAGTCGAGAAAAAAAATTAGAACAACAGGAGTTACGCAAATTAAAAGATAGCATTAGTCTTTGTGAATCAAGAATTAAAGATATGGAAAAAGATATTGAGCATCATATTGAAGAACAGGATGAAACAACTGGAGATTTAAATTTTCAATTTAGCCAACGGGATGAGTATGAAATAAAGCCGAGGAAACGGCAAGTGGTGTTTAAAAAACAACAACGAGAGATAGATCAGAAAGAGTTTGAATTAAGAAAACAAAAGAAAAAGACCATAATAGATATGAAAGTCGATGCTGGGACTATTCAGGATCTTAGCAAAAGGTTGGGTATTATAAATGAGCGAATAGAAGCGGTGAATCATGAATTAAATGATGCAGAATTTGAATTTGAGAGTTGCTCATCGGATTTACAGGAAAATTTGTCTGCTATTGATAAAAATGAAGCAGATTTGCGTACGGCAGTAAGCGATTATGAAAAAACGCGCTTGGAGCATGACGCCACGCTACGCTTTATAAGAAAAAAGATTGATAAGCTTGATAATAAAGTAAACAAGATAATTGAAGCATATGAACAAGCACAAGGCAAAGAAGAAGAACATGAAGCTGAAAACGCCGCAACAGAGCTATCAGTTAAGTATCAAATACAGTCCTTCAAAAACGAAATAGGGAAAATGTCTTCATCCAGAGATAAAATAGTTACTTCTAAAAATAAACAAGAGTCAGTTATTAAATCAGATGAAAAGAATATTAAGCATAATAATAAAAAATTATCATCTTTAAACAAGGATCAGGATTCCTTAGATAATGAGATTGAAATACTGGAAGCTGATCAAACAACTGCCACCGTAACGATCGATGCGCTTTCCTTATCAATAAATGATCGAAAGCAAGAAATTGAAAAAATACAAAAAATCTATTTTTTTGAATTAGAAACAGCAAATAAAGTAATAGCATCTGCAAATTGGAGATTACCAGATTTTCGCAGAAAACTACCAACAAGCGTATCGGAGACTGAAAGCTTAGCTGATCGATTTAATAATGTAAGCTTACAAGAACAAGATGAGAGGATCATTTATGCTAATATAAATGAATCAATTAATAGAGTAAACGAAATGACGCCTAAGTTAGTTCTTATAAAAGAACATGTTGGTGAATTAATTGCTTTAGACGGTGAACTCTTAGCATTAGAAAAGGATCAAAAATCCAAAGAAACAACGATTAACAACATTGATGATAAAATTGAGAAATTACATAAGAAGCTCTCTGATTTATCTGCAAAGATAGAAACCTTAAGTAAAGATATAAAAGACAGAGAAATACGTCATAAAATAGAAAGAGACTCTCTTGTTCTTACACAAAAAAGATTAACAAAAGGCGAAACAGATCTTGAACGATCACAGGAACATTATAGTGGTTTAAAAGAAATAAAAGATAAAGCAATAAAAGACAGAGATGAGAACATAGCAGGCTTAGAAAAACAATTAGAGGAATTAAACAATCAATATGAAAACCTGCGAGACCTACAAAAAGAACATAAAGAAACCCTTAACGAACTTTTAAATATTCGTAAATCAATTGCGAACCAAAAGGCACGTATTAACAATATAGAAAAAGAAGAGTCGGAACAAGAAAACGGATACAGTCGGTTAAGTACTTTACTTACATCTCAGATAGACCAACTAAATAACTCGTCTGAAAGAATTGAGTCAGATAATCGCGAGTTGGAGCTTCAGATTGTATTAGAAAGAACAAGGATAAGCGAGCTTAAGCCAGAAATCAATGAGTGGACGAAAGAGAAGAGATCCCTACAAAAAGAACTTGATTTAATATCAAAACAAAAAATATCATATGCGGAAACCACGAATAAGAATAAAGTGGAAACAAAAGAGAAGTTAAGTACAGAACTAGCCAATAATGCTCAAGATATTTTTAATCATAAAGAACAATGCGAAAAAAACAGTAGCGGTTATCGACATGAGCTCAATGAAAAACTTGAAAAGTTTATCATACAGGAAATGGAATTAAAACAACGACTTGGAGATAGACAAGACAAGCTTATTGCATTAAATAAAAAGCGAAATCAAGCACAAGGTGAATTGAATAAAATAAAAAAATCTGCAAAACCTAAACTTGCAAATTTTGAGAAAGAGATTGTTTCTCTGGATAAACAATTAGTTTCCCTGGAAAGCAAAATATCATTAAAACACAAAGAGCTTGTGTCTTTACGTGATGATAAACAATCTATCCAAGAACAATTGTCAAAGATAGATAGTTCAATGTCTAGCAGTAAAAAAGATATAGTATTTAATTCAGATGAAATACCGCAATTGGAAGAAGAAATAAGAGAACAAAAGCTAAAACTTGCAGGCTTTTATGATGTTCCAACGTATGAGGCAAACGCCTTAAAAGAAGAGATACGAAAATTAGAAACAAAACTGCAAGCTACACGGACAAGCATTTTAATTAGTAAAGATTCAATACAATTATCTGGTGATACAGTAAAAAAACAGAAAAAAGCTGTTGCTGATGCTGGCGTAGCGATACGAAATCTAGAAAATGAAGAAAGATCGCTAACAAGAAAACACAGACAGATGAAGAAAGACCATAGAAGAGCTATCAATAAAATGACCGATTTAGAAAACCATATCGATCAACTAGATCGACACTATAGACAGGCAGAAAGAGAATTAAACGAATCTGATTTAAGCTTCATTCGGTCACAAGAAACAGTTGAATCAAGATTGACAGAAATTTCTACTAGAAAAGAAAGATCCAAAGAACAGTGCTTAGATAATATTAAAAAACAAGATATAGCATTAGAGCAAACATTAGAACAGTTAGCACAAAAAGAAAAAACTATAAAAAATATCCACAAAGAAAAGATTATAGATTTATCAAAAAATTTAAAAGAAGCACTTTCAAAGCTAACAGAAAGAGCAAAACAAATTGATGGGAAATTGAATCAAGGTGAAAAACAAAATGAAGCAATCATTACGGAAATATCCAACGTAGAAGCACGCGTAGAAGGAACGACAGATACTGCAAAGACAAATCGGGAAAAAGTTCGTCATAACAATCGGGAAATTCAGAAATTGGAAATCAAATCGAGTGAAGAAAAGCGCGCCTTTAATAATCGCGCTAAATCATTTGAAATGGATTTAGGACAGCAAGATAAGAAACTTTCCACCCTTCAAGAACAATTAGAATCTGCTGATAAAGATGTGACAGTAATAGAAGCCCGAATATCAGATACACAAAAAAATATACCTGGTGGTAAACCTGGGATATATAAACTAAAAGAACGACTAAATAAACTTCGCGAAAAAAACAAGATTGAAAGAAACAGCTTAAACGAAAAAGACACACAGTTTTCTTCAAAACACTCATTGCTGAATGATCAAATCATTGAATTAACTATTCAAAAAGAAAAACAAGAACAAAACATTTCTGATTTAGAACAAGACATGACGGACTTTGTTACTAAAATGGCTATTCATACTGAAGAACATCAAAACGGAGAAGACCAACGGATTTCATTAGAAGATCAATTACATACAGAGCAAGCTGTTCTAGATGAAATTTTAATGACTATGCGAAGAATAAAGAAAAACTACACGAATCAAAGAAGGCATTATAAGAATCTAAATAAAGCAGTACAGAAACTGTTCACAGTTATAGGTGAAAAGAATAAGAAAATCGATAATAGTATAGTTCTGAAAACAAAAGATATCATTGGGATAAACCATGAATTATCTCTTGTAGAAGAGCAGCTAGACAAGAGAGAACTTACAAGAAGTTATAATTTTGCCCCATTTAACAAAACGCAGAAACACTTACAGATTTCACATGGGGAATTAGTGAATGATAAAGATAAAATGAGTCAATTGTTGGGTACGGATCAAGATAACTTAAAACGACTCGCCAGGTTGCTTGAACAAGAAAAAGCATTTAATAAACAAATTAATACCCTGGAAAAATCAGTAGAGAAATTTGATCAAGACAAGAATCAACATGTAGATATTTTGAAAAATATTGATGCAAGATTACGAGAAAAAAACAAACAATTATTGAAAATAACTGTGGAAAAACAAGCACTGATAAAGACCGTTGATGCATTTGAGGTAAAGATTAAAGATGAACAAGTTCAATTAGATTTGACATTGGAATCATTATATACAATGGAGCATGATATAAGCACATGTGAGAAAGCACATCATAAGGAAATGCAGCAGCTAGAAAAGAAGCTAACCAGCGGTCAAATACGATTAAAAAATCTTCGCACAAAAATGATTATTATGGAAAAAGAGACGGATCAAATGTCACGTGAAATGGAATTATTAGAGACTCAAAGAAGAATTGAAAAGAAAGCGCTGCATGACAATGATGAATTATTTAAAATGACAAGAAACTCGTTAACCGAAGAAAAAGAAATTCTAAAAGAGCACAACCAGGATTTTGAAAAAAAACTAGAGGTATCAAAGGCAAGAGTTGAAGAAGTAAACAAGCGGCTTAATCCAGTAATGGCGGAACACAGTTTATTAATCGAAAGTTTAGAACAAACAAGAACGGGTGAACGAGATAAGCAGAAAAAAATAAACTTATTTGAACAAATGATTTATGATAATAAAAGACGCATAGAAGAAATGGCGATAGAGTTTGAAAATGATCAGGAAAAGTATAAGGAAAAGCTGAATACAATAACTGAAAACATAGGCGGGCTAAAAGAAAAGGTTACCTCTTTAAAAGACTACATCAAGCTTCAACGATATGATATTGCACAAGCAGAAAAAGAATTAAAAGATCTACAGAAACAATATGATAGCAAAGAAATTGACATAGAAAAGTTGAAAATGAAAATAGACGATGCAGAGAGCTCTGTAAAGAACGAAAGAGAGTTAATTAAAAAAGTTGTAGAACAGAGTGAAAAATCATTATTAGAACTCAAAACAAGAGAACTAGAAATATCAGAACAATTAAGAATAGAAGAAGACAAAGTGGAGGCAATGCAAGAAATATACTCTGCCATACAGCTTATGATGGCTGAAAAGGAAGATGAATATTTAAAGGAGAAATTTCGCTTAGAGGAAATTCAGCTATCAATAAAAGATGAGCTTGTAGGGAAAGAGGCTGCGATTAAACAAGCAGAAATAATGATTAAAGAAATGAATCAAACGCTTATTGCTGGACCGAAGAAAATTGAAAAGTTTGATAAGAAATTAAATATTGCGCAGGAAAAACTTGAGGGCTCTAGAGGCAAACTCAAAGACAATCAACATGCTGTAAAAATTATGAATAAAGATCTAAGCAATGTGCAAGAGTTTTTTGTGGAAGAAAAAGGAATTGGGAAAGACCCAATGCGATCAAACTATATGGCCAACATAGGGTTATTATTAGATGCCCAGGCAAAATTAAATATCTTACCAGACGAACACCGCGAAAACTACAAATTTCTTCCACCCGCACGATTTCTTCAGAGCGCAATGTTAGTACTTCTTGTGCTCTTTTCGTTATTTACTTTTTCGAACACTCGGACGTTAGGCCCACTAAAGATTTTGCTTCCTCAGAAAAAGGAGCAGATGGCAAGGCTTAACATTCAACGCGAGATATTTAATGATTATATGTTTGACCTGAGCGTAATTAAAGGCTTTAAACAACTTAAAAATGCAGATCGGGTGATGACAAATAATGTGTTGGGTGCTCTCAAATTCTTAAGTCGTACGATGCCAGACCCCATTGAAATCACCAATCTTTCATTAATAAAAGAAACAAATACAGAAAATTTGCTCAATCAATTATATGACCAAGGATTTGTATCTAGTGAAATGGAAGAAATGTCTGAAAATATAAAAAACACAATGTTTACTTTGAGGCTGGATGGGTTTTTGGAGGTAAACAAGCTTCAGGCAACAACCATTCTTGAAAGAACAAAGATTATTTTAGAGGGCAATGGAAATATTCAGGCTGCATTTTTATTTCAATCAGACGATTCCTCCAAGGATAAAACAACTTTTAACCTAATTATCATTATATGAACTCACTCAATCCAAAAATACGGTTTATAATTTTTCTAATAACAACCTTAATTATTTTTGGTGTATATGGGTGGTATAATTATGGCATTTATTCAGATATAAGTGGTGCAAAAGAAACCATCAAAGATCTTGATAGCGAATTAATAAAACAAGATGAAGTACGAAATAATATAATGGAAGCACAAAAACAGCGAATCAATAGCATTTTAGATCTTGAGAAAAATGTTTTTTTTACCATGCGGGAGTACGAACTAGCAGCAGTAAGAATCAAAGAATTGGCAAAAAAATATGATATTGACGTTCTTAGTCTAAATCTTAGGTCTAATGATACCTTCCCAGATTTAAATAGTTTTACAAAAGTGAAAAAAGTCCCCATAGAACGGTTGCACATAGACCTACGTCTTTCTGGTAAATTTCTTGATATAGGACCATTTTTCGATGATGTAGAAAAAGAAATAAAACTGGTTAATTTGCATAGCTATACATTTTCTCTCGATCAAAATGCGGCAAAGCAGGTAATCGCAGATGTAGTGTATTACACATATCAAATGGAGGAAGAAAAGAGTGAATAGGCAAATAATTTTATTAGCTGTAATGGGCGTGGTTCTTTTAGTGTTTTTTGGTGAACCAATTCTGAAATTATTTGATACAGGGCAGGCAAACAAACCAACACAATCAAAGCCATCATCTGCAAAAGGTATTGATGATAGCGGTATAAGAGCATTGTTAACTAGTGCGCGCCCTGATTCCATCGCTTTTACTCCAAACATTTGGACGAATGATTTTTTCTTTGATCGTAACAGAATAATTAAATCACAATTTAGACTAACAGGTATCTCCAAATCAGAAGATGGTTATATGGCAATTATCAATGATGAGATTATACAAAAAGGGAATAAAATGTTTGGATTTACCGTAGCAAAAATATCGGAAAGCGAAGTCCGATTAAAAAGAAATAGAGATAGAATTACACTGGAGTTAATAGAATGAAAAATATAATCCACATACTGTATTTTTTGAGTTTTTTAATCATTGCAAACCCTGTTGTTGGTGAGCCTACAAAGTTGCTTGGTATCAACACAGAAGAATATGGAGGAAACCAATATCTCGTTCTCGAGTTTAATGGTCCGGATATTGAGTATGTTACTACGGAGCGATTATCTCCGCCAACACTACAGATTGGGCTTGGAAATGTTAATTGGGAAAGAGGAGATTTTAAAAAAAGATTGAACCTTGCCCCGCTGGTTGAATATAGCGTAAAAGTCCCAGTAGCCTGGGATCTGACATCAGTAACAAATAGGGTGGATGTACGCCTAAATTTTTCTGAGAGACCAGCATTTACGGTAGAACTCAAAACAAACCTGCCGGAAGCACCCCGAAATATTATGGTGATTAAGTGGCCCAAACCGGATCGCCCGCAGGTAGAAAAACCAACCATTGACCCATATCAACCTATTAAGCCAGCGCTGGTCAGCGTCAATTTTAAAAATGCTGATATTGTGGATATTCTTCGATTAATAACAACTCAGCATGGAATGAATCTTGTTTTAGGTGACGAAATAAAGGGCAAGGTAACGTTAAAATTGAAAGATGTATCATTAGAAAAAGCAATGAATACAATTCTTAGCGTCAGCGGATATAGCTGGTTTATGGAAGATGATATCGTAATAGTTAAAGCGAAAGAAGAGCAGTTGCAAATGGGTGGAGAGTTAGATACACATATATTCTCATTATCTTTTCTTACCGCAGGCGCAGTGATGCCAGCACTTACAGCTGTATTCTCTCCTCAAGGCGCCGCGGTTGAATTATCATCTACAGGATCTGATTTAAATGATTTAATTCTGGTCACAGATATCCCAGGTAATTTTGAAATAATAGAAAAGATTATACGTACCTTGGATAAGGTAAATCCACAGATTAATATCTCAGTAAAGTTTATTGAAACCACGCTAAGGAAAGATGAAACACTTGGTATTAATTGGGCTGTGCGGGTGGACACTAGTTTGGCATTGGGTCTGGGGCAATTGATTAATAATGCAGGACAAAAAGTCAGCCTGGCCACGTTAGCGCCTTCAACTGTTTCTGCGTTGTTGCAGGTATTAGCTAGTGATGCAGAAACTAGACTGCTCCAGGAACCTCAGGTAACCACATTTAATAATTCCCCTGCCACAATTACAGTAGGGACTACGATTCCAGTCTTGGTTCCTCAGGCCGAGGGAAGCATGTTTGGATCCCAACCGTATACATATCAGGATCAAAATGTAAATGTAAATCTGAGAGTGTTGCCTCGAATTAATGAAAATGATTTAATTACCATGAGCATTCAGGCCTCTGTTCAGGCAATTACTGGATATGTTGGAGCAGAAAGGAGGCCTATTGTATCTAGTAGATCTACAGACACAAATGTTATGGTAAGAAATGGCGAAACATTAATAATTGGGGGTCTTATATTTGACCAGGACGACTCCACAATTGAAAAACTTCCTTATCTTGGCGATCTTCCTTTTTTCGGAAGATTCTTTAAGTCAGATGGAAAAGCAAAGTCACAAAATGAACTCTTAATTTTTATCACACCCACTATTATTATATCATCGTAATTTATTTTCAGAAATGAGTAGTAACCGCATATTAATCATTGATCAGGATGCCACCTTTATTCAAACGGTGAGCAATTACTTCAAAAGTATTGGTATAGAAGTAGTCTCTACTGGGGATGGAATAGAAGGGTATCGCATGGCGAAAGAAGCAAAACCAGGAGTGGTAATTTTAGATACAGAGCTGCCTAATTTGAATGGGTTTCAGGTGTGCCGACTATTGAAGGGTGATGATCGCTATCAACACATTCCTGTTGTATTTGTTTCGTCGAATGATAGTCAGGAAGATGTATTGAAATCTGAAAGAGCGCTATGTGATTTATTTTTAAGAAAACCAATTGTTGCTGATCAACTAACGCAGGAAATTATTACGTTATTGGCTCCACAAGCTGGAGATGAATCAGCGGTTGCATAACGAATTTTATTCAATGAGGTACTGTAATGAATCGTAGCCTTGGACAAATAATGATCACAGAAAATTTGCTAACACCCGAACAGGTGGAAGAAGCAGTTACGTTTAAGAATGAAAACAGATGTCATTTTGGCGCAGCCTGCATTGAGCTTGGGTTATTAACCGAGCGCCAAGTTATGGAAGTTCTTGGGATACAGCTATATATGCCGGTGATTCGAATGTCCAATTTCAATATTGATAGTGAAGCATTAGAGTTTATTCCTAAAGATCGCGCAAGAAGACTGAAAGTAATTCCACTATTTATTATTGAAGACACCTTAACAGTGGCAACTGCGGAGCCTCTAAATATTACCGCAGTAGATGAGATACGGAAAATGACAAACAAGCGAATTCAGATGGTATTGGCAAAGGAAAAAAATATTGAACTAGCTATTGATAGAAGCTATGTTTCCACATCCGGCTATAGCGAAGACGGGGGCTATGGTGATGAAGCGCAGGTAGAAGAAGCTATCTCGGACGAGGAAAATATTCAGGTAGCCGATAATATTCTATTGGAGGCTGTTCGTAGCGGAGCCAGTGACATTCATATAGAGCCCGGTGAACGTTCATTGCGAGTACGGCTTCGAGTTGATGGGGTACTATCAGAATTCTCAACGATGCCGCCCTCGCGTACACCAGGACTCGTTTCCCGATTTAAGGTTATGGCCGGTATCGATATCGCCGAATCACGAAAACCACAGGACGGTCGTTTTAAAACAGAAGTAGAGGCAGGAAAACCGGTGGATGTTCGTGTTTCAACGTACCCAACGCCGCACGGAGAAAAGGTTGTTATGCGTGTCCTAGATCAATCCAAAGGCCTTGTTAGTCTTGATAAAATGGGGTTTGATCCTGATACTATTCGACTATGGAAAAAAGCCTATAGTAGCGGTAACGGAATTGTTTTAGTAACTGGACCCACGGGAAGTGGTAAGTCCACAACGCTGTATGCAACGTTGACTCGAATTAATACAGTGGAAGAACATATAATTACGATAGAAGATCCTGTAGAACGGCAGCTAGAAGGAATTATTCAAGGACACGTAAATGAACGTGCCGGAATGACCTTTGCTGCTGCGCTACGCTCAATGTTGCGACAAGACCCGGATGTAATAATGGTAGGGGAAATGCGTGACAGGGAAACAGCGGACTTGGCTATAAGAGCGGCACTAACAGGGCACCTGGTATTCAGCACACTACATACGAATAGCGCAGCTGCTTCTTATACTCGATTAGCAGATATGGGCTGCGACCCATTCCTATTAACCACAACCATCCGAGCCATTTTGGCTCAACGGTTGATTCGCTTACTTTGTTATAAATGTAAAATAAAATATAGACCGACTGAAAAAGATCTCAAATCACTGAATATGAAAAAGCTAGATGGATTTATTTATCATGCAAACCCAAATGGTTGTAAAACCTGCGGCAAAGACGGCTACAAAGGCCGGGCAGGTTTATATGAACTGCTAATCCCAAATGAGGAGATCAACGAAGCGGTAAAAAAAGAAGCTTCGGCAGAGGAATTAACTCGAATTTGCAGGGAAAACAAAATGAAAATGTTGGAAGATGCAGCCTTAGCCTATATTAAAAAAGGATTGACATCCATTGAAGAGATCAACCGCGTTCTATAATGCCAAACTATGCTTGCAAATTAGTCAATAGTACCGGAACCTTATCAGAAAGAAGTATTGCTGCTAAGTCCAGGGGAGAATTATATAAAATAATAGACAGTAATGGAGAGAGGCTAATTTCTGCAAAAAAAGGTGGATTCAATCTTAGTAATATTAGTTTTGATATGGATATTAATCAACTATTAGGGCGAGAGGTTAAAGCTAAAAAACTACAGCCCAAAGACTTGGCTATGTTCACTCGTCAGTTGGAAATGCTGCTCAAAACGGGGATTCCGATGCTTGATGCGCTTAACGCCTTGGAAGAAGCTGCAGTAACAGATAACCTTAAAAAGGTAGTTGCAACATTGAAAAGCCGCGTGACCGGGGGGGCGCAATTGTCAGCGGCCATGGAAGATCAAAGCAGAGTATTCAGCAATTTTTATGTGAAGATGGTTCAGGCCGGTGAGGCGAGCGGTACATTGCCCAATATTTTTGCCCAGATACGGGAATTTACTATACGGGACATGGAAGCCAAAGCTAAGGTAAAAAAAGCGCTACGCTACCCGATGTTTGTAGGTATTGCCCTATTAGTAGCTGGATACGTACAGATAGCTTTTGTTTTACCTAAGATGGCAGCGACAATGTTTGCCAACATGAAAGAGTTGCCCCTACCTACGAAAATCATGATGGGTGTTAGTGATATTTTAACCCAATATGGTTTCATATTGTTTGTTGTAATTTTTCTGGTTTTTTCTGCGCTAAAATATTATACCAGCACCCCAGCAGGAGGATATAATTTTGATCTTTTTAAGTTGAATTTACCAAAGTTTGGTATCATGATCCAATCCAGCGTAACAGCTCGATTTTCCCAGATGGTGAATGTCTTGGTGTCCAGCGGGGTTCAGGTAGTGGACGCTCTTGCTATTGCTGGCGAGACGGTGGACAACAAGGTTTTTGAAAAAGACCTGAAAAAAGCCAGGAAAGATGTGCTGGGGGGGTCACCTATGAGTGTGGCCCTGCAGAGCAAGTATATGCCGGAGATGGCCATTAGCCTCATTAGTATTGGGGAGCGGACGGGCGCATTGAGCGAGATGTTAGATGGTGTGGCTGAGTATTATACATCGGACATGGAGGATAAAATGGATGGACTTATGGCTGCTATGGAGCCTGTTCTAACATTGATTATTACAGCTTTTGTCGGTGTTTTTGTGTTGGCAGTTTTTATGCCAATGATCGAAAACATGACGAGTATGATGTAAATATTAAAAAAATTTTTTATTTTACTTGCTGTATAGGGTGGTGAGGGAATATATTATTGGAAATAGAACATATATTAATAAAAATTAATTTGAACAACAACAGGAGACAATCCATGAAACACAACAAATTTCAACCAGGCTTTACCTTAATTGAATTGATAGCTGTAATGGTTATTCTAGCAATTCTGGCAGCCGTGGTGATTCCACGAATTACATCTGTTCAGGAAGGCGCCTATGAGTCCAATGTAGGAAACATGTATGGAGCCATTCGTAATTATGTGAGTAATCAAGCCCTTAAAAATGCTATATCAGGCGGAAGAGGGATGGAGACTTATGATGAACCAGCATTGGTTGCAGCTACACAACTTCAAAACTATTATCTTGATTTATGGATAAAAGATTATGATAAGGATAAATGGATCCAGACTTGGGAAAACGATGGAGGTGTGGATGAAAATCCTACAGGCCCCGCCGTTGTAGGCGATAGAGTTGCGAGTCCTAATTTAATAGTATTTCAATATCACCCACATGGCTTAACAGCTGGTGCAGGAACCATTAAAAAGAATGTTTTTTTCATTGAATATTTTCCAGCCACAACGCAAACTGCTGAAGATGATGGTTACCAGTTTGATTCGTTTCAATTAGTTGCCTACAAAGATGATGATGATCTTGGAGCTACTGGTACCGACCAGGACTGTGATCTTGGTTTTGATACTACCAAAGACGTTGTTGTTTCTGGTATGCATAAATATAGACCTGACGCCAACCTTGATGTAGAAGCTACAACCGTAGGCACTCGATAATAGTAAGAATTAAAACACTGTTAAAAAAAACGCCGGATAGAACCGGCGTTTTTTTTATGTCTAGATTCCAACAAGGGTTTACCATGATCGAGCTTATTGCCGTAATGGTAATTATGGCAATA